>JANMII010000008.1:0-10086 GCA_031375665.1 Hyphomicrobium sp.
CGTTGGCGACGCGTCGATGAGCCCGTATGAGCTGACCGTCGCTGGCGGATCGGTTGAACACATGAACCCGGAACCCGGCGCGCTGTGGCTGCGACGTGTTACGGACGTATACAAACATGCCGTTTGGCTCAATCCGGTGCCGGAAGCGCATTGGGATTGGACGCCGTCGATCCGCATAGTCCGGACCGCGATGGGTGGCCGCATGTATCCGCTGACGCTCGATGGCCTGGACGCTGCCATGAAGGCTCTGATGCGCTAGTGGCCCGCCGCTTGTGATGAAATCCCGTCATGACGAGACGCTGTAACGATGAAGGGTGGAAAGTGACCCACGCCCCCGTTGACCAGCGCTGGATCGTCAGCCAAATCTCAACGGGTAACGCTGCGTCGCGGGTCGTCGTCGGTCCGCTCCGCGCTAGATTAGGCGAACCGCCGAAATGACTGACCGCAGATCTCTGACTGCACCGCTGCACAGAACCATGTCGGTCGCCGGCATGGCTCTGGCTGTCACATCGTTGGCTGGATGCGGTGCGTCCCTGCCCGGCATTTCAACCGGTTCGCTATTCGGTGCCAGCACTGCTGCGACGGCCGCCCCAACCGCACCGGTGATTGCCAACGATCCGACATCTCGCGCGGTTCAGGTTGGCCGCACGGCGGCACGCGCGCAAAAGTGCGGCTTTAATTTCGATCAGACCAAATTGCGGACGCAGTTCTTGGCGTCTGAAAGCGCAAGCCTCACCACGGCCGCCGACAGCGATAAGCTTGCGCAATCCTTCGATGCGTCTTACCGCGGCGTCGCCAAAGCCATTAGCGCGCAAGGCGAAGACTACTGCACGGCGCAGAAATCCCAGGCGATCAAAACCGCACTGACCCGCCATCTGGCTGGCGACTACACGCCAAGTCCTCCCGAACCGGTGGTCGAAGACGATGGTGGATTGTTCGGCGGGTTCGGGTCCTCTTCAGACGACGAGGACAACGTCAACAAGTTGCGCCATCCCCCGGTTGGCGATAATTGAGATCGCCATCATCGTTGCGCTGCGTGCTGAACTCTGGGCCACGCTGTATTGCGGACGTTCGCCATCCGCCGTTCGCCATCCCCTGAGCGTCAGCACAAACTATTTTCCAAACACGATCAGCCAGCGGCCTCATCATCGGTCTAACTTTTTTTGAGATAACTGCACGTGCTCAACCTGCTGTGGATCGAAGTCATCATCAAAGGCGCAGCCGGCCTAACGCTCGTGACGATGCCATTAACGGCAATCCGCGTCGTTGGCATGCAGCGACCCGAAACTGGATTTTGGCCGCGCCTGCTCGGCGCCGTCGTGCTTGGCATCGCCGTTGGCGTGTTAATCACGCTACAATTTCCCGAGGCCAAGGGCGGCATCGGACCAGCAGGCCTGATCCCCATTAACCTTGCCGGCGCAAGCGCGATGATCGCGCCTCTCATTTTGGGATCCGCTGCACCGACACGTCGCGGCAAAGCGTTCATTTTGGCCAACGCCATTGTCCTGCTCGGGCTCGCATTCCTCGAGATCGCTCATATTTAGGCGGAAATCGCCCCCGCGATCGCAGTCCAACACTGGTGCTTTAACCTGTGTGACCGTGGCATGTGGCTTGCGTCGTTGGCCTCGACCCAACTGGGTCCGGTCCAACCCTCCGACGCACATAGGCGCCATTGCATGCCAAGTTCCACCGCCGCACGTCAGCGTTTGACCACCGCCTCCGCCGTTCCAACGGATCACGCGGGCGCACCGATGTCAGCCAAAACCGAATTCGCCCTGATCACGAAGCGGGCTGACTTCGACGCGCTCGAAGCCGACTGGAACGCATTGTTTGAGCGCGCAGCCAACGGCCGTAACTTGTTTCAATCTTTCAACTTCTTGTGGCACTGGGCCAATCACTATCTTGAAGACGCTCCAGGCGGCATCGCGGGCCTCACGTTGTCGATCGTGACAGCCCGCCGCGACGGCCGCTTGATTTTGGTTTGGCCGTTGGTCAGCCAGCGTGTGCGCGGCATCCGGCAGGTGTTCTGGATGGGTGATCCTGTTGGCCAGTATGGCGACGTCATCGTCGATACCATTGACGACAAAGCCGATGTTTTACGCCAGTCGTGGCAGCACTTGGCCCATTCAGCCGCCTGCGATGTCGTGCGCTTGCGCCGCGTTCGAGCTGACGCCGTGGTGGCACCATTGCTCGTTGAACTTGGTGCGCGCGTCACCGACCGCCTCGTCGCGCCCTACCTCGATCTTGCCAGCGCCAAATCATTCGCCGACTACGAAAAGCGCTATTCGGCTGACAGCCGGCGCAATCGCAAGCGTTATGCCCGTCGCCTTGATCAAGCGGGCACTATGACATTCGAACGCATCCGCGGCGGCGCTGAAGCCCGCACCTATGCGGCGTCTGCGTTGGCTTTGAAAGTCGAATGGCTAAAAACACGCGGGCTCGTCTCCTATGCCATTTCCGACAGCCGCATGGCCCGCTTTTTCGCCGACGCCGCCGAGGGTGCGGTGCGGCCGACCAATTGTGTGATCTCGGTTCTGAAATCAGCCGGTGAAACCGCAGCACTCGACGTGTCGTTTGTTTGCAAAGGCCATCTGGCAATGCACGTCACTGTCTACAATCTACGCTACGAAAAATCCGCCGCTGGCGTGCTGCTCCTCGAACAATGCGTGCGCGATAGCTACGCCGATAACATCGCAACCTTCGACATGCTAGCGCCGGGCCATGGGTACAAGATGGCTTGGGCTGATGGCACCATCGACGTCATCGATTGGGCGCAACCGATGACCATGGCTGGCTATGCCTACGCGCGGATTTATCTCGAAATGCTTCGAACACGCGTGAAATCCGCGATCCACGCCATGCCGGGTCTTCTTCGCCGCGCGGCAACCACCAGTTACGGCACTGCCGCGGCCCGACCGTAAATCACCCGCCCGTGTGATGACGAAGAGCGTCGATGCAATTCATTTGACGCCAAGCTTCTTTTGCAAACTCGACGACGACGTCGTGTACTGAAAGACGACCTTCTTGCCTGGGAAAACGATTTTCTGCGCCGCCTGCGCCATCAGCGCTGCCTCATGGAACCCTGATAAAATCAGCTTCAATTTGCCCGGATAGGTATTGATGTCGCCGATGGCAAAAATGCCAGGTTCGTTGGTCTCAAACCGCTCAGTATCAACCGCGACAAGATTTTCGTTGAGATGCAGACCCCAATTGGCGACCGGGCCGAGCTTCATCGTCAGTCCGAAAAATGGCAGTAGCGCATTACAGGCGATGCGCTCGTTGCCATCCGCGGTTTTGACGGTCACTGCCGATAGCTGACCGTTGTCGCCTTGAAGTGTCGTCGCCTGACCAATCAACAGTCGAACTTTGCCGTCAGCGACAAGCCCTCGCATTTTTTCGACCGAATGTGGGGCTGCGCGAAAGTCGTCACGACGATGAACCAGCGTCAGGGATTTTGCCACCGGCTGCAAATTGAGTGTCCAGTCAAGCGCGCTGTCACCGCCACCAATAATGACGATATCGCGGTCGCGCATGCTTTCGATTTTGCGCACCGAATAGAAAACCGATGTGCCTTCATAAGCCGCAATGCCATCGAGCGGCGGGCGCTTGGGCGTAAATGATCCACCACCGGCTGCAATCACGACGACCTTACACAGCAGCGTCGTGCCGCCGTCGCTGACGAGGCGGAAGCGTCCATCCGCTTCGCGGCTCAAGGCATCGATGCGTTCGTTGAAATGGAACACCGGATTAAACGGTTTGATCTGTTCCATCAGCCGGTCCGTCAACTCCTGACCGGTCACAACAGGCAGTGCGGGGACGTCGTAGATCGGCTTTTCCGGATAGAGTTCGGCACACTGACCACCAGGCCGATCCAAAATATCGACAACGTGCGATTTAAGATCGAGCAGGCCCAATTCAAAAACCGCGAACAACCCGCACGGCCCAGCGCCGATGATGACGACATCGGTTTCAACCAAGTCGTCATCCGTGCTGGCTGTTGGATTTCGCGCGATCGCAATCGTCATGGTCATGCTCTTTGAGGTAAGGCTCTTTGACGTGAAACAAATGGGCGCAATGCCAGCGGGTGATGCACTCCACTCGCCATATCTAACCTACGATGCGGGCGCTGCACGCGATCAGAATTGTTTGGCTGGCACCGATACGATCAGGCCATCAAGCGCGGCAACGACCTTGATCTGGCAGCACAATCGGCTGCCTGGCCGGACATCGAACGCAAAGTCGAGCATATCCTCTTCCATCTCGGCCGGTTTGCCAGCCGCCGCCCGCCACGCTTCATCAACGTAGACATGACAGGTCGCGCAGGCGCAGGCGCCACCGCATTCCGCTTCGATCCCCTCAATCGAATTCATTTTGGCAGCCTCCATGACGGTCAGCCCGTTTTCGGCGTCGACTGTTTGTGATGTGCCGTCGGGCTGGATGAAGGTAATTTTGGTCATGGCGCGGGCGATACCTGTTCGGGGCTGGCGTGGTGGTTTTGTGCCGCTGGTCACGTGAGGGTTTGGCAAGCGTCAGCGGCAGCCATCACACGTGATGGAACTCCGGGCGCAGGCTTAGTCGGAGACAGCCGGAAGTTCAAGCGCCCGAGCCTAACGCATCGCGGGACGTGTCGCTGGAATTCGTGGAGCTCAAGCCCGCAAGCGGCGCTCAAATATGCTTAAGCGCTTCGGCCTAAAAAGCTCGGTTCCAACGAATGGCCTTCAACGACTGGACCCTCAAGATTGGCCCAATGGCCTGGACCTTCAAATGCCGGAGATTTCCGGCGCTAGCATTACGATGGTGTGGCGCGTCTGTTCGGACCGCTTACGACGGTGAATGCAAACGGCCGTTAGCCCGCGATCTCGACGGCGTACGTCGCATCCACAAAGCCGCGCACATCGTCAACTGCGGCTTCGATCTGATCAACAAGCGGTTGCAGCGCGGCCTGGCTATTGGCTCGCATCACGTCCTCGATATCTTCTGCCAGCGCCGCAATCCGCCATGCGCCAACAGCCCGGCCTGAGCCTTTCAAAGTGTGCGCGGCCCGACTGCGCACGTCGCCCGTTTCGCTGACGCCAAGCGCACCGATGATGGACGGCAACTGCGCCAAGAACAGATCGAGCACTTCTTTTTCCAGGCCGCGATCACCGAGCGTATAGCGCCGCAGATGCGCCATATCGATTGGGCTGTCCGCAATGATGCCATGATCGCTGACCGCGCGTCGGGTTTCCGTGACGGCCAACCCGTGTCGCTGGAACGCGCTGAATTGCGGTTCCGTGCCCGTCACAATCGTTGGCTTTGCCGCTAATCCTGTCGCCATGGCGCTGATCCGTTTGATCGCCAGCGAACCCCACCTTGAGGTCCGATCACCGGCTATCGAAACTGAAAATTACGCGGACGCCTGATAAATCCGCGTAAAGTTGCCGCTTGAAAGTCTCATGATGAGATCAACCACATCGTAACCGTTCGGCGCCAGGCCCCTTCGTCGCCCGCCGCTGTTGGCGCCCGTCCACGTCAGATATAGCGGTTGAAGCTGTGCGGATGATTCGCCAAGTTGCTGCCACAATTGATCAATTGGCCGCAAATATCCTCGCGCGGGCAGAGGTTTCTTTCCGGGGACAGAGACGAATTCCGTTTTGTGCGACGGTTAAAATGGCCTAATCTTTCGGCACTATGCGGGGCCCATCGTGTTGAGTGTTGCGAGTTTGCGCTCGCGATCCGCGCTTGGGGGGACAGGTTTCATGGCGCAAGATCAGATCGCAAAACTTATGGCCATCGCGGGGCAAACGTCGAATGATGCGCTTGCCGACCCGTTGGCAACCAGCGCTAAGACGGACATCTCAGAACAGCTTGCCGCCGTTACCGGCGCTTCATCGATAAAAGACGCATTGGCAAAAGACGCGCTTTCAAAAGACATTTTAGCAAAAGATGGGCCGTTGAAGAACCCATCACCGCGAGACGTGATGCCAACGTTATCGGCCGCACCGCCACTTCTGTTGGACCGCGGCACCGATCAACGTGGCAATGATCAACGCAACCTCGAAGCGCGCACCCTCGAAGCCCCAACCCGCGACCCTCTTCCCCGTGACGCGCTCACGCGCGAAACTCCGGCCCGCCGCGTGGCCCGTCGACGCCCAGCTGGACCGGTGCGCGGCAAGATCGCAGCGAATGACGATGTGCCAAGCATCGGCGGTCTGATCTACGCACTTGAACAAAAGCCGTCGTCGAAAATCTTTCGCCTGACAGCCATCGCCAGCAGCGTTTGGGCGCTGATCGGCATCTCGTTTGGCATGCTGACACTGGCACCCGATTGGTCAGAAGGCGCGTCGCTCGGCACGCTGCTGCTCAACCCGGTGACGTTTTACACCGCCGCCGCGATTTTGATCCCAATCGCGGTGTTTTGGCTGCTGGCGCTGCTCAACTGGCATATCGCGTCGCTGGCGTTGAAATCGTCGACCATGACGGAAGTCGCGATCCGGCTCGCCGAACCCGATCGCGCCGCCGAGCAATCGATCGCAAGCCTTGGCCAAGCTGTCCGCCGCCAAGTCTCGTTCATGAACGACGCGGTCTCGCGCGCGCTCGGTCGCGCTGGCGAGTTGGAAGCGCTGGTCCACAATCAGGTGGCCGATCTCGAACGCTCGTACGAACAAAACGAACGTCGCATTCGCGGTCTCATTCAAGAGCTGACCGGCGAGCGTCACGCGCTGCTCAACACCTCGACCAGCGTCACCGACACGTTGAAATCGCTCGGTACTGAAATTCCGATGCTGATCGAAAAGCTGTCGACCCAGCAGGTCACGCTGGCGACGATCATCAAGGGAGCTGGCGAAAATCTCGCGACTTTGGAAGGCTCGCTCGCAACCTCGACCGGGCGTTTTGAAAACGTTCTCGGTCAGCGCACGCACGATTTGCAGGCCGTTCTCGAAGATTACACCGTCGCCTTCTCGACCGCGCTTGGCACCCGCACCGAGCAAATGCGCACGGCCTTCGACGGCTACATGCACACGCTCGACACCACGCTCGGCAATCGCACCGAGAACCTGCAAACTGTCTTTGAAGAATATGCGCGCGCTCTAGACACCACGTTGTCGAACCGAGCCCAAGCACTCGATATGCAATTGATCGAACGCACTCGCTCGCTCGACGATGCCTTCCAGCAGCGCCTCGAATTGTTCGACGCCCAGATCGTACGGTCGACGTCCGCCATCGACAGTGCGGTTAGCGAAAAAGCCGAACTGCTGACCAATGCGCTGGAAATCCACGCCCGCACATTCCGCGATACCATCGCGCGCCAAGCCGTCGACCTCGACGACTCCGTGGTCAACGGCATCAACGCCGTACGCCGCACCAGCGAGAACATTACGCGCCAGACCATGAAGGCCATCGAAGGCCTGTCGAACCAATCGAGCGTGTTGCAGAACGTCGCTGAAAACCTATTCAGCCAGATCCACGGCGTCACCGATCGGTTCGAAAACCAAGGCCAGCAGATCCTGCGCGCAGCCAACGTGCTCGACGACGCCAACGTCCGCATCGACACAACGCTGCAAACCCGCCACGCCGATCTCTCGCGCACGCTCGATCGCCTGTCTGGCAAGGCCGACGAATTCGGCCGCACACTGGAAGGCTATTCGACCAACATCGAAGGCTCGATGTCCGGCATCGAATTGCGCGCCCGCGCCCTGACCGACGAGCTTCGAACCACGACGGAAGCGAAATCACGGGCCTTGATTGGCGAACTCGAGCGCGTCAAATCGCAAACCGAAGCCGAGAGCGAACGCTCGCTCACCGAATTGCGCAACCGTTTCCAGACCGTCTCGGGCGATCTGTCATCTGAATTTGAATCGCTGACATCGCGGTTGGCGAGTGCAACCGACGAGACGCGGCTGCGCGCCGCCCAAGCGGCTGAGACGCTCGCTCGCGAACATGCCCGCATCCGCGAGGAAGCAGCCCATCTGCCGACAACCACGCGGGAAACTGCAGACAGCATGCGTCGCGCACTGCAAGACCAGATGCGCGCGCTCGATCAGCTGTCGCAGATCTCATCGCGGACGCGCTCGGAGCGTGACGTGATGCTGCCGGACGGCGGAGCGACCGCATTGTCGTCTGGGCTGTTGTCGCCACGATCATCGGCACAGTCATCTGCACAGGCGGGTCGCGCAGCTCTCGCGCCACCGATGTCTGAACCGCAGCCCACGCAGGCTCGCGGCGGGCGCGCTCCAGCTTCAGCACCACTGACCGATGGCCGTGACGGGTGGTCACTTGGCGATCTGCTCGCGCGGGCGTCCCATGACGAGTACGGTAGCCAAGCGCGTGCAGACACTGCTCAAAGTGATGGCCCTAACGCTGGCCGCGCGGCAAAGCCTTCAGCCAATCAACCTAACGCTTATGCCAGTAGCAACGACGGATCGCGTGCGAACATGCAACCGTTCCGGCTGGATCTGCCAATGATCTCGAAAGCCATCGATGCCGCCACCGCGACCAACATTTGGGCGCGCATTCGGGCGGGCCAACGCAATGTCATGGTGCGCAGCATTTACACGCCGGAAGCCCGCACAGCCTTCGACATGATTTCCGAGCGTCTCAAAGATGATCGTGAGGTCGGCCAGAACGTCATGCGGTTCTTGTCGGACTTCGAGCACGTCGTGAAAGACGCCGACGCCCAAGATCCAAGCGGCCGCATGGCGTCAACGCACCTCGTCTCAGACACCGGTCGCGTCTACTTGTTTCTGGCACATGCCGCCGGTCGCATCGCCTAACGCGCACCATCGACATATCGCCGTCCTGTGATCACGCCATGCTCAGGCAAACACGAGCCGGGTTTCCTCGCCATGCGTGCGCTTTCACTTAGCGTTGTCTCAGAAAGCTGGCCCCTAGCCGAAGTCTTCACGATTTCGCGCGGCTCAAAATCAACCGCTGAAGTCATCGTCGTCACCATCACGGAGACAGCCACCGGCAAATTCGGTCGCGGTGAAGCGGTGCCGTATGCCCGCTATGGCGAAAGCTGCGATAGCGTAATGGCTGAAATCGCAATTGCCAAACGCGAGCTTGAAACGGGCTGCGATCCGACGAACGTTCTTCAGCCCGGTGCAGCGCTGAACGCCGTCGACTGCGCGCTATGGGATTTGACCGCGAAGTTGACGGGCCAATCCGCAGCAGCGCGCGCTGGCGTTACACTGCTCGCGCCTGTGCTCACCGCCTACACGCTCAGCCTTGCAGCGCCCGACGTGATGGCTGCGAAAGCCCGCAACCTCGCGCATCTGCCGTTGCTCAAACTGAAACTCGGTGGCGATGGCGATAGCACCGGTGAGATTGATGCAGCTCGCATGCACGCAGTTCGCACGGCCCGCCCCGACGCCCGCTTGATCGCCGACGCCAACGAGGCCTGGACGATCCAAACGCTCGATCGGCTTTTGCAGTGCGCGGCAGATCTCGGCTTTGAAACCGTCGAACAGCCGCTGCCAGCCAACGCCGATCACGCGCTTGCAACGTGCACGCGGCCAATCGCGATCACGGCTGATGAAAGCGTCCACACTGCAGCCGACATTCAGCGCTTGGCGGGGCTCTATGACGCCGTCAACATCAAGCTCGATAAGGCCGGCGGCTTGACCGGCGCGTTGGCGCTTTGCGCTGCGGCCCGCAACGCTAAAATGAAAATCATGGTCGGATCGATGGTCGCCACATCGCTCGCTATTGCACCCGCTTTGATCTTGGCACAGTCCGCTGAGTGGACCGATCTCGACGGACCGCTCCTGCTAGCGCGCGATCGCGATCACGGCGTGATTATCCGCGATGGCGTAATCTCACCCGCCGATGCGCGGCTCTGGGGCTAGATCAACCAGTACATCAGTGTCGTCGGTTCTCTTCGCTGGATCTGCCGCCGATTGTTCATGCGGATCCGCATGCCCACCTGCTTGCCCGCCTGCCTGCACGCTTCTCTGCTCACTGGCACGGCCAACGAAACCGTCCGCTACCACCACGCCGCCGTGCCACAGTTGCTCTAAGCGCCACGCCGCCGCCAGCGCAATCACCGAAACAGCCGACATCGCGATGTACGAATTGGCACCGCCCACCGCATACAGCGCGCCAGCA
>JANMII010000213.1:0-5608 GCA_031375665.1 Hyphomicrobium sp.
ACCGCCGAAAGTCGGTGGGATCGCGGCTGGATTTACAGCCCTGAGCGCAAGAAGTCCTACAGCGTCGTGTTGCAGCCGCTCGAGGATGGAACATTGCGCGTGATCGGAAACGCGGACAGCCGATATTTTTCCCGCACCATGTTTTGGGCACCGGCTGCTGCCGATTTGCAGCGCTGCGATCAACCAGCCACGAGAGCAGACACGTTGCCGCCTGCTGCAACGCCGACACCGACCGCGACTCGAACTGAGGCGGATGCGTTGCCGACGGCTTCCAAAGACGGTGCCCAAACAACGAATGCAACGGCTGACGCGCAAGCCGTAGAGCCGAGCAACCCGCCTTTAACGCGTGACGCAAACTCGCCTCGTCAAGTTACCGCGAGCGACAAGCCACGAACCGACGATCTGCCGTCAACTGACCCGCAACCAAAAAGCGGCATGCTCATCGGCGACATCAATCTCGACAATGTCTTCACGCGGACATCCACGGGCCGCTGCAAACTCGATCTGCCATGGATCAAGCTCGACGTTCGGTGCGACCGCGACTGACCAGCAACCGCAAGAGAGCGACCCTTGCAGCGCTTTCAGTGCGGCCAGCAAACGCAAACCCATATAAAAAATAAAACGCGGCCGCTAAGCATCACCTCAGCAACCGCGTTATTTATTCAACGACAAGATTGATTAGATCAGGTCGATTTCTGCTGGCAGGTACGACGTAACTTCGAGGCCAACTTCCTGCTCGCGCACGGCCGGC
Organism: Hyphomicrobium sp.; assembly: GCA_031375665.1. Lineage (GTDB taxonomy): Bacteria > Pseudomonadota > Alphaproteobacteria > Rhizobiales > Hyphomicrobiaceae > Hyphomicrobium_B. Next base: position 752 of record JANMII010000213.1, read on the forward strand.
TTGTTCCAGATTTTCATAGTATCCTCCAGTTTGATTTCTTGGGGACGATCTGTCCCACGACCGAATGGATAACAAATTACCTCGATAACGTCCAATCGCGATTGCGTGACTAATTTTTTAGTTTTCCTGATCGCAGACCTTGTCAGCGCTGATCGTCGCAGCCATAACATCGGCAGAAGTTTATCCAACCTGTCGGAACACTGAAACAATTGACCGGAGCCCACCCATGCCGATGGCCGCCGCCGATATTGAGCGTCTCATAAAAGATAAATTTCCCGACGCCGAGATCGCGTTGAAGGATCTGGCCGGCGACAATGATCATTGGGCAGCCCACGTCGTGTCTTCGGCTTTCGTCGGCAAAAGCCGCGTCCAGCAACACCAAATGGTCTACGACGCTCTCGGTGGTCGGATGGGCGGGGTCTTGCACGCGCTACAATTGACAACGGCTGTGCCTGGGGCTGCGAGCCACTGACGGTTGCCGGCAATTGACGCCGAGCGCATTTCGCACCATGTCTCGAACAACAAAGCGTCAAGCGGCTTTCAGCAACGGCACGCAGCACAGTGCGAATAATCGCCGGTGGCACGCGCGTTGCTTCAATTCGCTGGCGGAAATTTTCAGGAGATTATGAATGGCCGAAGATCAGGCGCACGCCCAAATTTCAAAAATGATCACCGACAACGATATCGTGTTGTTCATGAAGGGCACCAAGCAGTTTCCGCAATGCGGATTTTCCGCCACCGCGGCCAAAATTCTTGAGCATCTCGGCGTTCAATACAAAGACGTCAACGTGCTCGAAGATCAGGGCGTGCGTGACGGCATCAAAGCATTCTCGAATTGGCCGACGATCCCGCAGCTCTACATCAAGGGTGAGTTTGTCGGCGGGTGCGATATCATGCGCGAAATGTACACGGCCGGCGAGCTCCACGACATGATTTGCGCCAAAGGCATTCCGCACGCCCACCACCACGGGTAAGCGCAACACACCAGCGCTGAAAGGCAGCCATGAACCCGAATGAAGTTGCACATGTCTTCACGGCGATGCTGAAAGCTGGCGATCACGCGGGCGCGGCTGAAAAATTCAACGCCGCCGATATCGTCAGCCTAGAAGCCATGGATGGGCCGATGGCGCGGATCCAGGGCACCGCTGCGCTTAAGGCTAAATCCGATTGGTGGTACGCCAATCACGACATCCACAGCCTCTTGACCGAGGGTCCGTACACGAATGGCAACCAATTCGCTGTCACCTTCGTCGTCGACCTGACGGCCAAGGCCTCAGGCCAACGCATGAACATGCGCGAGATCGGTCTCTATACGGTCTCTGGCAACAAGATCGTTACCGAGCAGTTCTTTTACGGATCGTAATCGAGGTCACGTTACTGTTATCGACGAAACCGCCCTCGCAAATCTGGTTGCATCCGCGCCGCGGCCCTCATTTCGCCGCGCCTCAATGGTCGGAAGCACTGAGACCGGAGATGTGCTCTGGTTTGTTTGCCGACGCCTTTGATCGCTGGCCGACACGCGAAACCGAGAAGACAAAGGCATCCCTGCCATGGCACTGCGCTTGGGCGGTCGTCGCTTCTTTCTCAGCCTGACGATTTTGGCTGCGAGCGTTTGCTTAGCGCTTGGCATCACGCTGCCAATTCTAAAACTGACAACCATGGCGTTCTGGACCACAGAGCACTCGCTGATCTCGACCGTATCGGTCCTACTCCGCGATGGTCAGATGTTCCTCGGCGGCATCGTGCTGGTGTTCTCGATTTTACTGCCGGTGACGAAGCTGCTGTATCTGTTGCTGGTCTCAACACTGCCGCCGCCCGAAATCGCCCGTCAGCATCGCCGTCTCAGCGCGCTCGAATGGCTCGGCAAATGGTCGATGCATGATGTGCTAGTGCTGGCATTGACGATCTTTTTCATCAAAAGCCAGGGCGTCTACGATGCCACGAGTTTGAATGGCGTGTATTTTTTCACCGCAGCCGTACTGCTCATGATGCTGGCGTACTCGTGGATCCGCACTGACGGTCTCGCAGCCGTGCCGCCCTCTCAAACGGTGCGGCCAGCCCCTGACGTTGGCGCGCCGCAGTCGCCCGGCATGCGAAATTTTCTTCTCAGCTTTTTGATCATCGTGGCGACTGTCTTCTTCGCCCTTGGCCTGATCTTGCCGACCATCCGCTTCACCACCGTCTACGTGTGGACCAACGAGCATTCGATCCTGACCATCATCTACGCGCTGTTTGAGAACGGCGAAGTGTTCTTGTGTGCGGTCGTGTTTGCGGTTTCGATTTTCTTTCCATTCCTCAAACTGTTTTATCTGCTGATGCTGCTGACATCGCACGACATGCCGACCGAATTCCGCCGCCGGTCCATCGCCACCATGGAGTGGCTGGGGCGCTATTCGATGACCGATGTCATGGTGCTGGCGTTGATGATTTTCTACGTCAATTCATCGGGCTACACCGAAGCGCGTGTGCTGCCGGGCGTTTACTTCTTTGCCGCGTCCGCGCTGATCACGATGCTGGCGTACGCGCTGATCAATGCCCAATCGCATGAGCGTCTTAGGCCGCGCAAACAAACCGCCAATCGGACGCGTCCTCGCAAACCATCCGGCCCCGCCACATCATCCGATTACGCCATTGCCGTGCCGAGCGAGCACCGCCGATGAGGCGGCGTCCGGCCGTTGATGCCGCGCCAGTCGACCGCACGGCGCGCTAAAAGCAAACGGCCGGACTTGAGGGTCCGGCCGCTGGAAAATGATCTCGAGACCGCTGTCTCGCTTTAGCGTGAGTGAAACTCGTTTTAGCGCGAGTAGAACTCGACCACCAAATTCGGTTCCATCTGCACCGGATACGGAATGTCGGCCAGGGCCGGGATCCGCGTCAACGAGACGGTCAGCTTGTTATGATCGGCGTTGATGTAGTCGGGAAGGTCGCGCTCGGCGCTCTTGATCGATTCAAGCACCAACCCCAGCGTCTTGGCCTTTTCCTTCACTTCCACCACATCGCCGATGCGGACCCGGTAGCTCGGAATGGTCACACGCTTGCCATTCACCGTCACATGGCCATGCGACACGAACTGACGGGCAGCGAACACCGTCGGCACAAACTTGGCGCGATAAACCAGCGCGTCCAGGCGACGCTCGAGCAACCCAACGAGGTGTTCCGACGTCGAACCCTTCATCGATGACGCTTCAGCGTAAATCGCGCGGAATTGGCGTTCTGAGACCGACGCGTAATAGCCTTTGAGCTTTTGCTTGGCCTTGAGCTGCTGGCCGAAATCCGACAGCTTGCCGGTACGGCGCTCGCCATGCTGGCCTGGACGGCTCTCGCGGCGGTTGAGTGGGCTCTTTGGGCGGCCCCAGATGTTCTCGCCAAGGCGGCGATCGATCTTGTGTTTGGCGCGAATGCGCTTCGTCATCGTCTAGCACTCCATAAGTTGCATGAGCCACCGCGTATGATCCGCGGAGCTCGCTCGGAGCGCCCCCTCCTCTGTTCCTTCATCAGGAACCGACAGACATGGACCTTCAATAGTCCCGTCCCGGGTGCGCATAAATCAAAAGCAGGCCATCAAGGCCCGCATTTGTTCGGATGGTGTACTGGGGAAGCTGTCTTGCGTCAACTGAGTGGCCCGCCGGCCCCGTTGCCCGGCACTCAAAGCGTGGGCCAACAATCTGACCCTCGAGCGGCCCTGTTTGGTGAGCCGACGACCCAGACTACCGACCCGGACTACCGACCGAGGCTAAGGCGTGGCAGCAGGCGCCGGTTTCGGCGCTTGAGCTGCTGCCGCTGGCGTTGCGGATGGTTTGGCTGGCTTCGCAGTCGAGCCGGTCGCAGCTGGAGCCGCACCGACCGCTGCCGCCGGTGCTGCTCCGGACGTCGGTGGCGCGACGGCTGCTGCCTTCGGCGCGGGGCTGGCCGCAACATAGGCTGCAATCCGCTCTTTGACCTTGGCGCGTTGTTCGTCAGTACAGGTTTGCGCTGGCGTCTTGGCCTCATCGACCACGACTTCCTTATCGCCCTGCTTTTCGACCAGCTTGATCTTGCCGGTCAGCAGCATGACGGTCGTCAGGTGCAGCTGGCTGACGTAAACGATTTGCTGAGGTGTCCACTTGGCCCGCGCCTCTTCGCGCCGCATCAGCGCCCGATGATTGTTCTTTTGGTCATCGGCTAGATCGCAAACCTGGGCGTGCGCCGACAACCGGCCAGCCATGATGACCTCGCGTGCGTTCTCAACTGGGATCAGCACCTCGTCTTTTTTCTTTTTGTCGATCTGGATCACGCTGCCATCGGTCCGCGAGAACTGCTGGGGCGTTAGAGACCAAGCATAATCCATGAACGAGCGAACGGCTTTCTCGCTAAGTTCCTGTGCCGCCGCGGACCCAGCCGACCCCATCAACATGAGCCCACTCGCCGCCGCAAACACAAACCCCGCCAGCATTTTCATTCAATTCTCCACATCCCGCAATTCGCTATTCGGTGTTGTTGTCGGCTGTCTTGGGCCAACTGGCACAAACGTCTTTAGTCGTCGTTCTCGCCTACAGATTTGGCCAGCAACTATGGCCCGTGCGTCTGATCCGTGCGTCCGATGCGTTCATCTGGCCCGATCACGTGCGGCCTTGCGCTTTTGAACCGCGGTAGCGGATCTCCGCGATTAGACCGATCCGTTGCCGATCGATTCAGTATCGATGTCGCTGCGACGGACCAGCAATGCCGAATGATCACCAATGCCCACCGAGCGGCGTGTGTCCTTTTCAGCAAATCGGAACGCCGGTGCTGTGCCGATATCACGACACCGTCCTGCGTGTTGCGCTAACCCTCGCCGCTTTCGGTGGCATGGCTCAGCCCAAAACATGTCCAGATCAA
>JANMII010000074.1:0-1555 GCA_031375665.1 Hyphomicrobium sp.
GTGCCGATGCTGCCGGAGAAAATCTCAAACGATTTGTGTTCACTGCGCGAAGCGCAAGAGCGCCCCTGTCTGGCAGTGCGGATGATTTTCGACAAGCACGGCGTCAAGCAAGGCCACACGTTCATGCGGGCCATGATGCGATCGGCGGCCAAGCTTGCTTATCAGGAAGCCCAAGCCGCCATCGATGGCAATCCGACTGTAAAAAGCGCGCCGCTGCTGGAACCGGTTTTGAAACCGCTGTGGGCTGCCTACGCTGCCATGAGCCGCGCGCGCGATGCCCGCGGCCCACTCGATCTCGATTTGCCGGAACGCAAAATCGTGCTCGGCAGTGACGGTCGCGTGTCTGGCATCATCACGCCAGAACGCTTGGCGGCCCACAAACTTATCGAAGAAATGATGATCCAAGCCAACGTGGCAGCAGCCGAAACACTCGAAGCCAATCGCACCGCCCTCGTCTACCGCATTCATGATCAGCCGAGCCCAGAAAAGCTCAAAGGGTTGAAGGATTTTCTTGAAACGCTCGACATGAAAATCCCGCTGGCCGGTCAACTCAAACCTGCAGCCTTCAACACGATCCTTGCCCGCGCCAAAGACCTGCCCGTGCCGGAATTAATCAATGAAGTCATTTTGCGATCGCAGTCGCAAGCCGAATACAATCCGCGCAACATCGGCCACTTCGGCTTAAACCTTGCGAAGTACGCCCACTTCACGTCCCCCATCCGGCGTTACGCCGATTTGATCGTCCACCGGGCTCTGGTCCGAGCACTTGATCTGGGTGACGGCGGATTGACCGACGACGAGATACAGCGCTTGACGGCTGTCGCCAAAGCCATCTCCGATACCGAGCGACGCGCCATGGCCGCTGAACGCGAAACCACCGATCGGCTAATCGCGGCGCATCTGGCCGACCGCGTCGGCGCCAGCTTCCGGGCGCGGATTTCAGGCGTGACGCGCACGGGGTTATTCGTCCGGCTGAAAGAAACCGGCGCTGACGGCTACATCCCGGTTGGAAGCCTCGGCAACGATTATTACCAGCATGTCGAGGCCGCACACGCGCTCGTCGGCTCACGCAGCGGTGAGGGCTATCGCCTTGGTGACGAGGTCGAGGTGAAATTGTTGGAGGTGTTGCCATCGGCTGGTGCGCTGCGTTTTGAAATGTTGTCGCCTGGAAAGACCGGGCATTTCGGGGCTTTCAAGGTCGGCGCAGGTCGAATGCCGCGCAACAAACCCGAGCGTGGCGGCGGCTTTCGCAAGCGTCGTTGATTTACCGCCGTTTCCCTCGTCCCGGCCTAACGCTGCGGCTGTAGCGTCACTTGACCAAAATCAAGTCGCCAATCATCTTCCGTAGTATGCCACACACCGTGATCCCATCGCCGAACGAAGCCAAAGTCGCCATCGACAGCGCTCGCCAGGCAGAGCGCAGCGTTTGGTCTTCCATCCGTCACGGCTGGTCTCAGCGCTGCCCATGCTGCAATCAGCAGGCGCCAGCCATCTCGTCAAAACGGCGACGCCCGTGACACAGTAGGACTAGGAGCCTGTCCGAGTAGTCGCTGTT
>JANMII010000246.1:0-15278 GCA_031375665.1 Hyphomicrobium sp.
CTCGGCGAGTTTTTGTTCGATCACTTGAAGTTGCCGGGCGGCAAGAAAACCAAAACCGGCCAGTGGGAAACGCGCGCCGGATTGCTCGACGAATTGGCCACGAACGAAGACCTGCCGGACGACGCCCGCCGCTTGGTCAACACCATGGTGGAGTGGCGCCAGCTGACGAAACTCAGGTCGACCTACACGGATTCATTGCCAGATTTCATCAATCCGGAAACCGGCCGCATCCACACAAGCTACGCCTTGGCTGCGACCACGACTGGGCGGCTGTCTTCGTCCGATCCGAATTTGCAGAACATCCCCATTCGGACCAAGGAAGGCCGTGAAATTCGCACAGCCTTCATCGCCGATGAAGGCCACGTGTTGGTCTCGGCTGATTATTCTCAGATCGAGTTGCGCGTGTTGGCGCACGTTGCCGATATTCCGCAGCTCAAGACGGCGTTCGCGAATGGTCTCGATATTCACGCGATGACGGCGTCGGAAATGTTCGGTGTGCCGATCAAAGACATGCCGTCGGATGTTCGCCGCCGCGCCAAGGCGATCAACTTTGGCATCATCTATGGCATTTCAGCTTTCGGTCTCGCGAACCAACTCGGCATTAGCCGCGAGGAGGCCGGCGATTACATCAAAACCTATTTCCATCGCTTTCCCGGCATTCGCGACTACATGGAGGCGACAAAGAAAACCGCCCACGCGCTGGGCTATGTCGAAACGATTTTCGGACGTCGCGTGCATTATCCAGAAATTAATACCAAGAACCCGTCGATGCGCGGGTTTTACGAGCGCGCGGCGATCAACGCGCCGATCCAGGGCTCGGCTGCCGACATCATCCGACGCGCCATGATCCGAATGCCAGCCGCACTTGAAACAGCTCGCGTATCGTCAGCCCGCATGCTGTTGCAGGTTCACGACGAACTCGTGTTCGAGGTCAAGCGCGGCGATGAGGCGCAACTGATAACGGCGGCGCGCCGTGTGATGGAAACGGCAAGCGAACCGGCTGTGAAATTATCGGTGCCGATCCATGTCGATGCCAAGTTTGCGAGCAATTGGGACGAAGCGCATTAGCGCGCCCGGTCGGTTCGTGGCGGATGGACGTAACTTTGCGCGCAGCGGAGATGCGGACTAGGCTTGCGCTGCGTCGTCGTCGTTGGGCGGCTTGCCGGGTTTTTCCGCTGGCGGCATCGCCCAGGCGATCACCAGATCGAACAACAGCACGCAGAGGGCCATTGCCGTCGCGATCAACGCAATCCGCCATTCGCCAAGCCCTGCCAGCAGGCCCACAGCGGCCGTGAACCAAATGGTGGCAGCCGTCGTCAGACCTTTGACGTTGCGGACCCTTGCACCTTGAATGATGACGCCTGCGCCGAGGAAGCCAATGCCCGTCACAATGCCTTGCGCAACGCGGCTGAATTCATCTGACCCACCGCCCTTGACCGCGGCAACGACGGCGACACAAGAGCCCAAGCAAACCAGCGCCAGCGTGCGAAAGCCGGTCGGCATGTTGCGCATTTCGCGCTCAATGCCAATGGCGCCGCCGCACACAAGTGCGACGGCAAAACGCCAAGCGATGTCGAGTTCAGAGATCGGCATGTTGATCCACCGCCGATGTTAGCGCCGCAATTATCAAATCCGCAGGCTTACTCGATCGCCGTCGGAGGGTGTTGCCCGTTGGCGCCATTGAGAGCGCCATTCGACTTCTTGGGAGCATTCCAATCCGGGCTAATGTCGGGCTCGTGTTTGATGCCCCGATAGGGCTGGGGCATACGCGTATCCACGCCACCCGTTAGCCGCTTATATTGAATGGTGCGAATGAACTCGCGGATGCGGGGTTGAATTTCAGTTCGCCAGCGGGTGCCGTTAAAGACGCCGTAATGGCCAACGCCTGCCTGCACGTAATGAACTTTTTCGTCCTGCGGGATAGACGTGCACAGGTCGTGGGCGGCTTCGGTCTGGCCAAGGCCACAAATGTCGTCGCGCTCGCCCTCGACTGTCATCAGCGCCGTCTTCTTGATCGCGCTGCAATCCACGATCTCGTTGCGATGAGTCAATTTCTTGTCCGGCAGCAAGTGATCTTGGAAGACGATCTTGACGGTCTGCAGATAAAATTCGGCGGTGAGATCCATGACTGCCAGATATTCTTCGTAGAAATCCTGGTGTTGTTTGACGCTATCGCAATCGCCGGTGACAAGGTTGTTGAACAGCTGGTTGTGCGCGTTCATGTGGCGCTCAAGGTTCATGGTCATGAAACCAGTGAGCTGCATGAAACCGGGATAAACCGGGCGCATTAATCCGGCATGCGGGAATGGCACGGCTGAGATCACGTTTTGCTCGAACCATTCGAGCGAGCGCTCGCCAGCAAGCTCATTGACCTTCGTTGGATTGCGCCGCGTATCGATAGGCCCACCCATCAAAACCAGCGAGGCTGGCTGGCTCTCTTCGTTGCGCGCAGCCATGATCGCCGTCGCTACCAGAGCTGGCACGGCTGGCTGACAGACCGCGATGACGTGCGTGTTGGTGCCGATGAACCGCATGAAGTCGATGCAGTAGTCGACGAAGTCATCGAAGTCGAACCGGCCCATTGCGACCGGCACGTTGCGTGCGTCGGTCCAGTCGGTGATGTAGACATCATGCTCGGGCAGCATGGCCTGCACGGTGCCGCGCAACAGTGTCGCGTAATGACCCGACATTGGCGCGATGATCAACACTTTCGGATCATAGCGTTTGCCGGTCTCGGCCTCGTCTCGGCCAAATCGGATCAAGTTGCAAAATGGTTTTGAAAGCACGATTTCTTCGCGGATCGGCACCGTTAATCCGGAGATTTTTGTACTCTTGATGCCAAACTCTGGCTTGCCGTAGCGCCGCGTAATATTTTCGAACACCTCACACGCGGCGCGCATGTTTTTGCCAGCGATGGTTCGGCTCATGGGATTCATGGGCCAATCGAGGGTTTGACGGAGAGCTTGAACACCGAATCGGACGGGAGACATGAACGCGTGGGCCATTTCATAGGCGTAATAGTTCATTGTCCGGCATCCCTTTGATTTAACGCAGCTAACACTCTCTTGATCGCGACACCTGCAGACCGCTTGTCGGCTACTGATGTGACGTTCAGTTGATGCTGCACTGCGAGTATAATCTGTTTGCGTCGCGCAACAATGCTGAATTGGCGTGCGTGATGAATCTGTGAGCGCAACGGCGCATGCGGGCCACGACGGGTGCGTTGTTACCGTAAGGTCTATCCAAATTTGCCCGGATGCCACCTCACGTCGGGCACGCAGCGGACGTCGCCGTGCCATTACGCTTGGTCATCACGCGCGCCATCGGACGTTTGTCTTGTGATCGAACGATGCGGAACCTCGTTCCGTGGTCTCATGAACTTTGACGACACATGGCGCGCGCTGAGTTCGACTTTATCAATTCGCGACACCGCTCATGGCGGTGCCGCGAATTGGCAACCGCCAGATTGGTGAATGCTGGATTGGCGAATGAAAGCAATCCGCATTTCGACTGCAAGCGCCAAAGCCGATAGGCAGATCGTGCTGCCAACTAGCGTCCGCCCGGTCGCCGCGGCGGACCACCTGGACGTTGGCCGCCACCGCCACCGCCTTCACTCTGGCCTGGTCGAACGTCCTTGTGACGAAAATTGATCCGTCCCTTTGTCAAGTCGTACGGCGTCATTTCAACTGTGACGCGATCGCCTGCAAGAATGCGGATGCGGTTCTTCTTCATGCGCCCTGAGGTGTACGCGATCACTTCGTGCCCGTTATCGAGTTTTACGCGACAGCGCGCGTCGGGGAGCACTTCATCCACCACGCCCTCGAACTCAAGCATCTCTTCTTTTGCCATTTAGTCCCCTAAATCTTGGCCGTCATGACGTGCAGTCGATGTGTCGGTCAGCGACAATCGGATCATTTATGCAGTGTGTGTCGTCAGCAGTGATGTACGCGGTCATAAGAAAAGCGGGGAGCAGATGCGTCTGCTCCCCGCAAGACTGGAGTGGTTTCGAGCCGTTAGAGCGGACGCAAATTTACGGCAGCGATCTTGCCATTGCGACCCCGTTCGGTTTCGAAATAAACCTTTTGGCCTTCGCGGAGTGATTGAAGGCCGGCGCGCTCAACCGCCGAGATGTGAACGAAAACATCAGTTCCACCTTCTTCCGGTTGAATGAAGCCGTAGCCCTTCTGACCATTAAACCACTTCACAGTGCCGTTCGACATCAAATGCCTCCAAAGACAATATGCGTCCCTCAATTGAATTACTGAGGGCCATCAAATCGCGCGATGGAGACGTCTTAGGTCAGGCGGTAGCGCTGTCGAAGAGCAAACCAAGGCGTGTTCGATGTGATCTTTATGCCGTGGATGCTGGGCAAACGCAAGAACGTCACAGCTTCTGCAACACGACGCGGTCGGTCCCAGGTCCTTGATATTGAGCACAATTCTCAAGCGTCTTGGGTTGGCACGTTGCAGGTGAAAAACTTACTCCGACCAGGCGCGGGTGAGTTTTCGGATCGCCGTTGGCCGTAGAAGCGGGGTGTGCTTAACCACCCCGCCCTGGCGCTGTTGCCGCAATCGTCGGTTTGAGTGTCGAGCGATTGCTGAAGCTTAGGTCCGACCGCTATTGCGGTTCAACGCCACGAAGCGATAGCCGACGTCAACGTGGACGTGGTCCATGTCGCGGTAGGTCATTGTGCCGCCTGAGCGATGGTTGGCGATCAGCCACTGCACCACCTCTTTCTTGCGGCCCGGGACGCGGAAATCGATCGCCTGACCGAACGCGTGCTTGGATGGCTTGCCCGTCCCAGCGATGCGTGCGCCCCGACGGCACGTCGAGATGATCTGGACGTTGCCGAACCGCGCTTTGATGCGGCCAAGGAGGTTGCGAGCTTCCGATGTCAGGCATCCTGTCGATGATCCAGCGTTGGAACTGCGGCTCGTCATCGATCGGTATTTCATCTTTGTGCCGCTGTCGCCCTGATACGACTTGGCGTTCGCCGCCACCGGAACCAACAATGCCAAAACGCTCGCAACCGCGGCGATCATGCTGTTACGCATAGGTACTCCTCATCTATTCAGTGTTGATGCAACCCGCGCCACTGTTGTCCACGCCTCTGCAGAGGCGCTGTCCCGGACGCGGGACCCCGTCGAAATTTTGGGATGGAAGTGAGAGGTGATGAAGCCGCGAGCGCCAGCTTCAACAAGGGCTGCACGGCCTGGCTACCGCGATTGCTGGTAAGCCGGCGCAACGGTGAAGCCTGGGATAAACCCGGGCCGGTGGTGCAGTGCGCGGAATACGACTAAGACTTGTGGCTGAAATGTGGCACCGCTGATGCGCTGGGGGTCACTGCGACGACCGGGCGCGATCAACGAAAGGGTTGGCGACGAAAAGGTTGGCGACGAAAGGGGTGTGGATGTGGGTCGAGTTCGCGTGCCGCGGCGTGCGCTCAGGTGCGGCCCGTGCACGCCGGCTTCGATGCCTATTCAGCGAACTGCGAACGTGAAATAGTGCCGCTCGAAATCGGGGATTTTCGGCGCAGGCGTCGACACTCACGCCGCGTTTGACGGGATTTTTGCCGTAGGGAGACGACGTATGAACATTTTGAAGAGCATCGTTCTGGGCTTCATCGCCGGGGTGATCGCGACTGTCACGATCCATGAACTCATCAGCTGGTTGTTTCTGAATTTCTGGACCGGGTGGGATCGGCCGTCTTGGAACATGGCGCCGGTCTCTAATCCAATCTTCCCCGACATTGTCGTTCCGCAAATTGTCAGCGCTGCGTTTTGGGGCGGACTGTGGGGCTCGCTGTTTGGCCTGATCCTCGGCGCCCGCCCGCAAGGCATGTTGACCATTCGTGGAGCCATTCTCGGGATCTTTGGCCCAGCCCTGATCGGTGTCTTTTTGCTAGTGCCGTTTCTGACCGAGCGGTTTCCACCCTTCTTCGGCGGTGACGCCAGCAAGATTATCCCGGTTCTGACCATTCTGGCTGGCTTCGGTGCTGTCACGGCGTGGCTTTATGGCTTGTTCCGTTATGGAAAATTACCGGGCTTTGGCAGCGATGAGCTGTGATGTCATCACGCCCTCAAAACTGACGAGTCTTTGACGCACGAAAAGGCGGCCCGACGAGCCGCCTTTTTTGTTGCCCGAACGACTTAAAGAATTGATGCGTCTCGGATGCGGCGCATCCTCTTCGCGGGCGGATGGAACGATGTGATCAAGCCCGTGTTGTTGAAAAGATGACAGCTGCCGCGGATGCTTTGCGTGGCGACAACCAGCGGGCAACGCGATGTTTTTGGCGGGGAAAAGCTATCTTTTCATGGCGCTGTTGATCGTCTCGTCAACAGCAGGCGATAGCGTTGCAGCACAGCCGCCCACAAAAGTCGCGATGCTCGGCACATTTTTAGAAAACGACAATGAAGGCCTCGACCCGACGCGTGACGCGGAGAGGGCGCGCCTGACGCAGCTCGGCGAACAGTTCATGGCGACGCTCGAACAAGCCGGGCGTTACGTCTTTGTCCCCGTCACGGCAGACGTTGCGAACCGGATCAGTCGATCGCAAGCGCTCGGCCGCTGCGGTGGGTGCGAACTGCAATTTGGGAAGGAACTGGGCGCCGACGCAGTGGCTTGGATTGAGGTCCAGAAAGTTTCGAACCTCATTCTCAACATGAACGTCTACGTTGCTGGTATAGCCGACCCGAAGCTCAACTTCGTCCATAGCGTCGACATCCGCGGCAATACGGATGAGAGCTGGTCGCGCAGTTTGCGGTATTTATTACAAAACTACTTTTTGCCGCCTGCCACGCAGTAAAGCCAAGTGCCGCAACCGCTTGATCTCGGCAGTTCGCGACAACTGACAAGGCGCTGACGGCGGCTAACGGTGCTGGTCAGTTCTCGTCCATCTTCAAAGCGGCGATGAAGGCCTGCTGTGGAATTTCCACCTTACCAAACTCACGCATCTTTTTCTTACCGGCCTTCTGCTTGTCCAACAGCTTGCGCTTACGGGAGATATCGCCGCCGTAACACTTCGCAATGACGTCTTTACGCATCGCTTTGATGGTCTCGCGCGCGATCACTTTGGCACCAATCGCAGCCTGTATTGGCACCTGGAACAGATGCGGCTTGATCAGCTCTTTCAGCTTTTCACACATCGATCGGCCCCGGCTTTCGGCTCGCGAGCGGTGCACCACGATCGACAGGGCGTCGACCGGTTCACTGTTGACGAGGATCGACAGTTTGACGAGATCGCCCTCTTCATAGCCCTTGATGTGATAGTCGAACGACGCATAGCCGCGTGAAACGCTCTTCAGCCGGTCGTAGAAATCAAACACGACTTCGTTGAGCGGTAACTCGTAAATGGCCATGGCTCGGGTGCCGACATAGGTCAGTTGCTTTTGCCGACCACGGCGATCCTGGCACAGTTTCAAAACCGACCCGAGATGCTCGTCGGGAACAAGGATTGTGGCTTCAATCCACGGTTCCTCGATGTGGTCGATGCGGACGACTTCCGGCATATCAGCCGGGTTGTGCATCTCAAGCACGGAACCATCCGACATCTTAAGATGGTAGATGACGCTCGGTGCAGTCGTGATCAGGTCGAGATTGAATTCGCGCTCCAAGCGCTCGGTGATGATTTCAAGATGCAGGAGACCAAGAAACCCACAACGAAACCCGAAGCCAAGCGCGGCTGAACTTTCCGCTTCGAACGAGAAACTGGCGTCGTTCAGCCGTAACCGACCCATGGCTTCACGCAGATCTTCGAAGTCGGCGGCATCCACCGGAAACAGACCGCAGAACACGACCGGCTGAGCTTGCTTAAAGCCGGGCAGTGCGTGTTCGGTTGGGTTCTTGTCGTCAGTGACCGTGTCGCCGACGCGGGTATCGGCAACTTCTTTGATTGCGGCTGTGAAGAAGCCGACTTCGCCCGGGCCAAGTTCGGCGAGCATTTCTTGCTTCGGCCGAAAAATGCCGACGCGTTCCACTTGGTAATGGCCGCCGGACGCCATCATGTGGACCTTTTGGCCTTTTTTCAGCGAACCATCGATGATCCGCACCAGCACGACGACGCCAAGATAGGCGTCATACCAACTGTCGATCAGCATCGCCTTAAGCGGCTTGCTCGCGTCGCCCTTGGGTGGCGGCAATCGTTCGACGATTGCTTCGAGAACCGCCTCAACGTTAAGCCCGGTCTTGGCTGAAACACCGACAGCGTGCGAAGCGTCGATCCCGATGACATCTTCGATTTGTTCCTTCACCCGATCGGCGTCGGCTGCCGGAAGATCGATTTTGTTGAGAACCGGCAAGATCTCGAGGTTATTTTCGAGGGCTTGGTAAACATTGGCCAGCGTCTGGGCTTCGACACCCTGGCTCGCATCAACAACCAGAATGGCGCCCTCACAGGCCGCGAGTGAGCGGGAGACTTCGAAGGCGAAATCGACGTGGCCTGGCGTGTCCATCAGGTTTAGCTGATAAAGCTGGCCGTTCTTGGCTTTGTAATCGAGCCGGACGGTTTGAGCCTTGATGGTAATGCCGCGCTCGCGCTCGATGTCCATCGAATCGAGGATCTGTTCTTTCATTTCGCGATTGCTGACGTTGCCGCACAGTTGAATGAGCCGGTCGGACAAGGTCGATTTGCCGTGATCGATGTGGGCAATGATGGAGAAGTTTCGAATGTGGGATATTTCGGTCATGCGCGGCTCATAGCACCCGGAACCCACGGGCAAAAGGGGCGTTGAAGACAGCGGGCAAGGCGTCGCAACATCACCCCTGATTACGGCGGCAAGGACTGGCTAGTTCTGCCGGTCCGTGCCAGAAAAGGATCAGGAAGCGGAGTCCCCCCAGCGTGAGGAGCAATACCATGGCCAATTCACCGTTTGACGCCAATCCCGCCGTTGCCAAGATGAGTGAGGACGCGCGCCACACCGTAATGCAAGCCTTCGAGGCCATGTCGAGTTGGCGGAGCCAAATGTCGGACATGAGCGACAAAAACAGCGAAGCCGTTTTCAACAAAATGGCCGAGGCTGCCAAGGCGCTCGGTTGGCCGGCTGAATTCGTCGAAATGAGCCGTAAACAAGTTCAGACCGCCACCAAGATGCAAACGCAAATGGTCGATCAGGTTATGGAAACCTGGCAGCAGCAAATGACCAGCCCTGGCAGCCCGATCAAAATGCCGACGTTTAGTGCGCCAGCCTTCCAAATGCCGACCTTCCCCGGTTTCCCGCAGGCAACCGGAAACGGCGCATTCCCGGGTTTCGGCGACATGAACGCCAACCCAATGCAGATGTGGGCTCAGGCCGCCGAAATGTGGCAGAAGAACTGGCAGCAGGCGTTGGGTAGCTGGATGGACGCTCAGTCAAACGTGACCAACATGATGACGCCGGGTGCCGCCGCGAAAAAGACGACGCAGCGTTAAGGCGCAGGCGAACGTTTGTTTCTTCCGGCGTAAACCGACGGCACGTCAGGTTCGAAATGATGATCTCCGTTCAACGGCCAGCTTCATTGCTGGCCGTTTGCCGTTTTGCGCTTCAATCGTTGGTGGTCTTCGGCATCGATGAGGTCTCTCGATTGACGGTGCTAGCAAGGAAGGCGTCAAGACGCATAAAAACTGCGCATCGCGCCGTGCGACCTCAGCTCGAAAAAATAGTCTGGCGGACCGGCCATCGGTCGGACGGTTCGGCTCCAGATTTTTGGCCAACGGGACAGCGCATTTCGCCACGGCGTCTTAGTGCAGCCACACTCTCTTGACGCCATCCGTCTAGTCGGCACAGTGCGGTCGGCATCTTGTCGTCGAGGGATCTGGATTCATGCGCGTTCCGTCATTTGCAACAGCACAAATTCTTGTGCTGGCGGCCATCTTGGCCGCTGGGGCTTTTGTCAAACCGGACGCGCTGGTGGCGTCGGCCCATGCCGAGGCCGCACCACCGCCGGCGCCCAACAAGCGCAATTGCCAGAACACGCAACCATTTCCAGCCTGGTTCGACGCCTTCAAAAAGGAGGCCATTGCCGACGGCATCAAGCCGCAAACACTGCAATCGACCATTGGCGGAATGACGCCGGATCAAAGCGTCATCTCCCGCGATCGCAAGCAAGGCTTCTTCAATCAAACGTTCCTTGAATTTTACGGTAAGCTCGCAACCAACAACCGCTACCAGATGGGCCGATCCTATCTCCAAAAACACAAAGCGTTGTTTGATCGGGCCGAAGAAGAATTCGGCGTTCCCGGCGCGGTCATCACCGGGTTTTGGGCATTGGAAAGCGATTTCGGCGTCGGTATGGGAAACCTTCCCGTGCTGCGCTCACTGGTAACGCTGGCGTGGGACTGCCGCCGAGGTGAACTTTTTCGCGAGGAACTCAAAGGTGCGCTGATGATCATCGATCGCGGCTATCTTCGGGCCGATGAGATGATCGGATCGTGGGCTGGCGAACTCGGCCAAACGCAATTTTTGCCCCGTCACTATTTGAATTACGCGATCGACTACGACAACGATGGCCGCCGCGATCTAATCACCGACATTCCTGACATCATTGGTTCAACCGCGAACTTCATCAATTCACTCGGTTGGAAGCCGGGCGAGCCGTGGCTCGAAGAAGTGCGCCTGACGCGCGATCTCGATTGGGAGCAAGCCGATCTTGCCGTGCTCCATCCGCGATCGACGTGGGCGTCGTGGGGCGTGATGGCACGCGATGGCACGTTGCCCGCCGATGGGCTCAACGCGTCGTTGCTTTTGCCGATGGGTCGCAATGGACCAGCGTTTCTCGCCTATCCGAATTTCCGCGTTTATCTACAATGGAACCAGTCTTTGACGTATGCCACCACGGCCGCGCATTTGGCCGCGCGGATGGCTGGTGCGCCGTCGCTTGGACGCGGCAATGGAAGTCCAACCGACACGCTGGGATATGAGCAATTGAAAGAATTGCAAACCATGTTGAAGCGGCGCGGGTTCGATGTCGGCGACATCGATGGCAAGCTCGGTGCAGGCACGCGTAAAGCGGTCAAGGAAATGCAGATCAAATTTGGCTTGCCAGCCGACAGCTATCCGACCAGCGAACTACTATCCGTGTTGCGGACCGCTGGGTAGCGCGGTCGTCGTAGGACGCTTGCACTAGTGCAGTTTGACCTGCGGCTCAGTGCGCCGCGTCAACAGACGCGATGCCGTATCGAGCGCGACTTTGACTGGTCCGTGCAAAGCCATTTCATGCATCTTGCAGAGTGACCGATACATGATCTTGGCAAACCAGCCCTCGATCCGCATCGACTTGCCTTGTATGAAGCCCATCAAATTGCCGACGGTCGAATAGTGGCCGAGCGATACCAGCGATCCGAAGTCACGGTACTCAAAAGGTGCAAGCTTTGTTTCGCCAGCTAAACGCCGCTGCAACTGCTTGATCAGATGGCTCGACTGTTGATGCGCGGTTTGGGCGCGCGGCGGCAACGGGGTATCGCTGCCGTCGACGACGAAATAAGCGCAATCGCCGATCGCGAACACGTTGTCATCTTTGGTCGTTTGCAAACTGGGTTTGACGACCAGCATCGCGTTACGGCTGACCTCTAATCCGTCCAGATTAGCCAACACATCGGGGCCTTTGACGCCAGCCGCCCATACGACGAGCTCGGACGGCACGAACTCGCCAGACGCAAGCTTGACACCATCGGCGGTGACTTCGGTCACGCGTGCCTCGGTTCGCACATCGACATCGAGCCCGCGCAGAACATTGGTGACGGCCGTCGACATTCGTTCGGGCAACGCTTGCAAAATGCGAGGAGCTGCTTCGATCAACGTGATCTTGATATCTTTTTCGGGATTGATTTTGTCGAGACCGAACGCCACTAAGCCGCGCAGGCTGGAATGCAGTTCAGCCGACAGTTCGGTGCCGGTCGCGCCCGCGCCAACAATCGCAACGTGCAATTGACCGGGGCGCACGGGGCCGGGCTGCGCGTTGGCCCGCACGCACGCGTTCAGCAAGCGCCGGTTGAACCGCTCGGCCTGTTCCGGCGTGTCGAGCATGATCGCGTGTTGGTACACGCCCGGCGTGCCGAATGCGTTCGATACGCTGCCGATGGCGATCACCAGCGTATCGTAAGGAACCCAACGATCGGGTGTGATCTGACGCCCATCTTCGTCCGACGTTGCGGCGAGGTGGACGAGCTTTTTTGCGCGATCGAGCCCAATCATCTCGCCATAGCGATACTTGAATCCGTGCCAGTGACCCTGAGCCTGATACTCGAGCGCGTGGCGATCGGTATCCATGCTGCCGGCTGCGATCTCGTGCAGCAGCGGCTTCCAAATGTGGGTGCGGGCGCGATCAACCAACGTGATATTGGCTTTTTTCTTGCGGCCCAGTTTACGCCCAAGCTGAGTTGCGAGTTCGAGACCACCAGCACCACCACCCACAATGACGATGTGTGGAATATCGCCTTGACGGGCCACGATCATCGCGGGGTCGGCGTCGGCCCGGGGCGGTTGGTGTGATGTCGTTGGCGTACTGTCCGCTGAAATATCCGCTGAAATAGGTGTGGCCGCATCTGTCATGTTCGGCACCTTTTTGTCGGCGCGGATGAGCCGCGCATTACGGCTGCAGCAATCACATGGCGGTGTCGGCTCGACATGGGCGTCGACGCAGCCAAACCCGATACCACTCTAGCCGCGAATCTCGCCGCCGGTAGCTTTCTTTACCTCAGCGATGATCTTGCTGGCGATGGCGTCGATCCCCGCATCGGTGAGGGTTTCAGTCGCAGGTTGCAGTGTGACGGCAATCGCGAGCGACATTTTTCCATCCACCGCCAACTGTCCGCCGTCGAATACGTCGAACACCGAGACTGATTGAATGAGCGCTTTATCCGCGCTCAACGCAGCTTTGACCACATCGCCTGCCGACACGTCCTTCCTGACGACGAACGCGAAATCGCGGGTCACCGGCAGCAAATCAGATGCAACCAGTGCCGGCTTGGCGCGGGTTTTCTTTTTCTCTGGCGGCAAAGCCGACATGAAAATTTCGAAAGCCGAAACCGGCGCTGCAACGTCGAGTGCTTTCAGCGTTGCGGGATGGACTTCGCCGAAATGCGCCAGAATTGTTTTCGGTCCAAGGCGCAAGGTTGCTGAGCGGCCCGGATGATACCAGGCTGGCGCATCCCGCGTGATCTGCGCTTTCGACGGGTCGATGCCGACGCTCGCAAGCGTCGCCATCACATCGGCTTTCACATCGAACACGGATGCGGCTTGATCTGTGCTGTCCCAGTGGCGGCCAGCGCCCTGCATGCGTGCGCTACCGGCCCGCACGCCCGCCGCGCTGATATACTGATCGTCGGGATTGGGCCCGCGGTAAGCTTGGCCGAGTTCAAACAGCGCGACGTCGGGCATGGCGCGATTGCGGTTGCGCGTCGCGGCGTGCAGCAAGCCGGGTAAAAGTCCGGGCCGCATCGACGACAACTCGCTGGAAATGGGATTGGCGAGCTCAAGCGCGTCGCTGCCGCCACCAAATGAGCGGGCCGTCTCGCGCGTGATAAACGACCACGTCACCGCTTCGACGAACCCGCGCGCGGCCAAGCTGCGGCGGGCTCGGCGTGCGCGTTTTTGCGGCTCAGTGAGCACCGCGCGCGTGACGCCATGCTGGCGCGGCAACGGCGTGGCTGGAACGCGGTCCATGCCAGCGATGCGGACCACTTCTTCAACGATGTCGGCCGAGCCGTGCACGTCGGGGCGCCATGTCGGCACGGTGATCGTGGCAGCCGTCGACGGGCCCGCGATGCCAAAGCCGAGTGTCGTTAAAGTCTTGGTGATGTCGGCATCCGACACAGCCAAGCCAGTTAGTTTTTCAACGCGGGCGAAGTTGAACGCAATGGTGCGGCGGGTGACGGGTTCACTTCCCGCGACTTTGCGCGCGGATGCGTTGCCGCCGCAAAACTGTTGGATCATCGCAGTCGCCAGATCCAATCCGGAAAGCACCGAAGCGGGGTCAACACCCCGTTCGAAGCGATAGCGCGCGTCCGACATCACGCCGGTTTTGCGACCGGTTGCTGCCGTTCGCAGCGGGTCGAAGTACGCGCTTTCGATCAAGACATTGGTGGTGGTGTCCGTTGCGCCCGAGGCTTCGCCACCCATGATGCCACCAAGTCCCAACGGTCCGCTGTCGTCGGCGATTACACACATGCTGTCGTCGATCTGGTGTTGCTTGCCGTCGAGGCCAACGAACATTTCGCCAGCTTTGCCGAGCCGCGCCTGCACTGCGCCGCGAAGTTTGTCGGCGTCATAGACGTGCAGTGGGCGGCCGCGATCGAGCGAGATGTAGTTTGTCACGTCAACAAGCGCATTGATCGGACGCAAGCCGACGGCCTTCAAACGGCTCTGCATCCAGGCGGGCGAAGCACCATTCTTGACGCCGCGCACGACGCGGGAGGCAAACACCGGACAAGCCGTCGCGGTCTCGGCTGAAAAATCGAGGCGGATATCGATCGGGCAGGGACCGGTGGATTCTTTGACGATTGGCGGCGGGTCAGCTTTCAAAGTACCAAGACCGGCGGCAGCCAAATCGCGCGCAATGCCACGCACGCCGGTGCAATCGGGACGATTGGGAGTCAGCTTGACCTCGATGACGGGATCGTTGAGGCCGACCGCATCAATGTAGCGTTGGCCGATTTTGTCGGCGAATGCTTCGGGCAGATCGAGAATACCGGCACTCTCGTCGGACAATTCGAGTTCAGCCGCCGAGCACATCATGCCGTTCGAGATGACGCCGCGCACCGGCTTTTTCTCCAACGTGATTTTCGATCCTGGAATGTAAGTGCCAAGCGGCGCGAAGACAGCCAGCATGCCAGCGCGCGCGTTCGGCGCGCCACACACCACTTCCATCAATGGCTGGCCCTTGGCCACTTCAACCTGCACGACCTGGAGCTTGTCGGCGTTGGGATGCTTTTTGGCCTCAACGATGCGCGCGATCGTAAACGCACCGAGCTTGGCGCTGGCATCTTCGACACCTTCGACCTCAAGGCCGATCGACGATAGCGTCGACGTCAGCGTCTCGATCGACGCCGTCGTATCCAAATGATCTTTCAGCCAGGAGAGCGTGAATTTCATGGTGTGGTCTCAATAGCCATCTTTGTTTTCGATAGTCCGAAGCAGCGAACAGTGGTCTTTTTGCCGGATCGGAAAAGCTGGAATTGCTGGCCCGACGACGAGTGGTCGCCGCCTTCGTTTGATTTAACGTCAGCCAGCCCCTCCCCAGCGGGGAGGGGTCGGGGGTGGGGAGACGGTTGCGTGCCGTCTTAGCGCTTCCACTCCTGCTTTGCC
>JANMII010000256.1:0-2075 GCA_031375665.1 Hyphomicrobium sp.
AACGCGCGACGGTGCTGTCCGCGGGCGACAAGAATCTGATCGCCGACGCCAAACGCGCCAACTATCAGGTTCCCGGCGCCAAGTATCACTGTGCATAAGAATGCACGCGGGTCGCTCACATTCATGGCAACATTCAACAACCACGAACCGGTCACCAGGAACACAAGGTTGGATAACAACATCATGCCATTTGCTGATATCAATATCATCCGAACTTCCTGACGCGCCGAGACTACCATGTCGGGCTGGTAGTATTTACTGGTCAATGGGATCACGAGTTGCCACGCACCAATCAGAGGGAACAGTATCAGTTGTGAAACACGAAGCGCGATGGTGTAAACGCCCAAATCGGTCGGTTGCACAAACCATCGTGTCAGTGTCAATCCAAGTGGCCCGGTCTGAGAAAGCAGCACGAGAAGCGAAATCAGTAGCCCGGCCCGCACATGGGTCAGGACTGCGCGGGGGTGCAGGGCGTCACGCCGGCCGATTTTCAGGCCCTGTCGCCGTACCATAACGCACAGGATGGTCAATTGCACCGCTTCGGCCAGCAGCGTTGCCACCATCCAGCCATCGGCCCGCGAAACGAGCGGGCTGTCGGGGGCAACGACCATCACCGCGCCAAGGATAAGCGCAACTGCCAGCGACTGCAGCCCGAACGTTGCGATGACGTTGGCATGATTGTTGACGACGAATTTGAACCATCCACTCAAAACGAGGCGCGATGCGACCAGCACAGCCATGATCGCGATGAACAGCGAATTGGCCGATAGCCATCCGGTGGCCGCAAGCGTGCCCGCGCCGAGCACCAGGGTCGCATTCAAGGCCGCAGCCGGCGCGAACAAAGCGCAATCTAGCGGCGCATGGATGGTCGTCGGCGCGCCGGTTTGCGACCCCTCACTCTGCAACAGCACTCGGAGTAAAATCCGGTCGAGCCCGAACGTAACGACCGATCCGGCAAAACTGGCGATCGCGACCGCGCTTGCATAGATGCCAAATTCGGCAGGCGACAGGGCGCGCGCCGCAACCGCGAGCGACAGAAACAAACCCGCGTAGCATATCAGTTGAACAGCGAGCCCTTGCGAAAGGCGGACGACCGATGCGAGCTTCATTGGGGCTGCGTCATTGCGTAGCGTTTGCGCGCCGCAGCATCTGGCGATCGCTCAATTCGCGCATGGATTTGTCGAACCCCGCGTCGCTCACTTCGTGACGCGCCGCCCAGGTCAGGAAAGCGTTCAGACCGTCTTTGAATTGCCATTTCGGCGCATACCCCGTCAGCGACCGGATCAGCGAAATATCAGCGACATTGTGTCGTATGTCGCCGACCCGGTAGGCACCCGTGACTTCGACCGGCACGTCTTCCCCAAAATACTCTATAACCGCCTGGGCAACCTGGAGAACGGTCGTGCGTTCGCCCGACCCGACATTGAGCGCGCTGACACCGTGCACGTCGCGTTGTGCACAGGCAAAAGTGGCCTCGACGACATCGTCAATGAAAACGAAATCGCGGCTTTCCAGTCCATCTTCGAAAATATTGAGTGGCTTGCCCTGGCGCACAAGGTTGGAAAACACTGCCAGAATGCCGGTATAGGGATTGGTAAGGCTCTGGCCGGGGCCATAGACATTTTGATAACGCAGAGCGAACCCGTCGATACCCAGCGCAGATGCAAACATCAGGACCATCTGCTCCTGAACCTGCTTCGACAGGCCGTAAAATGACGACGGACCATAAGGTGTCGCCTCGGATGTTGGCATCAACTCAACCACGCCGCGGCAATGCGGACACACCGCCTCAAAGCGCCCAGCGCTCATGTCGGCTTCGGTGCGCGGGCCGGCAAAGACCGTGCCGTGTGTAGAACAGTGATATTGGCCCTCACCGTAGATCGCTCGCGAGGATGCCACGATAAGTTTGCTCAGCGTTTCCGGCCGTTCGTTGACGAGGAGGTCAAGCATAAGTGCCGTGCCCTGCATGTTGACGTCGGCATAATGTTCGACGGCATACATCGACTGCCCGGTGCCGGTTTCCGCCGCGAGGTGCACGATCACCTCTTGTCCGGCGAGCAGCTGGTGCATCAATT
>JANMII010000266.1:0-2999 GCA_031375665.1 Hyphomicrobium sp.
TTTTGTCGCCGGGTTTTACTACAAGACCTTCATGTGGCCTGCGGCGCTGTGGGAAAAGCTTTACGAGCCGTTGATCCGCCGGGCTGCAGGGCTTGGCCGCGCCTCAGCTCAGGGCGATCCCGACACTTACGAGAAGGCGACGGCGTTCTGCGATGTCCTGGTGATCGGCGGCGGTCCAGCCGGGCTGATGGCAGCGAGTGCTGCGTCTAAAGACAGCGCGCGTGTCATTCTAGCGGACGAGAATTTCGCGCTAGGCGGCCGCGCGGTCGATGACGGCCGATTGATCGATCAGAAGCCGGCATTGGAATGGGTGGCTGCAACCGAAGCCGAGCTTGTGGCCAACGCCAATGTTCGGATCATGAAACGCACGACCGTTTTCGGTGCGTACGATGGCGGCACATACGGCGCGATCGAACGGGTCAGTGATCATTTGGCGGTGGCGGCCCATGGTGTGCCGCGGCAACGGTTGTGGCGGATCGTGGCCCAGCGCGTTGTGCTGGCTTCGGGCGGCACTGAGCGGCCGATTGTGTTTGGCAACAACGACCGTCCTGGCGTTATGCTGGCGGGTGCCGTGCGAACGTATATCAACCGTTACGGCGTGGTGCCGGGTCGCAAAGCCATCGTTTTCACCAACAATGACTATGCGGCGACAACGGTCTCTGATCTGACGCGGGCTGGCGCGCAGGTCGTAGCGTTGATCGATTCGCGCAAGAATCCACCTCAGGCCGTGCGCGGCATCGCGGCGGCGGCCGGGTGCCGCCTGATCGCGGGCGGCGTCATTATTTCAGCGGTCGGTGGGCGACGCTTGAAGGCTGCCAAGATCCGCCTCGCTGATGGTGTCGAGCAAACGCTCGATTGCGATTTGATTGCGATGTCGGGCGGATGGAATCCAAACATTCAGTTGACCACGCATCTGGGTGGAAAGCCGATCTGGAATGACGAACTCGCCAGCTTTACGGCTGGAGCAAAGCCAGCTGAAATGGTGGTCGCTGGCGCAGCGGCTGGCGTTTACAGCTTGGGCTCGGTGTTGCGGTCTGGCGTTGAAGCGGCCCGGACTGGGGCGCAATCGGCCACGTCGCTTTCAGTACCGCTAATTTCAGTACCGTCTGTCGATATCGACGGCGACGCCTTCGCGATCGAGCCACTGTGGCGGGTTACAGGATCGGAAGGCAAAGCCTTTGTCGATCAGCAAAACGATGTCGCCACACTGGACATCGAGTTGGCGGAACGTGAAGGCTTCCGCTCTGTCGAGCACTTGAAGCGATACACAACGCTTGGCATGGCGACGGACCAAGGCAAAACCGCCAATGTCAACGCGCTCGCCATCATGGCCGAGCTCACCAAAAAATCGATCCCCCAGACGGGTATGACAATCGCGCGGCCGCCGTACACGCCGGTCGCTATCGGAGCCTTCGCTGGCCACCATCGGGCGCGAGATTTCAAACCGGCGCGATTGCCGCCGTCCTATGCGTGGTCGAAGGAGCAAGGCGCGGTGTTTGTCGAGACCGGTTTGTGGATGCGGCCGAGCTACTTTCCGCGCGCTGGCGAGAGCGATTGGATGCAATCAGTCGATCGTGAAGTCACGACGGTGCGCAGTGCTGTTGGCGTGTGCGATGTTTCGACACTCGGCAAGATCGATGTCCAAGGCGCCGATGCCGCCATCTTTCTCGATCGCATTTACATGAACGGCATGAAGACGCTGGCTGTTGGCAAAGCGCGCTATGGCGGCATGCTCCGCGAGGACGGAATTTTAATGGACGATGGAACGGTGGCGCGTTTTTCAGACACGCACTATTTCGTCACCACAACAACGGCCAATGCTGTCAAAGTTTTCCAGCATCTTGAGTTTTGCAGCCAATGGGTTTGGCCCGACCTTGATGTGCAATTGATCTCGGCAACCGAGCAGTGGGCGCAATACGCGGTCGCTGGTCCGCAATCGCGCGCGCTGCTCCAGCGCGTGATCGATCCACAGTTCGACATCTCTGACGCCAAATTTCCGTATATGGCTGTTGGTGAAATCACGGTCTGCGGTGGTGTCAAAGCTCGGCTGTTCCGGCTGTCGTTTTCGGGTGAGCGGGCCTATGAGCTGGCTGTTCCGGCGCGTTATGGCGACAGCTTGATGCGGCGGCTGATGGAGGTTGGCCGCGATCTCGGTGTGTGCGCGTACGGTAGTGAAGCGCTTGGCGTGATGCGCATTGAAAAGGGCCATATCAGCGGGCCTGAACTGAACGGCACGACGACGGCGCAAGACGTTGGGCTTGGTGGCATGGTGTCGAAGAAGAAAGATTTCATTGGTCGCGTGCTTGGCGAACGGCCGGGCCTGACCGATCCTGAACGTCCAGCCTTGGTTGGGCTTCGCCCGCTTGATAGGTCCGTCAGGCTACGATCAGGCGCGCGTTTCCTGGCCCGCGATGCGTCGGCAACGGCTGCCAATGACGAGGGCTATATGACATCCGTCGCGCACTCGCCAACGGTTGGCCACTGGATCGGGCTCGGGCTTTTGAAGCGTGGTCCGCAGCGGATTGGTGAAATCATTCGGGCGTACGATCCGGTGCGCGGTGGCGATACGCTGGTTGAAGTGGTGTCAGCCGTTTTCGTCGATCATGCAGGGGAGAGGGTCCGTGGCTGATCAGTTACTCGCGGAGCGTTCGGCTTTCGCACCATGGACGCCGATCAAGCACGCTAATATCGCGATTGAAGTGCGCGAAAATCTGACGCTTGCGAGTGTTGCTGCGGCGCGCGGCAAAGCGAGTTCGGTCTCGGACGCCGTGCATGCGGCGTACGGGGTGGCGTGTCCGCTGCAGCCGACCTGCGGGCATGGCAGTGGGTCGGCTGGGCCATTGTCGATCATGTGGGCTGGCCCCGATCAATGGTTGGCATTCGCTGAGCGAACGGGTGATCGCGATCTCGAGCGTGAATTAAAAGCTCAGTTGGGTTCGATGGTAGCTATTGTTGATCAGACGGATGCCCGCGTTTTTGTTCGGGTGTCGGGACCGCGC
>JANMII010000267.1:0-19160 GCA_031375665.1 Hyphomicrobium sp.
CAATTTTGCAAACACGGACCTCGACCCCAACACGATCACGATCACGGGTTCGGACGGCAACGATGTCATCGATATTACGGGCCTGCAATCAGCGCATAAGATTCATTTCATCTCCAACGGCGGCGATGATCGCCTTGAAGGAACGGTGCGCCCGCAAGACATCATCGAACTTGCGCCTGGCATCGCGGCGAGCGACTACCAGATGACCGTGAACGCTGATGGCACCAAGACTTTGTCCCATGGCACGCATTCGGTCACTTTCAACGGCACAGGAACAATCGTCGGTGGCGTTGGTGCGCCGACCGGCGGAGGTGGCGACGACACGGACGACGATGAAGATGACGATGACGACACAGTCGGCGGCGGCGGCGATGACGACACCGCTGGTGGTGACGGCGACGACGATACTGACGACAGCGATACCGACGAAGATACCGACGACGACACGGACGACGACACCGATGAAGATAACGATGACAATGATGGTGACGGCGACTCCGGCTCAGGGACCGGCACTGGCACTGGCACTGGCACTGGAACTGGAACTGGCACTGGCACTGGAACTGGCACCGGCACCGGCACTGGAACAGGTACAGGCACTGGAACAGGCACCACGTCACCGCTTCCGTTCGTCGTCTATCTCGGCACCAGCGACCCAGACGAGTCGTTCGGTGGGTCCGGCGCTGATGTTTTGTCCGGCGCGGCAGGCGATGACACACTGTTTGGCTTTGCGGGTGACGACACCTTGGCTGGCGGCGCCGGTGACGACGCGGTGTTTGGCGGTGCCGACGGCGACGTCTTAACAGGCAACGCTGGTAACGATCATCTCGATGGTGGCGCTGGCGACGACACAATGTTGGGCGGCAGCGGCGACGACCTCCTCGTCGGTGGCGCTGGCGAGGACATGCTGTTTGGCGATGGTGGGGCTGACCGCGTCTACGGCGGCGCTGGCAGCGACATCGTTTTCATTGCCGACGGCGATGGCAACGATGCTCTCGACGGTGGCGATGAAGTGGACACCTTTGACACCATCGATTTGTCGGGCATTTCCGGCGGCGCCATTGTCGATCTCGGGCTCACAGGTTTTGGCTCGTTGATTGCATCTGGCCAGAGCGACACACTCTTCGGATTTGAAAATGTCATCGGCAGCGGCGGCAACGACACAATCGTCGCCAGCGTTTCGGTCAACATTCTGAATGGTGGCGGCGGTCTGGATACGTTCGTGTTCGAGACGGTGAATTCGGCGAAGGGCGATACGATCAACGGCTTCGATACCGGCGACCGAATTGATCTCAGTTCAATGTACGACAGTCTCGGCTTGAGCGGCGCTGGCTTCAGCAACTTTACATCGGACGGCGACTTTAGCGCGGCAGGTCAATTGCGATTGGTGGTCGTCGGTGACGACACTTTCATCGAGGGCAACACTGATGACCACCTCGGCACCATTGACTTCACACTCAGGGTTGCCGGCTTCACCAAGCTGACCATGAACGACATCATTTCATAACGCACTGAGAGGGGCGCCGCCGCGTGCCCCTCTCACGATCTGCAACGCAGCGCATAAAGACAAAATCACGGCTTTCAGTATCGATTCTCGAAGTGGGGCTTGGTGGCTATGCGGAAGAATAAATCCAAAACTGCGATGGGCGATCGCAAGACACCTTTGATGCAGTTGGGTGGCCTAAAGACTGTCATCATATTTTTGTTCGTGGTCTCAGGCGTCATCAACATTCTGGCGCTGACCGGCTCATTTTATATGTTGCAGGTTTACGATCGCGCGTTGACCAGCCAGAGCGTGCCAACGCTGCTGGCGCTTTCAGGTTTGGCGATCGGCCTCTATATGTTTCAGGGCATCCTCGATGTTAGCCGGTCGCAGATCCTGGTCAGGATCGGCGCCAGGCTCGATGTTCAGTTGGCCCCGCTGGCCCACAAAGTCGGCATCGACATGCCCCGGTTTGGGTTCTCGACGGCGGAATCGCTTGAGCGCGGTCGCGACGTCGATACGTTACGAAATTTCCTCGGAAGCCAGGGCCCGATCGCGCTGTTCGATCTGCCGTTCATGCCGCTTTATTTGCTGTTTGTTTATGCCTTGCATCCGTGGCTTGGCATCATGACGTTCGGTGGCGCGCTCATCCTAACAGCGTTGACGGTGATCAGCGAAGTCCTCACGCAAAAACATACCGGCCCAATGCAAAGTGCCGCCGTTGCGCGCCTCGCTTTATCGGATTCGCATGCCCGCAACGCTGACGTCATCCGCGCCATGGGCTTCACGGATCGTGCCGTCGCACGATTTGAAAAGCTCAATGCCAAGCACCTCGATCTGCAAACGAAATCCAACGACGTGGTCGGAACGCTTGGCGGTTTCTCAAAAGTTCTTCGGATGCTGTTGCAGTCAGCGGTGTTGGGGCTTGGCGCCTACTTGACGATCAAAGGCGAGTTAACGGCTGGTTCCATTATTGCTGCGTCCGTTGCATCTGGTCGGGCCTTGGCACCAATCGACATGGCAATTGGGCAGTGGAAGAACGTCGTCGCCGCGCGGCGTAGTTATGCGCGGTTGACGGAAACGCTGACGGCCATGGCAGATGTGCCGACCAGTGTTGCGTTGCCGACACCCAAGAGCAATTTGAAAATCGAAAAAATCACGGTGGCCGCGCCGAGCACCGGCACAGTGGTGCTCAGTGACGTGACGATGCAGTTGTCGGCTGGGCAGGCGGTTGGTGTGGTTGGTCCAAGCGGCGGCGGCAAGTCGACATTCGCGCGCGCTGTCACGTCAGTCTGGCCACTGCTGCGTGGTGCGGTTCGCCTCGATGATGCCGACCTCAATCAGTGGGCGCCCGATGCGCTCGGTCGCTATGTCGGCTACCTGCCACAAGACGTCAGCCTGCTCGATGCAACGATCAGTGAAAACATCTCGCGGCTCGATCCATCGCCTGATGGCCGAAAGGTTCTGGCAGCAGCCCAGGCCGCCGGTGTGCACGAGATGATTGTGCGCTTGCCGAATGGCTATGAGACGGAACTTGGACCGAGCGGCACAGCGCTGTCGGCTGGCCAACGCCAACGCATCGCGCTCGCCCGCGCCTTGTACGATGATCCATTCTTGGTCGTGCTCGACGAGCCGAACTCCAACCTCGATGCCGAAGGTGAGGCCGCATTGACGCAAGCGATCTTTGCGGTGCGTGCTCGCGGTGGCATCGTCATCGTGGTTGCGCATCGACCGAGTGCGCTTGCAGCGGTCGACATGGTTGCGGTCATTCAAGGTGGCAAGCTCGCAGCCTTTGGACCGAAAGATGAAATTTTTGCCCAGCAGACAAAGTCGAAGAATGTCACGGCGCTACCGATTGCAGCGCCAGCTGCCTAGGTGCGTTAGAGTTGCGTCAGGGAGATGACCATGTATCCGGTCTACGATCCGCAAACATTCCACAACGATGGAACGCCGAAGCGTAAGTATGAGATCGAGGACAAGGCAGCCAAAAAACTGGCGCTTCGCGTCACGCTGTCGTTGATGATGATCAGTGTGTTCGCCCTGATTAAGAACGTGCTGTTTGGCACAGATGTTGCGCGATCGCTCAACCAGGACGCGGCACAGCGCGACGACCACAGCCAGCGCGCACCGGTCAGCGACGACAGTGATGTCGTCGCCACAGAAGAACTCAATGCCAACGCCTCGGCGGATGAACTGGAAGAAACCAACGGGCTTGCGGGCGATAGTAAGCTCGACCGGCTGTCGGGCTCTGGTCCGCTTTCCGCTGGTCCGATCGACGATGCGCACGATCCGGTGAGATCGAAAGGCGGCAGTGACGTTCAACCGAAACTGTCGTCAGCTAATGATAACGAAACGCTTTACGGCGCGCGGCCGGGAACGGTGGTGACGGCGTTCTCGTCGGGCGAAGGCGGTGGATCGGGCGGCGGTTCTGAAAGCACTCGCTCAGGCAACTCTGGCTCAGGCAATTCTGGTTCAGGCAGTTCTGGCGGCGGCGGTTCTGGTAGTGGTGGTTCTGGCGGCGATCTCGATGTCGGCGATAATGTCGATGACGATGATGATGATGACGACGGCGGTATCGGCCCAGGTGGCCTCAATCGCCTGCCAGTGGTCGCGGGTCCGGTCATTTTGCCCGGCATGTTGGCCAACAGTTCGATCGTGATCGCTCTGGCCGATCTGCTGCGCCACGCTCACGATTTGGACGGTGACGCCCTATCGGTGACGACGCTTACGGCATCGTCCGGAACGGTACAGGCTTTGGCTGGTGGTGGTGGATGGATCTACACATCTGCACCAAACGACACCAGCAGCGTGACGTTCACCTACGTCATCAGCGATGGTCATGGCGGCACGGCGCAGCTCGCGCTGTTGGATCTCATCGAACCCGATGACGGCATTATCAAAGGGACCGATGGCGACGACCGGATCGTTGGCACGCCGGGCCGCGATGTCATTGATGCGAAGGCTGGCCATGATGTCGTCGTCGGTCGTGGCGGCGATGACGTCATTTATGGTGGCGATGGCAACGATCGCATCCTCGGCGAAGACGGCGACGATCTGATTTATGCTGGCGATGGTCATGACGTGGTGTTTGGCGGCGGCGGCAGCGACGTCATTTTTGCCGGCCGGGGGAACGACATCGTTTTTGGTGAGGCTGGCCGAGATACGATTTACGGCGAAGACGGCGATGACACGCTCTCGGGCGGCGCTGATGGCGACCGGATATTTGGCGATGCTGGAAACGATCAGCTTCTCGGCGACGGTGGTAACGACCTCGTCGATGGCGGCGTTGGTGATGATAGCGTCGACGGCGGTGGCGAAAATGATCTGCTGATCGGTGGCGCTGGACGCGACATCATTTTTGGCCGGAGCGGCGACGACGTAGCCATCGCAACGACAGGCGACGGCAACGACCATTATGATGGTGGTGAAGGCACCGATACCTACGACACGTCTGCGACCCACACCGCGATCATCGTCAATCTTGAAACGGGCGTCGCAGTGAGCCTCGATACCGGGACTGACACAATTGTCAGGATTGAGAACGTGGTGGCCGGTGCCGGTGACGACACCATCGTTGGCAATGGCGAAGATAACGTGCTGACCGGTGGAGCAGGTCTTGATGCCATCGACGCCGGTGGCGGCAATGACCGTGTCGTCGCGACGACGTCAGATGGCGACGATGACTATGACGGTGGCGATGGCCAAGATATTTACGATATCTCCGCGACGGACGCCGACGCGCTCATCGACTTGCTGTCGGGGATCGCTGAAAGCGGCGATATTGGCCGTGATACGCTCGCTCAGTTCGAGGATCTCATTGGCGGCTCGGGCAACGACACATTCATCGCTGGCCTTGAGACGAATGTTTTCACCGGCGGCGATGGCGAGGATATTTTTGTATTTCTGTCAGCAGCGACCACTGGGTCAGGGTCTGGATCTCGGGATCGGATCATGGACTTCGTTATCGGTGATCGGATCGATATGCGGCAGATGGGTGAAGACGTGTACGAGCAGATGCAGGACACCTTCGCTGACCCGGTCATGCGCCGCTTTGTGATGATCTCGTCGGGCGACCCCTTCGAAAAGCCAGGCCAGATGCGCTTCAAATATGATCCGTTCAACGATGGCGAAATCACCATCCTTGAAGGCAACACCGACGGCGACAGCGACCCCGACTTCCAGATCGAACTGGCGGGCCGCTATGAACTTCGCAGCGAAGATTTCTCGACGTGATTGAATGATGGGCCAGTATTTTGACGATCAATAAGGAGGACCCGATGATGACCGCAGCCATGGCCGCCAGCGACGGCACCAACACAACGCCGACCGATGTGGTGCCGCGTCGCGAGTTCTCAATTAGAAATCACGTCGTGTTTGCTTCCGTGGTAATTTCAGGGCTGGCGTTTGCGATCGGGGGTTGGGCTGCAACGGCGAGTTTATCGGGCGCGGTGATTGCGCCGGGCTCGTTCGTTGTCGAAAAGAACGTCAAAAAAATCCAACACAGCTACGGCGGTATTGTTTCGGAAATCAAAGTCAAAAACGGTGACCACGTCAAACAAGGTGACGTTCTGCTGCGGCTCGACGCAACCCAGATCAAGTCTGAATTGGGGGTGATCACATCGCAGCTTATCGAATTGACGGCGCGGTCGGCACGATTGATCGCTGAGCGTGATGGGCTAACCGAGGTAACATTTACACCAAATTTTCTGCAGCGCAGCGCCGACGCGAGGGCAGCCTCGGTGGGCGAAGTTCGCCTGTTCGATGAAAATCGCAAGATGAAGGAAAGCCAGAAGTCGCAACTCAGCCTTCGCATTGGTCAGCTGAAAGAGGAAATCATCGGATTGTCGTCGCAGCGGGACGCGAAAAATGGCGAACTGCTGCTGATCAAAAAAGAGTTGGCCCAAATCCACATTCTCAACGACAAAAATCTGACGCCGATCACGCGGGTTTACGCAATGGAGCGCGAAGCCAAACGCTTGAGTGGCGAGCATGGTGGGTTAACGGCGCAGATCGCCCGCGCGCACGGCCAGATTAGCGAGATCAATGTGCAAATTCTTGCGGTCGATGAAAACACCCGTGTCCAGGCACAGCGCGAACTGCGCTCGATCGATGCCAAGCTCTCGGAGCTGTCAGAGCGTGAGGTCGCAACCGCTGACAAACTGCAGCGCATTGATCTGCGCGCGCCGCAAGAAGGGATTGTCCATGAGCTGAGCGTCCACACTGTCGGCGGGATTGTTACGGCGGCCGAGCAGCTCATGCTGGTTGTGCCGGAAACCGATAACCTGACGATCCAAGCGCGGGTATCGCCAACGGACGTTGATCAAGTGATCGTCGGCGGGCCAGCGCGGCTGCGCTTGACGGCCTTCAATCAACAGACAACGCCTGAACTAACCGGTCGGGTGATCAATGTGTCGGCTGATGTGACGGTCGATCCTAAAAGTGGCCAGAGCCACTACATCGCGCGTTTGGAAATGGATGATAAATCGAAACGAACTTTGGGTGATTTGAAGTTGATCCCTGGCATGCCCGTCGAGGTCTTTATCTCAACCGGCGACCGGACGGCGTTATCATATCTGGCCAAGCCGCTCACCGATCAAATGAACCGCGCGTTCCGAGAATAGCGGTGCTTGCGCTGTCGGGCAGGGCTTAAAGCGATGCCAGCGGCCAGCCAGCGGCAGCGTATTTGCGAAACCATGCGCTGTAGCACTCAGGCGTTGCCGCAATCGCCGCCGCGATATCAGACGGTGCCATCCAGGTGTAGCCATCGCACTCTGCTGGATCGGCTGAAATTGCACCGTGATACGTTCCTCGAAACAGATGCACGAGTTCGTGCTCGATCAGATCGCGATCGAGGTCGGCGCGATATTGAAAGGTGCCTATGGCAACGAGGGGGCATGAAAATCCCATCTCCTCTTGCAGTCGTCGTTGTGCCGCCGCGCTGACATCTTCACCTGGCCGGGGATGGCCGCAGCAGGTGTTGGTCCACAGTCCGCCTGAATGATATTTGCCAACATGGCGCTGTTGCAGCAACAGTCGACCGCTGGCATCCCAGATCATGACGGAGAATGCCCGGTGCAATGCGCCACTGCGGTGAGCGCTAAGTTTTTCCTCGACGCCGACCTGCCGGTCGGTATCATCGACGAGGATGACATCTTCAGATGGTTCTGGATTGGGCCTGAGGTGCATGTCGCTGGTCATAAAACAGCTATATCGCGGGATGGGGCGTTTGCAGAGGGGGCTTGAAAATGCCGTCAACCTCGCGCACACGTTGGGCCGTGGTCTGGCGTGAAAACGAAAGACAGTGACCCGGCCAGTGACCCGGCCAGTGGACCGGCCAGCGACTGGCTATGCGGATGTAGTTCAATGGTAGAACGGAAGCCTTCCAAGCTTCATACGAGGGTTCGATTCCCTTCATCCGCTCCAAACCGTCGGCAATCCTAACGCCTTCCATTGAGACAGTGTTCTGGTAGCGTCGCGCTGTGTTTTAGCGTATTCTGGAAGCTCGGAATTCGGGCATTTGGCGGCCTCGCCGCTTGGCTGGATGTGTGGCCGAGTTGAAGGCGCGCTGAACTGGGAAGTGGCGCGCTAGAGCGGTCGCAGCAATCGATCGTCCACATCGTCAAAATCACCAAAGGGCTGTCACCATGCTGGTTGTTACCACCAACGAGATCAAAGGGTTTCGCGTGGTGCGCCACTTGGGCGTTGTGCGTGGATTAACTGTCCGCTCGCGCTCAGTGGTCGGCAACATCGGGGCCGCTGTCCAGATTTTCTTTGGTGGCAATATCACGGTCTATACCAAGCTCGCTGAGCAGACCCGGCAGGAAGCCTTCAACTTGCTGGTCCGCCACGCCGAAGACATGGGCGCCAATGCCGTGATGGCGATGCGCTACGATGCTAACGAGATCGCGTCGGCGGTTACTGAAGTGCTGGCTTATGGTACCGCCGTCGTGATCGAGCCGATTGGTGGTCAACAGTCGGCGGCGACGATGGCCAGCCCGTGGCAAGCCGGGCCCGGCACCGGGCCGCGGGTATAACGCCTTTTCCCGTGCGTGCTAAAGCGTTGGGACTGTGGCTTAGCCATTATTTTTGAGCGGATCCGCGCGAAGGGCTGACAAACATTGCGCGATCGGTTAAGCAGGCTTGCCCCGAGTGAGGCATCACGGCGCTTAAGTTATACTTGGCGACGCGTTAAGGGGTGTAGCTCAATTGGTAGAGCGTCGGTCTCCAAAACCGAAGGTCGGGGGTTCGAGCCCCTCCGCCCCTGCCAGCCTCAGGCTGGATGTTTTTTTTAGGCCAGGTTACGCTGGCTACTGTGTGTCGTGCCAGCCTCGTGCTGGTGAATGTCGTGGTTTGACCTGTCGACCTGTCGCGGCACCCGTCGCGTTAGGATGCGGCAGGTTGTCGCATTTGTGCCTTTGAAAGCAGATTAATGGCGAAGTTCAGCCCAATCACGTTTATCCAAGAAGTCAGGCAAGAGGTTGCCAAAGTCACCTGGCCGACACGAAAAGAGGTTTGGATCACGACCTTGATGGTTCTCATCATGGTTGCGCTCGCCTCTATTTTCTTTTTGCTGGTTGACCAAACCTTGAGCTGGATTGTGCGCTTCGTCCTCGGACTTGGCAGTTAACGCTGCGACTTGGGACTAGAGGCGATGAGGGCTTCAATCGAATGAGCGTCGCACAGACAGGCGAAGTTAAGCCGACGGTTGCTGGCACCCGCTGGTATATCGTCCACGCCTACACAAATTTCGAGCGCAAGGTAGCTGACGCGATCCGCGAACGAGCCAAAGCTGGTGGCTTGGACCATCTGTTTGAAGAAATCGTGGTGCCGACCGAAGAGGTCGTCGAAGTTAAGCGCGGCCGAAAAATTCCAACCGAGCGGAAATTCTTGCCGGGCTACGTGCTGGTCAAAATGAAAATGACCGACGCGGCCTTCGTCATGATCAAGAATACGCCGAAGGTCACCGGCTTTCTGGGCGCCGACAACAAGCCGATGCCGATCCCTGAGGCAGAGGCGATGCGCATCCTCCAGCAAGTATCCGATGGTGTCGAACGTCCCAAACCGACAATCACGTTCGAAGTCGGCGAGAACGTCAAAGTGGCAGACGGTCCATTTGCATCGTTCACCGGTGTGGTCGAGGACGTGGATGAAGAGCGATCGCGCGTCAAAGTGGCGGTCTCGATCTTCGGCCGTCCAACCCCTGTCGAACTCGAATTCGGGCAGGTTGAAAAGATTACCAGTTGATCTGGGGCGCTTGTGCTCCGGACGCGACTGCAAACCTACCGGCAGGCAACTGCTGGAAACCGGATCCGCCAACGAAGTTCAGCAACGAGCTTGTGTGGCGGTGACGTGCGGGAGGAAGCGAATGCCGCAAGGCGTAGCATTCCGTTGAACCGCTAACCCTGATCGTCCGAGCCGCCGTCGCGGCTGGGCGTCGTAACGCTGTGAAAAGGGGAACCTATGGCGAAAAAAGTCGACGGTTACATCAACCTCCAGGTGCCAGCAGGCGCGGCCAATCCGTCGCCGCCCATCGGCCCCGCGCTCGGTCAGCGCGGCGTCAACATCATGGAATTCTGCAAGTCCTTTAATGCCAAAACGAAGGACCTCGAGCAGGGCACGCCCATTCCGGTGAAGATCACGGTCTATTCAGACCGCTCGTTCACATTCGAAATGCGCAATCCACCAGCAACTTATTTGATCAAGAAGGCAGCCGGTTTGAAGCCGACTGGCAAGGGCGGATCAGGTTCGAAGCAGCCGGGCATCGTTTTCGCTGGTCAAGTGACGGTGGCGCAGCTCAAAGACATTGCCAAGCTCAAGCTCAAAGACATGAACACCGACGACATCGATGCCGCCGCGAAGACGCTCGCTGGCAGTGCGCGCTCGATGGGTCTCAAGGTGGTGGAGTAGTTCGATGGCCGAGAAAAAATCAGCAGTGAGCGCCGAACACGCCAAAGCCGCCCGGCTTGCCGGTGGCAAGCGGATGGTCGAAGTCACCAAGGGATTGCCGCCGGGCAAAGCCTACGGCGTCGACGAAGCCGTCAAGATCATCAAGTCGCGGGCCAAAGCCAAGTTTGATGAGACAATCGAAATCGCCATGAACCTTGGCGTTGATCCAAAGCACGCCGACCAGATGGTGCGCGGTGTCTGCAACCTGCCGAATGGCTCCGGCCGCACGGCGCGCGTCGCAGTGTTCGCGCGTGGCGCCAAGGCTGACGAAGCCAAGGCGGCCGGTGCCGATGTTGTTGGTGCTGAGGACCTCGTTGAGCAGGTGGCGGCTGGCAACATCAACTTCGATCGCTGCATCGCGACACCGGACATGATGGGCCTCGTCGGTCGGCTCGGTAAAGTTTTGGGCCCGCGCGGTCTGATGCCCAACCCACGCGTTGGCACGGTTACGATGGACGTTGTCAGTGCCGTCAAGGGCGCTAAGGGCGGGTCAGTTGAATTTCGCGTTGAGAAGTCAGGCATCGTTCATGCTGGCGTCGGAAAAGCGAGCTTCACCGAACAGGCCCTGGTCGAAAACATCAAGGCGTTCGTCGATTCCGTCGTCAAGGCGAAGCCGAACGGTTCGAAGGGCACGTACCTCAAGAAGGTGTCGCTGTCGTCGACTATGGGCCCTGGCCTCAAGCTCGATGCTTCGTCCGTGGCATCGGGGCCAGTGACGTAGCGGTAAAACGAATTCCGGGGTAACCCGGAAAACCCCGGACCGGCGTTGCAAAACGTTGGTCCGGCACTGTCCGAGATTGTGGGTGCCGATCCGGCTCGCTGGTGACGCCTAATTCTCTCAGTCGTTGAGAGTGCCCGCATGAGACAGAAGCCAACCGGATTTCGATCGGCATCAGCGCCGGTCGCCGTCAGGTATGAACCTTCTGGGTCAGCACCGTGCCGCCGCCAATCAGGCGAGGTTTACGGGAACGAGGACAGACCAACGGTCGTCCGTTCGCTTCGATGAAGTGAGCTGGCGGCAAGGTGCAACCCGCGAGGCGCCAGCAGCGCCCCGCAGTAAGGAGACGAGCAGTGGATAGAGCCGCGAAACGTGAGCTCGTAACCGCGCTCCATGACGTGTTCAAGAACACGGGCGTGGTGGTGGTTGCCCACAACACCGGCATGGTGGCCTCG
Source organism: Hyphomicrobium sp. (assembly GCA_031375665.1). GTDB lineage: Bacteria > Pseudomonadota > Alphaproteobacteria > Rhizobiales > Hyphomicrobiaceae > Hyphomicrobium_B. Next base: position 11,603 of record JANMII010000267.1, read on the forward strand.
CAATCGGCAGATTTCCGCAAAAAAGTCAAAGAAGCGGGCGGTTCTGTAAAGGTTGCGAAAAACACACTGGCGCAGCTCGCTATCAAGGAAACGGACGCGGCCGAACTTTCGGGGCTGATGAAGGGGCCAACCATTCTGGCTTTCTCAAAAGATCCGATCGCGGCTGCCAAGGCTGCCGTGTCGTATGCCAAGGGGAACGATAAACTCGTCATCCTCGGCGGCGCGATGGGCAAGACCATCCTTGACGCGAAGGGCGTTAAAGCACTCGCCGAATTGCCATCACTTGATGAGCTAAGAGCCAAGATCATCGGCCTCTTGAACGCGCCAGCGACTAAAATCGCGCGCACGATCAAAGAGCCGGGCGGTCAGCTCGCACGCGTCATCCAAGCGAAGGCAGCTCAAGCCGAGTGAGCAAAATGCCGGTAGGGCAGCGCTGCATTGGCGCTGCGATCTTACCAAAAAATTACGGGCGGCCCTTGTGGTCGCAACACTGTCAAAGGTTCAAATCTGAAGGAAGTTCCCTATGTCAAAGCTTGAAAAAATTGTCGACGACCTGTCGAGCCTGACCGTTCTCGAAGCGGCTGACCTCGCCAAAATGCTAGAAGAAAAGTGGGGCGTTTCGGCTGCAGCAGCCGTCGCCGTTTCGGCCGCACCAGCCGCCGCCGCAGCAGCGGTCGAAGAGCAGACCGAGTTCAGCGTGATCCTGAAGTCGGGTGGCGACAAGAAGATCAACGTCATCAAGGAAGTCCGCGCCATCACCGGTCTTGGCCTGAAGGAAGCGAAAGACTTGGTCGAAGCTGGCGGCAAGACGGTCAAGGAAGGCGTGTCGAAAGACGAAGCCCAGAAGATCAAGAAGCAGCTTGAAGATCAGGGTGCTGCTGTCGAACTGAAGTGATTTTTGGTGCGTAGCGAATAGCGGCGAGCGAGTTGGGTTGTCCAAGGCACTCGTCAGCTGTTCGCTACGCACATTTTATGTCTCACGTTTCCACTTGGCGGCCGGCTGTCGAAACGACCGTCGCCACGTGCAACTTAAAACGATTTTCCGAAGGATCTTTTGCGGGCTCGACGCTCGCACGTGGGATCCTCCGGCAAGCCGTTTGGAGAGCGTAACGTGCTCACGCGGCCGGTCCGGGACATCGGACCACACGATCGCTCGATCGCAAGTTTGGATTGCGGGACCACCTCCCGCTAAATTGACAACATAGGAGCGGAAATGGCTCAGACCCTCACAAGTCGTAAGCGCATTCGCAAGCAGTTCGGCACGCTCGGCGAAATCGCTGAAATGCCAAACCTCATCGAAGTCCAAAAAGCCTCCTATGAAGACTTTCTGATGGTCAAAGAGCCAGCCGGCGGCCGTCTTGATGATTTTGGTTTGCAGTCGGTTTTCAAGGGTGTGTTTCCGATCTCGGATTTCGCTGGCAAAGCGACGCTTGAGTTTGTGCGCTATGATTTCGAAGCGCCGAAGTTCGACACCGATGAGTGCATGCAACGCGACATGACGTATGCAGCACCGTTGAAGGTCAAGCTGCGTTTGATCGTATTTGACATCAACGAAGAGACAGGTTCGAAGTCGATCAAGGACGTCAAAGAACAAGACGTCTACATGGGCGACATGCCGCTGATGACGTCGAACGGCACGTTCATCATCAACGGCACCGAGCGCGTGATCGTTTCGCAGATGCATCGCTCGCCGGGCGTGTTCTTCGACCACGATCGCGGCAAGACCCATTCGTCGGGCAAGTTGTAGTTCGCTGCCCGCATCATTCCATATCGCGGGTCTTGGCTCGATTTTGAATTCGACGCGAAGGACGTGGTTTATGTTCGCATCGATCGTCGCCGCAAGTTGCCGGTGACAACAATGCTGTACGCGCTCGGTCTCGACGACGAGCAGATCTTGTCGCATTTTTATAAGCACATCGGCATCAAGGAATCGAAGCGCGGCTGGAAGATGCCGTACATCGCCGAGAAGTTCCGCGGCCTCACGCCACAATCCGATATCGCCGACGCCAAGACCGGTGAAGTCATTGCGCGCGCGGGCGAAAAAGTAACGGCGCGCAAGGCGCGTGAGCTTGGTGAAAGTGGGTTGAAGGAAATTTTGGTCTCAGCGGAAGATCTATCGGGTCGTTATATCGCTGAAGACGTGGTCGATCTCGAAACCGGCAAGATCTTCGCGGAAGCCGGCGATGAACTCGACGAAAACCTGCTGGCCGAACTGAAAGAGCAGAAGGTCAAGGAATTTCATATCCTCGACATCGACTACATTACGGTCGGGCCGTTCATTCGCAACACATTGAACATCGACAAAAACGCCAACAGTCAAGAAGCGCTGATGGACGTCTACCGTGTCATGCGTCCGGGCGAGCCCCCGACCATTGAAGCTGCAACGGCGCTGTTCAACGGCTTGTTCTTTGATAGCGAGCGTTACGATCTGTCGGCCGTCGGTCGCGTCAAGATGAACATGCGTTTGGAGCTCGATGCGCCCGACAGCATGCGCATTCTGCGCCGCGAAGACGTTTTGTCGGTCGTCAAGACGCTGGTCGACTTGAAGGACGGCAAGGGTCAAATCGACGACATCGACAACCTCGGCAATCGCCGTGTGCGATCGGTCGGCGAGCTGATGGAAAATCAATACCGCGTCGGATTGTTGCGCATGGAGCGCGCCATCAAGGAGCGCATGAGCTCGGTCGATATCGACACGGTGATGCCGCAGGATCTGATCAACGCCAAACCGGCGGCGGCAGCGGTGCGCGAGTTCTTCGGCTCGTCACAGCTTTCGCAGTTTATGGACCAGACCAACCCGCTGTCCGAAATCACCCACAAGCGTCGCTTGTCGGCGCTTGGACCGGGTGGTTTGACGCGCGAGCGCGCGGGCTTTGAAGTTCGCGACGTGCATCCAACGCACTATGGCCGTATCTGCCCGATTGAAACGCCAGAAGGGCCAAACATCGGTCTGATCAACTCGTTGGCGACGTTCGCGCGCGTCAACAAGTACGGCTTTATCGAAAGCCCGTACCGCAAGGTCGTCAACATGAAGGTGACCGATGAGGTCATCTATTTGTCGGCACCGGAAGAAGAGCGCCACTACGTCGCCCAGGCCAATGCCGAAGTCGACGTCAAAGGCAAGCTGACGGGCGATTTGATTACCTGTCGCTTCAACGGCGATGTTTTGTTGGTGTCGCCGGACAAAGTCGATTTCATCGATGTGTCGCCAAAACAGCTCGTTTCCGTCGCGGCAGCCTTGATCCCGTTCCTTGAGAACGACGACGCCAACCGCGCGTTGATGGGTTCAAACATGCAGCGCCAAGCCGTGCCGCTGATCAAGGCGGAAGCGCCGCTGGTCGGCACCGGCATGGAAGATCGCGTGGCGCAGGATTCGGGCGCGGCGATTGCCGCTCGCCGAACCGGCATCGTGGATCAAGTGGATTCAACGCGTATCGTTATTCGTGCGACCGCTGAAGCTGATCCGTCAAAGCCTGGTGTCGACATTTATCGTCTGCGCAAGTTCCAGCGTTCGAACCAAAACACCTGCATCAACCAACGGCCGCTGGTGAATGTCGGTGATAGCGTCAACGCTGGTGAGATCATCGCCGACGGTCCGTCGACCGAGTTCGGCGAACTGGCGCTCGGCAAGAACGTGCTCGTCGCGTTCATGCCGTGGATGGGCTACAATTTCGAAGACTCGATTTTGATGAACGAGCGCGTCGTATCAGAGGACGTGTTCACTTCGATCCACATCGAAGAATTCGAAGTCATGGCGCGCGACACCAAGCTCGGGCCTGAAGAAATCACGCGTGATATTCCCAACGTCTCTGAAGAAGCGCTGAAGAACCTCGACGAAGCTGGCATCGTCTACATTGGTGCTGAAGTCCACCCAGGCGATATCCTGGTCGGCAAGATCACGCCGAAGGGCGAAAGCCCGATGACGCCGGAAGAAAAGCTTCTGCGCGCTATCTTCGGCGAAAAAGCCTCCGACGTGCGCGATACGTCATTGCGCTTGCCGCCAGGTGTGTCGGGTACGATCGTCGAAGTCCGCGTCTTCAATCGTCACGGCGTCGAAAAAGACGAGCGTGCGATGGCGATCGAGCGCGAGGAAATTGAACGTCTCGCCAAAGACCGCGATGACGAAATGCAGATCCTCGACCGCAACGTCTACGCGCGCCTCAAAGATGCGTTGATGGGCAAGGAAGTATCGAAGGGGCCGAAGGGCGCCAAGAAGGGCAGCAACGTCGACGCGGCCATCCTCGAAGACATCCCGCGCAGCCAGTGGTGGGAAATCGGCTTGGCGAACGACAAGGCACAAGCCGAAGTCGAAGCCATTCAAAAGCAGTACGAAGAAGCCAAAAAGGGTCTCGGCCTGCGCTTTGCCGACAAGGTCGACAAACTGCAGCGCGGCGATGAAATGCCGCCAGGCGTCATGAAGATGGTCAAAGTCTTTGTGGCCGTGAAGCGTAAAATCCAGCCCGGCGATAAAATGGCTGGCCGTCACGGCAACAAGGGTGTCGTGTCGATGATCGTGCCGTCGCAGGACATGCCGTTCTTGGAAGACGGCACGCCGGTTGACGTCGTGCTCAATCCGCTTGGCGTTCCAAGCCGCATGAACGTCGGCCAGATCCTTGAAACCCATATGGGTTGGGCTTGCCGCGGTCTGGGTCGCATCATCGATGAAGCGTTGCAGCAGTACCACGAGAGTGGCCAGGGCAAAGCGCTGCGCGATCACATGACCAAGATCTACCAGAACAACGAGTTCAAGGCCTCGATCAAGGACGATGAACTTGCGGCGCTGGCTGAGAACCTGCGGGCAGGTGTGCCGATCGCAACGCCAGTGTTCGATGGCGCGCGCGAAAAGGACATCGTCGAGATGCTGCAGATGGCGGGCTTTGATTCGTCAGGTCAGGTGACGCTGTTTGATGGCCGCACCGGCGAGCCGTTCGATCGCAAGGTGACAGTTGGCTACAAGTACGTGCTCAAGCTTCACCATCTTGTCGACGACAAGATCCACGCCCGTTCGATCGGACCGTACTCGCTCGTCACGCAGCAGCCGCTGGGTGGTAAGGCACAGTTCGGCGGCCAGCGCTTCGGCGAAATGGAAGTCTGGGCGCTGGAAGCTTACGGCGCTGCCTACACGTTGCAGGAAATGCTCACCGTCAAGTCGGACGACGTCGCCGGCCGCACCAAGGTCTATGAGGCGATCGTGCGCGGCGACGATGCGTTCGAAGCCGGCGTGCCCGAAAGCTTCAACGTGCTCGTCAAGGAAATGCGCGCACTGGGCCTGAACGTCGAGCTGCTGAACACCGAACTGCCGGTGCCCGACAACGAAACCGAAGAGGCGCTTCCGCTGGCGCAATTGCCGCCAGCCGCCGAGTAAAAAACTTTTGGCCTCCTCTGCGAGTAGCGGGGGAGGCCAATCACCGATTTCGAATTCCACGGGACCGACGCACCCCACGGTCCCCCGAGGAGACAGCCGATGAACGAGATTTCAAACATCTTCAAGGCGCAGGCGCCGGTTCCAACGTTCGATCAGATCAAGATCTCGATCGCGTCACCGGAAGACATTCAGTCGTGGTCGTTTGGCGAGATCAAAAAGCCAGAGACCATCAACTACCGGACGTTCAAGCCGGAGCGCGATGGCCTTTTCTGTGCGCGCATTTTTGGCCCGATCAAGGATTACGAATGCTTGTGCGGCAAGTACAAGCGCATGAAGTACAAGGGCCTGATCTGCGAAAAGTGCGGCGTGGAAGTGACGCTCGCCAAAGTTCGCCGTGAGCGCATGGGCCATATCGAACTGGCAGCGCCCGTCGCGCATATCTGGTTCTTGAAGTCATTGCCAAGCCGCATCGGCCTTCTGCTCGACATGGCGCTGAAGGATCTCGAGCGCGTTCTGTATTTCGAAAATTACATCGTCATCGAGCCGGGCGTGACGCCTTTCGCCGAGCGCCAGTTGTTGTCGGAAGAACAATACAACGCGGCCATCGAAGAGTTCGGCAGCGACAGCTTCACGGCTGGCATCGGCGCGGAAGCCATCCGCGAAATCATGCAGGCTATGGATCTGGCCAAGATCGCGGTCGAATTGCGCCAGGAAATCGCGGAATCGACCACGGAGCTCAAACCAAAGAAACTCGGCAAGCGCCTGAAGGTTATCGAAGCCTTCATGGAATCTGGCAATCGGCCAGAGTGGATGATCCTGACGCATGTGCCGGTCATCCCGCCGGAATTGCGGCCACTCGTGCCGTTGGATGGCGGTCGCTTTGCGACCTCCGATCTCAACGATCTGTATCGCCGCGTCATCAACCGCAACAATCGCTTGAAGCGGCTGATGGAACTGCGCGCACCCGACATCATCATCCGCAACGAAAAGCGGATGTTGCAGGAAGCCGTCGATGCGCTGTTCGACAACGGTCGGCGCGGTCGTGTGATCACCGGCGCCAACAAGCGGCCGCTGAAGTCGCTCGCTGATATGCTGAAGGGCAAGCAAGGCCGCTTCCGGCAGAACTTGCTCGGCAAGCGCGTCGATTACTCGGGCCGCTCGGTCATCGTGGTGGGACCAGAGCTCAAGCTGCACCAGTGCGGGTTGCCAAAGAAGATGGCGCTCGAACTGTTCAAGCCATTTATTTACGCGCGTTTGCAAACGCTTGGTCAAGCCGCCACCGTCAAGCAAGCCAAGAAGCTGGTTGAGAAAGAAAAGCCAGAAGTCTGGGACGTTCTGGATGAAGTCATCCGCGAACATCCGGTGTTGCTGAACCGCGCGCCAACGTTGCACCGCTTGGGCATTCAAGCCTTCGAACCACAATTGATTGAAGGCAAGGCGATCCAGCTGCATCCGCTGGTGTGCGCGGCCTTCAATGCCGACTTCGATGGCGACCAGATGGCCGTTCACGTTCCGCTGAGCTTGGAAGCGCAGTTGGAAGCGCGCGTCTTGATGATGTCGACCAACAACATTCTGCATCCAGCCAACGGTCAGCCGATCATCGTGCCGTCGCAGGACATCGTGCTTGGTCTCTATTACCTGTCGATCATGCGCGACAAGGAACCAGGCGAAGGCATGACGCTCGGCTCGATCGCCGAAGTTCTGCACGCGCTCGAAGCCAAAGCCGTCTCACTGCATGCCAAGATTAAGGGTCGCTTCCGCGCGGTCGATGAAAACGGTGAGCAGATCATCGAGATCCACGAGACGACGCCGGGACGCTTGCTGCTCGGCGAAAATCTGCCAAAGAAGCCGGGCGTGAAGTTTGCGCTCGTCAATCAGCTTCTGACGAAGAAGAACATCTCCGGCATGATCGACGCGGTTTATCGTAACTGCGGTCAGAAAGAGACTGTGATCTTCTGCGACCGGATCATGGCGCTGGGCTTCCATCATGCGTTCAAGGCCGGCATTTCGTTCGGCAAGGACGATATGCAGATCCCGGAATCGAAGGAAAAGATCGTCGAAAAGACCAACACCGAAGTGCGCGACTTCGAGCAGCAGTATCAGGATGGTCTGATCACGCAGCTTGAGAAGTACAACAAGGTGGTCGACGCCTGGTCGAAGTGCACCGACTTGATCGCCAAGGAAATGATGGAC
>JANMII010000286.1:0-25844 GCA_031375665.1 Hyphomicrobium sp.
TACGCGCCCTTCACCAGCCGCACCGGGATGCGCTTTGCCGTTACTTCCGTCAGTCGACGCAACCAGCGCAGCATCGGCACGGCTCGCTTGCCGTAGGCTTGCACTGCAATCCCCAAGCCATTCCAGCCGGCGAGCGAGGGATGCACGAGTGCGTCGCCGAATAGGCGCGCACTCAGGTCGAGGCGGTCTTGCTCTTCAGCATCGATGGTCAGGCCAAGGCCCTTGTCACGCGCCGCCCGCGCCAAAGTCAAAAGTCGCGGTTGCAATTCACTCTGCAGGCGGCGTTCTTTGCCGGGCTCAAAACGGGGATGCAGCGCCGACAATTTCACCGAGATCGACGGCCGCGAAAAAATCGCGTCGACGTTGGTCGCGGTCAACGGCCCAGCCGCCGCGCCAACCGCTTCGATCGCGGTCATGTAGCGCTGATAATAGCGTTCGGCATCCAGTTCGGAGCGCGCTGCTTCACCCAACATATCGTAGGAAAATCGATAGCCTTTGGCCTCCATCGGCTTAGCACGTGCAATCGCCTGATCGATCGACGTTCCCAAGACGAATTGATCACCAAGCAACCGGACAGCTTGGCGTACCGCAAGCCGAATGGTGGGCTCGCCCGAGCGCGCCACCAGCCGCTTTAAAGCTTGGAATGGATTGGCGCCCTGCGCGTCACGCAACTTGACCAAGCGGCCGGTCAACATCAGGCCCCAGGTCGACGCATTGACGAGCAGGCTTTCAGACGCGCCAAGATGTTTTTCCCAAGCGCCGCCCGAAATTTTATCGGCGATGAAAGCGTTGGCGGTTTCCGTGTCTGGGATGCGCAGCAACGCTTCCGCGAGACACATCAGAATGATGCCCTCGTCCGTCGCCAAGCCGTATTCATGCATGAACGCGTCGATGCCGGCATGACGGCCGACGTTGGAGCGCGCTGCATCGACCAGTCGACGCGCGATCTCGCTCGTCCGCCGTCGCTCGTCTTCGCTAAACGCTGCCCGTTCGATCAACGATCCGACCAGCCGGTACTCGTCCATCATGTGATGGGCCGCGATCTCGTCGCGCGCTGACAAAGACCGGGTCGGTAGCAACGCGTCTCTCTTTAATGCCGCAGTCATCCATGATCCCGAAATTGCGCGCAGCCCAATCGGCGCGACAACAAACGAACAGCCTCAGCGAAATTTTACCAGCACACCGAGGCGATTCGCCGTCTCGCTAATCTAGCAGACCTGACGCTGACATGCTGGCCAACGCGACGATTTCCGGCCGTCGTACACATCCCAGGTCCGGCCCAGTTTAATAGGCCCCGTATCAGGGCTTGAGGCCAAAAAGCCTGGAACGCCAGAGCTCGCGCGCTAACCCGTTTGATGGTGAGCCCTTGACGGCTCGCACAGGGCTCGCCACGACTGCGCGTGGCCAATCCCGTACCGCAGGTCCCCCGTGAACCACAGCGTCAAAATTGTTCGCACGGTCAAAGACCTGCGCCGCCAAACCGCCAAATGGCGCGGGTCTGATAAATCGATCGCGCTGGTGCCCACCATGGGCGCGCTGCACGCTGGCCATCTGTCGCTCGTCAAACTGGCAAAGAAAAAAGCCGACCGCGTGGTCGTGTCGATCTTCGTCAACCCAACACAGTTTGCCCCAACCGAAGACCTATCCCGCTACCCCCGCGACGAAGCCCGTGATTTGGCGCTGCTGACAACGGCAAAAGCCGACCTCGTCTGGGCGCCGACAGTCGACGAGATGTATCCGGCCGGATGTTCGACGGCGATTGAGCCCGGCAGCGCAGCGCAAGACCTGGAAGGTGCCTTTCGCCCTGGCCATTTTGGCGGCGTCGCGACCGTGTGCTGCAAATTGTTTGGCCAGGTGACGCCTGACATTGCGATTTTTGGCGAGAAAGATTTCCAGCAATTGGTCGTGCTCCAGCAGATGGCGCGCGATCTCAACCTCCCGCTGAAAGTTATCGGCGGCCCAACCCAACGTGATCGCGATGGTTTGGCGCTGTCATCGCGAAACGCCTATTTGACCGAGGCAGAACGCAAGATTGCGCCAGCGCTTTTTGCAGCAATCACCGAACTCGCAGCCGATGTGGCAGCCGGCGCCGACATCGCCGCATGTTCGGCCAATGCGAAGCGCCGCATCCTGTCGGCCGGGTTTGCAAAAGTCGATTATCTCGAGGTTCGAGACGCGGACACACTCGAACCCGCCATGAAAGCGGCGACCCATTGCGCCCGCGTTTTAGGGGCGGCTTGGCTAGGCAACACCCGTCTGATCGACAACGCGAAGGTATAACGGTGACATCGCGTGGCGATATCGCCACAGCATAGGTATGGCGATGGCGGGCTGGCGCGCCGAGGCGCTATAAGCATCCCAACAAGATTCGCTTGCGTGGCACTTCGTCCCGCGTTGTGAGCCGCGCTGTCCGTCTCGTTGCTCGCGCGTTGCTCAGACGGACCAAGGCTCGCATGGCCAAATCGCAAATCGATCTGTTTTCCAAACCTGAGAGCGAGATGACCGATAAATCGTCGCGGGCGCGCAAGTCTGTTGAAGCGTCTGGGTATACCGAAGACCACATCGAAGTTCTGGAAGGCCTTGAGCCCGTCCGCCGTCGCCCTGGCATGTACATCGGCGGCACCGACGAAAAGGCGATGCATCATCTGTTTGCCGAAGTCATCGACAATTCGATGGACGAGGCGGTTGCGGGCCACGCCACCTGGATCGAAGTCGAACTCGCAGCCGACGGTTTTTTGTCAGTCACCGACAACGGTCGCGGCATTCCGGTTGGGCCACACCCAAAATTCAAGAATAAAAGCGCGCTTGAAGTCGTCATGACCGTGCTGCACGCAGGCGGCAAGTTCGACAGTAAAGCCTACAGCACGTCGGGTGGTTTGCACGGCGTTGGTGTCTCGGTCGTCAACGCGTTATCCGAGCTCGTCGAAGTCCAAGTGGCCCGCGATCAGCAGCTTTATCGCATGGTGTTCTCGCGCGGCGAACCGCAGACCAAGCTCGAAAAGCTGGGTTCAATCATGAACCGGCGCGGCACCAAAGTTCGCTTTAAGCCGGATGAAAAAATCTTTGGCAAAGGCTGCGCCTTCAAACCGGCACGCCTGCTTAAAATGGCGCGCTCGAAAGCCTACCTCTTCGGCGGCGTTGAAATTCGCTGGTCGTGCGATCCCGAGCTGATCAAGGACGATACGCCGACTAAAGCCGTGTTTCACTTTCCCGGCGGGCTATCGGACTATCTGACGGAATCGATCGACGGCCAGACTCGCGTAACCAAGGATATCTTTGCTGGCCGCGTCGTCAAAGACGGCGGTCACGGCTCGGTCGAGTGGGCTGTCGCTTGGATCAGCGATGAAGATGGTTTCTCAACCTCCTATTGCAACACAATCCCAACTGGTGATGGCGGTACCCACGAGAACGGGCTGCGCCAAGCCCTCTACAAGGGATTGCGCGCTTACGGCGAACTGACCGGCAACAAAAAAGCCATCCAAATCACCTCGGAAGACGTGATGGGCACGGCTGCGGCCATGCTCTCGGTCTTTATTCGCGAGCCTGAATTCCAAGGCCAAACCAAAGACAAACTGGCAACCGTTGAAGCAACGCGCATTGTCGAGACAGCCATCCGTGACGCCTTCGACCATTGGCTAGCGGACAGCCCGCAGCAAGCAACACGACTGCTCGAATGGACCGTCGATCAATCGGAAGACCGCCTCAAGCGTCGGCGCGAAAAAGAAGTCGGTCGGCAGTCGGCAACCCGGAAACTTCGTCTTCCGGGTAAGTTGTCGGACTGCTCAATTCAACAGGCGGCTGGCACCGAGATTTTCATCGTCGAGGGTGACAGCGCTGGCGGCAGTGCCAAGAGCGCGCGGGATCGCGAGACGCAAGCCATTCTGCCGCTGCGCGGCAAGATCTTAAATGTCGCCAATGCGACGGCTGCGAAACTTCAGCAAAACCAATTGCTGTCGGATTTGATCCAGGCGCTAGGCTGCGGCACCGGATCGAAGTATCGCGATGAAGACTTGCGCTACGAGCGCGTCATCATCATGACCGACGCCGACGTCGATGGCGCCCACATCGCGTCATTGCTGATTACGTTTTTCTATCAGGAAATGCCGAACCTGGTTGAGAACGGGCATTTGTTTTTGGCCGTGCCACCACTGTTCAAACTCAAGCACGGCGCAAAGTCGATTTATGCTCGCGACGAAAAACATCGCGATGAACTGATCAAGCGCGAGTTTCCAGCCAACGCCAAGGTTGAGGTCAATCGCTTCAAAGGTCTTGGCAAAATGAATGCCGACCAGTTGAAATCAACCACGATGGATAAGCGTGTGCGCACACTGTTACGCGTTGAAATCGGTGAGGGCGAGCGCAGCACGCTCGGCGAAACCGTCAACGCATTGATGGGGTCGAAACCGGAGGCCCGGTTTCGCTTCATCCAAGATCGCGCGGCCTTCGCCAAGGATTTGGACATCTAAGCGCCAATCCACTTTTGCTAGCTTAGCTTTGACGCTGTGGCGCCCTTTAACTGAGCATTGGATTTACCACTGTAATCGTGGATGCGGTGGCACGCCCTGCTGCCAGCCAACCGGGTATCGATCAGTCGCGCATCGCGCCATTGATGAAGATTCCCCGTCGGTTAGCGGCCTGATCTCAGGCCCGTTCGCAGCCCTGCGGCATGCTTTTCCTTGCCAAACCGGTTGAGTTGTGCGAGCACGCCAGCGTGCCGGAGCGCAGGGGATTGATTCAGCTTTTTTGCTCGATTTTTCCGTATCTCCATTTGGCTTAGTTCCTTTTCGGCACGCTTTCCCCCTGCGCTCTCGTTCGATGCCTGCTCGATCGATCCTCGCCGCAGATGCTGCGCTTGGACCGTGAGCCCGCGCAGATGGAGACTGTCACTTTTGGAAACGACCACCTTCGCCGACTTGGGGCTTTCACCCAAGGTCTTAGCCGCCATCACAGCGGCGGGTTACACGATCCCCACGCCGATCCAACAAGCCGCCGTTCCCGTCGCCATAACTGGCCGTGATGTTCTCGGCATCGCACAAACCGGCACCGGAAAAACTGCGTCATTCGTATTGCCGATGATCACGCGCCTGGAGACCGGGCGTGCACGTGCACGAATGCCGCGCTCACTGATTTTAGCACCCACCCGCGAACTCGCAGCGCAGGTGGCGCAAAGTTTTGAAAAATACGGCGTCAATCACAAGTTGACCGTCGCGCTGCTGATTGGTGGCGTGTCGATGGATGATCAAACCAAAAAGCTCGATCGCGGCGTCGATGTGCTGATTGCAACGCCCGGCCGTTTGCTCGATCATTTTCAACGTGGCCGCGTCATGATGATGGGCGTTGAAATTCTGGTCATCGATGAAGCCGACCGGATGCTCGACATGGGCTTCATTCCCGACATCGAGAAAATCTGCAAACTGTTGCCGCCAAAGCGGCAGACCCTCTTTTTCTCAGCCACAATGCCGGCCGAGATCACGCGCTTGGTCAACACGTTCTTGAAAGACCCGGTGCGCATCGAAGTGGCCAAGCCCGCGACGACCGCAAAAACGATCACGCAACGCTTCAAATTTTGCCCCGACGGCGAAGATTATGCGAAGCGCGAAATTCTCCGCGAGTTGATCAAGACCGATAACGTCAAAAACGCGATCATCTTTTGCAACCGCAAGCGCGACGTTGCCGTGTTGCACAAATCGCTATCGAAGCACGGCTTCAATGCTGGCGCGTTGCATGGCGATATGGACCAGAAGAGCCGCACGGAGACGTTGGATAAGTTTCGCAATGGCGAGATCATGCTGTTGGCTGCGTCTGATGTGGCAGCCCGCGGCCTAGACATTCCAGATGTCTCGCATGTGTTTAATTTTGATCTGCCGTGGGCCGCTGACGATTATGTCCACCGGATCGGGCGCACCGGTCGGGCCGGTAAAGAAGGGATCTCGGCATCGCTCGTCAGTCCCGACGATCTGAAGTTCGTCAAAGACATTGAAAAAATCACCGGTGAGGCCGCTGTCTGGATGGGCGACCCGCCGACAGAGGACGATATCGCTGGCGCAGGCAAACGGCGGCGCGGACGCGGTGGCAAGTCGTCATCTCCAGATCGTGGATCGGATCATAATTCTGGCCGTCCGTCAGATCGTAGCCGGCTATTAAGTCGTAGTGCGGCGCGCGGTTCGACAAAAGATGCACAAGCTGCAAAGCCATCCGGCACCGATCAGCAGCGCGAGCCAAGCGTTGCGGGCCGCACTACCCAAGCCGTTGTCCAGCAGCCGCCGTCGCCAAGAGCTGCTGCCATTGCAACTCCAGAATTGAAGCCACGCCGCCCCGAGGCTCATCAGCCCCGCGACGACGCAAACGTGCCGATGGCTCAAGCTTCTGTTCAGTCTACTGATACGTCACGCGAGACCGCCAAGCCCGAGCAACGCGAAACAACGCGGCGGCCAGAGCAGCGCGAGGCTTCTGGCCGACCCGAGCACCGCCAGCGCGATGTTCGGAAGGCAAATCCGTCAACAAGGTCCGGCAGCGACCGCGGGAACACTCAGCCCCGGCACGACAGTTGGACGGATAGCGCGGCGCCCGAGGGCAAAGATCAGACCGGCGAACGACGGGATGCTCGCCCAATGCGAGGCGATAAATCTCGCTCATCGACCACAAACCCGGCGTCGAAATCTGCGCATCCCGCCCCAGCGCAGCACGGCAACGATCGGCTTGGATTCGCTGAGAACATGCCAGCCTTCATGCGCAAGCCGTCACGGCCGACCAAAGTTCCTGGTCGCGGGTAGCGCGAAACAAAACTGCCAAACGCTCAAATCTTTGGGCGCTTGGCGCTCCGAGTTTCGCGTTTCGCCCGCACCAAAGCCGCATCGTCCATTTTGCCGACGGTCTGACCGGTTGGGTTGTCACGAACACCCTCACCCACAGCATCCATCTTATCGAGACACGGTGTTGGCCTGCGTGACGTGAGCTTAGATGCTCTGGTGGTCTGAGTGGTGACATTCTGGGCCGCCTTGATCGCCTTGCGTCCCCACTCCAAGCCTTCGTCCGGCTCATCGAAAAGACGTTCAGGCGCGCGCCAGTATTTTAATCCGACCGGCCCAGTCTTTCCCTCGTATATGAACTGAGCCAAGCCCTCATCGATGAAGCGCTGCTTCGAGGCATCATCCGCTCGCAGATATAAATCATCGCCAGCGATGAGCGCGAACGCAACGCCGTCGCAAAACACCGTGGCCCCGCCGAACATCCGGCGCGCAGTGATTGCGCCCAAAGACCCGAACATTTCAGTGATCTGGTCGAGGAACGTGGTGCTGACAGCCATTTCAATCGAAACTAAATCATAGCGTGCAGGCAGCAGCGGCGAGGATCAGCTGGGCTGCAACCCGGGCGGTGTGGCCGGTTCGATGTTGACGCTTTCGCCACATCCACACGCGCTTTTTTGGTTCGGATTATTGAACACGAATTGCGACGCAAGCTTATCCGATTTGTAGTCCATTTCGGTGCCAATCAGATACATGACGGCCGCCGGATCAATCAGCACAACGGCATCACCCTGCTCGACAACTTCGTCGAAGCGACCCACTTCGGTCGCCCACGTCATGGTGTATTCCATGCCAGCACAGCCGCCTTTTTTAATGCCGATCTTCAGTCCTTTGACGCCGGGCTTCGTCGCCATCAAGCTGGCCACGCGGGCCGCAGCCTGATCAGTCAAAGTCATAACTTTGGGCATCATCCGGAGCGACGGCATTATCACGGGCTCTTTCATATCGTCGGCAATTGGCGGAGGTCGGCGGCGGTAACGGATGAACTTCTATGACCGCACCTTCCCCACACTATATGGGCGTTCGACGCCAAAACGCGACCCCTCTTTGGTCGGTCTCGCCTGCCGAGCGCCATGCCGAGCAGAATTTTAGAACATATTGACGGCGAGTTTGGCCTCGTCCGACATCCGGCTTTGGTCCCAAGGCGGGTCGAACACAATTTTGACTTTGGTACCCGCGACGCCTGGCACCGCGTTGACCGCATTCTCTACCCAGATCGGCATTTCGCCAGCGACCGGGCAACCCGGCGCTGTCAGCGTCATGTCGATGGCCACATGCCGGTCATCATCGATCTCGACCCGGTAGATCAGCCCAAGCTCGTAGATGTCGGACGGGATCTCAGGGTCGTGAACCGTTTTCAAAGCGGCGACGATGTCGGTCGTCAACCGGTCTATTTCTTCCGGCGACAACGCCGACGCATCGGCTGCGGGTTGCGCTGCTGACGCGGGCGCGGACGCGCCCTCGCCATCCTGCGCATCGAGCGCACCGACAGCTTGTTTCAGCGTTTCGAGTTCCGGCGTGCGTTTGGCGTCCATGGCTAAGTCCTTACGCAAACAGATCATGCGCTTTGGTCAACGCAACAATTAACGCATCAACCTCCGCTTTAGTGTTGTACATCGCGAACGATGCACGACATGTCGCGGTCACGCCCAGGCGCTCCATCAGCGGCTGCGCGCAGTGATGTCCGGCGCGGATGGCAACGCCCGAGCGATCGATGATGGTCGACACATCGTGGGGATGCAGCCCTTCGACATTAAATGCGAAGATCGCGCCTTTGCCAGGTGCTGTGCCATACCGCGTGACCCACGGCAGGCTGGCGAGTTGTTCGCTCGCATAGTCGGCGATGGCTGCCTCGTGTCGCACGATTTTCTCGCGCCCCACCTGCATCATATAATTCAAGCCGGCCGCCAGTCCGATAGCTTCGACGAACGGCGGGGTGCCGGGTTCGAACTTATGGGGCGGCTTATTGTACGTGATGCGATCCATGCTGACGATATCGATCATATCGCCGCCACCTTCGTAGGGCGGCAACGCTTCGAGATGGCGCTTCTTGGCGTAAAGCACGCCGATGCCCGTTGGGCCGTACGTTTTATGCCCGGTGAACACGTAGAAATCGCAATCGATGTCGCGCACGTCGACTGGCATGTGAGCTGCCGCTTGACTGCCATCAATCAGCACCGGAATGCCCTTGGCGTGCGCAATTCGAACGATGTCTTTGACCGGCAGCACGGTGCCGAGCACATTCGACATGTGCGTGATGGCGACCATTTTCGTCTTCGGCGTTAACAGACGCTCGAAATGTTCAAGGCTAAGTTCGCCGCTATCCGTCATCGACGCCCACTTGAGCACGGCACCTTTGCGCTCGCGCAGCAAATGCCACGGCACGATGTTGGCGTGATGTTCCATGATCGTCAGCACGATTTCGTCGCCAGCCGAAATTTCGATCTCGCCGACGCAGTGCGCCACCAGATTGATCGCGCCAGTGGCACTCCGCGTGAACACGATCTCGTCCGTATCGCCGGCATTTAGAAACCGTCGAACAGTCTCGCGCGCGGCTTCGAAATGCTCCGTTGCAACATTCGAGAGATGATGCAGGCCACGATGAACATTGGCGTAGTCAAAGCGGTAGGCGTGATCCATGGCGTCGAGCATCGACGACGGCTTTTGCGCTGAAGCGCCGTTGTCCAGATAAACCAGCGGCTTGCCGTGCACCTCACGAAACAGGATCGGAAAGTCAGCGCGGATCCGCTCAACGTCGTAGGCGACACCGGTCATATGCGTCGCATCGGCGGTGCCGGATCGTTTGTCCAAGGTGCGAGCTTCGCTGCCCATGTCGTCCTCTTAACGGTTTACAGATTGCAGCCAGGTCGCCGAGAGCGTCGCCAACGCGTCGCGAATGCTGGCATCTTCAACCTTGTCGATGGCCTCTCCGACGAAGCTTTCGATCAGCAGCGCACGCGCCGTAGCCTTCGGAATCCCGCGCGACATGCAATAGAACAGCAAGTCATCATCGAGCTGTGCTGACGTGGTGCCGTGGCCGCACACCACATCATCGGCATAGATTTCCAGCTCTGGTTTGCTGTCGAATTCACACGTCTCGGACAGCATTAGGGCTTGCGCCATTTGTTTGCCGTCGGTTTTCTGCGCGTCCGGCCGCACAATGATCTTGCCTTGAAAGACGCCTCGCCCTTGATCATCGAGAACGCCCTTGAACAATTCACGGCTTACGCAGTGCGGCACCGCGTGGTCGACCACGAGCGTAGTGTCAATGTGCGACGTTCCCCGCACCAGGAACACGCCTGAGATATCGAGCTTGCCGCCTTCACCCTGATAAACCGCGTGAATCTGGTTGCGCGCGACCGCCTGACCGCTGGTGAACTGAAATCCGCGATAGGTGGCGTCACGCCCGAGCGCCACATTCCAATTCGCAAGATGGATGATTTTGTTGTCGTCAACTGCGACTTTGATGTGTGTGATCGCTGCATCGTCGCCGACCGCCAATTCGGTGAGCGCGTTGGTTTGTCCGTCGCGCGCCGCTGTGTGAGCCGCAACGTGGGCTTCGATGATGGTCGCTTCGCATCCAGCGCTAGTCGCAATGACATTTCGAACAGTGGTCAAGGTGGCCGTCGCACCAGCGCGAATGAAGGCGAGAACAAGCGGCTTGTCGAGTTTTGTATTGGCTGCAATCGTTACGACCGCGCCATCTGTCATCAAAGCAGTATTGAGCACGATCGTCGCATCTTGGGCTGGCCCAGTCGGGCGCGCCAAAGACACAGCAACGTCGCTACCGCCTTCGAGTGCGGCTGAGAGCGGCGTTACACTCAATCCACTTGCATTAACATCATCACTAAGGTCGGCGCGATAGCGACCATTCACAAATGTCACGCGATAGGCGTCGACGCCCGCCAGAGGCCCGAGCGCTGCGACCACATCAGCCGCCGTCACACTCTGCGGCGCTGCTGGCAACAAACTGTCCGCATCGTCTGCCGCGATCGGCAGCACGTCCTTCAGCGCAACCCGCAGATCGGTATACTTGTATTCCTCGACGCGCCGATGCGGCAGCCCGAGCGACGCGAAAGCGCCAATGGCTTCTTTACGAACGTCTTTGACGGCTGGCCCGCCTGGAAGCGACGCTGCTACCCGTTCAAACAGCTCGGTCAAGCCTTGCTCGGCTTTTGTTTTCATCACCGCAACGGTCATGTTACGCGGCCTTTCCGGTGTAATCGGCATAGCCCGACGTTTCAAGTTCGAGCGCCAAGTCCTTGCCACCTGTCTTTTGAATTCGGCCGTCAGCCAAAATGTGCACCTTGTCGGGCACGATGTGGTTCAGCAACCGCTGATAGTGCGTAATCACAAGCATGGCGCGATCTGGAGACCGCAGTGCGTTGACGCCGTCAGACACGACTTTCAGCGCGTCGATATCGAGGCCGGAGTCCGTCTCATCAAGCACGCATAATGTTGGCTCAAGCATCGCCATCTGCAGAATTTCAGCGCGCTTTTTTTCGCCGCCAGAAAACCCGACATTTACTGGCCGCTTCAGCATCTCGACGTCGATGTTAAGTGCCGCGCCCTTTTCCTTCACTAACTTAAGAAATGCGGGCGTGGTCAATTCATCAACCCCGCGCTTTTTGCGCAGCGCATTGGTGGCCGTGCGCAGAAATGTCAAACCGGCAACGCCTGGGATTTCCATCGGATACTGAAACGCGAGGAACACGCCTTTGGCTGCCCGCTCGTCGGGCTCCATCTCGATGATGCTTTCGCCATTCCACAGAATGTCGCCGTCAGTCACTTCGTAGCCATCGCGACCGGCGAGCACGTACGCAAGCGTGGATTTGCCCGAACCGTTCGGGCCCATAATGGCGTGCACTTCGCCTTTAGGCACGGTCAACGACAGGCCTTTCAAAATGACCTTGTCCTCGTCTTCGAGCTTCACGTGCAGATTCTTAATCTCGAGCATTTCAATGGGCCTTTGCGTCGTTATTCGGATGGTTCGGTGCTAGACAGTCGGCGCGGCTTGAGCGTGCGGCGCGCCGATCACCCGACACTTCCTTCCAAGCTGATCCCGATCAGCTTTTGCGTCTCAGCCATAAATTCCATCGGCAGCTGCTGCAGCACATCGCGCACGAAACCGTTGACGACAAGCGCCACAGCCTCTTCCGACGTCAGCCCGCGCTGGCGGCAATAAAACAGCGTGTCGTCTGAGATTTTCGACGTGGTCGCTTCGTGCTCGAAGTGAGCGCTATTATTCTTGGCTTCGATGTAGGGCACGGTGTGGGCCCCACACTTATCGCCGATCAGCACCGAGTCGCAGTTGGTGAAGTTGCGAACGCCTGTCGCCTTCCGATGTGCCGAGACCAGACCACGGTACGTGTTCTGCGAATGACCGGCAGCGATGCCCTTCGAAATGATGCGGCTCGACGAATTTTTTCCAAGGTGGATCATCTTGGTGCCGCTATCGACCTGCTGATAGCCGTTTGACACCGCGATGGAATAAAATTCGCCGCGCGAATAATCGCCACGCAGAATGCAGCTTGGATACTTCCACGTGATCGCCGACCCGGTTTCAACCTGAGTCCACGAAATCTTCGAATGGTGACCTCGGCAATCGCCACGCTTTGTCACGAAGTTGTAAATCCCGCCCTTGCCGTTTTTGTCGCCGGGATACCAATTCTGTACTGTCGAATATTTGATTTCGGCATCGTCAAGCGCCACCAATTCGACGACCGCCGCATGCAGTTGGTTCTCGTCGCGCATCGGCGCGGTGCAGCCTTCAAGATACGACACGTAAGCGCCGCGATCGGCGATGATCAGCGTACGCTCGAACTGGCCAGTATTTTTTTCATTGATACGGAAGTACGTCGACAGCTCCATTGGACAGCGCACGCCTTCCGGGATGTAGACAAACGATCCGTCCGAAAACACCGCCGAATTCAGCGCCGCATAATAGTTGTCTGATTGGGGCACGACAGAACCGAGATATTTTTTGATCAATTCTGGATGTTCGCGCACGGCTTCCGAAAATGAGCAGAAAATAACGCCGACTTTTTTGAGTTCCTCCTTGAACGTCGTCACAACCGACACGCTGTCGAACACGGCGTCGACCGCAACCCGCGATGACGTCACGCCAGCCAGCATTTCCTGCTCTCTGAGCGGAATGCCGAGTTTTTTGTAGGTTTCAATCAATTGCGGATCGACCTCATCGAGGCTTGAAGGACCAGCCGTCGATTTTGGCGCCGAGTAATAATACTGATCTTGAAAATCGATCTTGGGATAGTGAACCTTGGCCCACGCTGGCTCGGTCATGGCCTGCCAGCGCTGAAACGCATCCAGCCGCCAATCGAGCATCCACTGCGGTTCGTTTTTTTGAGCCGAGATATACCGCACGGTCGATTCATCGAGACCTTTGGGTGCCTTGATGCTTTCGATCTCGGTTTCAAATCCATACTTATACTGATCGACGTCGAGTTCGCGAACCTGCTCGATCGTTTCTTTAACTGCACCCATCGCTCAATTCGTCTCCAAAGCGGACTATTGGTCGTCCGCATCCATAATTCATTACGCGGCCAGCGCAGGCTGGCTCACAATCTTCGTCCAAACAGCAAGAAATGCCGCGATATCCTGCGACGTGGTCGCCGGTCCCAAACTAATCCGAATGGCGCCCTTGGCGACATCGGTACTGAGACCCATGGCGCGCAGAACGTGACTGCTGCCGACCTTGCCTGACGAGCATGCTGCGCCCGCGCTGACGGCAATACCGGCAAGATCAAGCTTAATCACCAGCGTTTCAGCCGTGCATCCCGGCACTGCAACCGCGACCGTGTTGGCCAGCCGCTCGCTAGCGCCCGCGATAATCGAAACCTGCGCCGCGCTGTCGCGCAGACCCTGCTCCAGCCGATCGCGGAGAGCACCGATCCGTACCATCGCGGCTAGATTGGCTTTCGTCGCCTCTGCAGCGGCACCGAAGCCTGCAATCGCTGCAAGGTTTTCAGTCCCAGCGCGACGGCGGCGCTCCTGGCCGCCCCCTCGCACAAACGATGTCAGATCGAGATGGTCACGGATGACCAGTGCGCCAATGCCTTTTGGCCCACCCATTTTGTGCGCCGACACGCTCATCAAATCGAGGCCGAGCCCTGTGAAATCCAATGCGACGCGACCAACCGCCTGAACGGCGTCGGTGTGAAACGTTAAACCGAGCGAACGCGCTAGTTCGGCTGCGTCCGCCAAGGGCTGCAACACGCCGGTTTCATTGTTTGCGGCTTGCAATGTGAGCAACGCACGCGCAGGCGTTGCACCCTGAGCGTAGTGCTGGCTGATAGCGTCCAGATCGACGACGCCGCTATCGCGTGTTGGCAAAACCACACGTTCGGCAGGACTGACTGCTGCTGGAGCTAAAACAGAATCATGTTCGATGTCGGCCATAAAAATCGTCGACCACGGCTGCGCCATGACCCAGCTGTTGGCTTCCGTCGCGCCGCTGGTGAAAACAATTTCTGACGGCTTGGCACCGACGAGTGACGCAACGCGCTCACGCGCCGCCTCAATGATCCCGCGCGCGGCCCGCCCTTCAGCGTGCACCGATGACGGGTTGCCGACGACATCAAGTGCGTCGATCATGGCGGCCTTGGCAGCAGGGTGAAGCGGCGCCGTCGCGTTGTAATCGAGGTAAATGCGCGGCTTTTGATTGGCCCGCGCGCGGCGTGGTTGCGGCGCGGTCTGTGATGATGGCAGCAACGTCGCAGCCGGATTTAACTGCGCAACCTTATTGTCGCGAATGATATCGCCCAAGCTGACATTCTCAAAAAACGACGACGTTACATCGCCAAGCGCACGCCACAGTCCGTGCGTCAGGCACGGCTTGTCCGCCGTGCAGCCGGGCGTCGCGTTCGCGGCATCGACAACCACCGCGCCACGGCTGTCTGCAGTTTGCTCCGTGCAGCGCGTGAAGCGGGTCTGCTCATCGACCGCCGCCATGATCGCTGCCACCGAAATATCATCGGCCGATCGGGCGAGGCGATACCCGCCGCTGCGACCACGCGCACTCTCAACCAACCCGGCACGCCGCAACGGGGCGAAAATCTGTTCGAGATAGGCAAGTGACAAATTCTGCCGGTCCGCGATCTGAGACAATGGAACGGCGCTGGTGTTAGGGATAACATCGACCCCCTGGTTACTGCTGACCGAAATGCGCCCACTCCTGGCCCCGGCGTCCGTGGCCACGACAGAATGGCTGGCGAGTTCCGCCATTGCCATCACGGCATATCTTGCGCGCGTCGTCAGTTCCACGTCGGTACTCCGGCTTTCGCCACTTCAAATAATGGCGCAACCACAATTGGCATTTGGCAGCGGCGTCGATTGTGCACGTGCAGCGGACTTGCATTCGCCACCCCCGACCGTGTTATGTCAGCCGACCGGGAGCAAAGATGCGGGCGTACGTGACCTGCCGTTCGCCTAGTCACTGCCAAACCACTCTTTCGAATGGTTCTAAACTGAATATGAAAATCCTGATCGCAGGAGTCAAGGATTGAGATCTAGAACCACGCTTTTGTGACCGTGCGCCGTGTCAGCGCAGGTCGTTTCAGCCCCCATCCGGCCCCATCGCCCAGTCTCGGCGGGCGGCATAAACCTTCAAATTTTGAGATCATTCCCCCATGCCTGAACTGATTATCAATGGCCCCGGCGGGCGCATCGAAGCGCGCTACCACCACGAAACCCAGGCTGACAGTCCGATCGCGCTGATCCTTCATCCCCACCCGCAATTCGGCGGCACGATGAACAACCAGGTCGTGTATTCTCTTTACCACACGTTTGCCGAGCGCGGATTTTCCGTCCTGCGGTTCAATTTTCGCAGCGTTGGCCGCAGCCAGGGTGTCTGGGACGGTGGACCGGGCGAACTCGCCGACGCGGCATCAGCGCTGGATTGGCTTCAACAAGTCAAACCGGATGCAAAGACGTGCTGGATCGCGGGCGTCTCATTTGGCACCTGGATTGCGATGCAGCTTTTAATGCGCCGCCCGGAAGTCGATGGCTTCATCTGTGTTGCGCCCCCGTCCAACCTCTACGACTTTTCGTTCCTCGCGCCGTGCCCCTCGTCCGGCCTGATGATCAATGGTGACAAAGACCGCGTGGTGCCAACCGCGTCGGTGGCCGAAATGTCAGCCAAAGTAAAAGTTCAAAAAGGCATTAAAATCACCCACGAAGTCGTACCGGGCGCAAATCATTTCTTTGAAAATAAGATCGAAGAAATGTCGACCATCGTTGGCAGTTATGTCGACGAACGCATGGTACAATTTGAAAAAGACCGGGCCCGCGACAAAGAACGCGAGCGCGAACGCGAACGTGAGCGCCAACGTCAGCGTGAACTGGAACGCGCTGAAACTCAAACCGCGCCAGCCATCACCAGCGACGACGGCGACGACGAATAGCGCTCGCCACCGCAAGGATCGACTGCTGCTCGTATGTGTCGGGCTAGCGCTTCAGGCCGTGCAGTCCAAAGCGTAACACCCACATACCAATCGCGAGCGGCAGTCCACCGAGCAGCCCGACGAGTTGCCAATAGCGTGTCTCGTCGCCAGCTCTCGTTACGGTTTCCCTGACAACATCGCTGCCGGTGCCATAAACCATTTGAATGGTGCCGGATTTGACGGCACCGATGATCACGATGGCACCGAGAAACGCTGCAACCGCGCCGATGAACGCCGCAGCGATATACGCTCCAACCTTTAGCATCGTCATATCGTCCTCCTCGCCCCGGACGCTTGGCGCGCACCGCATCGCGGTCGAGTTGCTGAGCGATAAAAATTGGTGTGGCCAGTCAAAGTCGTCGCTCCGGTTGCGCGACGACACCGCCAGACATCGCCACAGTCACGCCTGTCGTGCCCGGAAACGTGATCGGCAATCGTTTGAGCGATCGCACCGCCAAATACGCCCAGGCTTCGGCTTCAACGCTGTCGCCATTAAGTCCGACGGCTTCTGCCGGCACAACGGCGTTTTCGACCAATCCAGCGAGACGGGACATGATGGTTTTGTTGCGCCGCCCACCGCCGCAAACGATCCAGAGCGCTGGCTCTTGCGGCATGTGTTCACGCGCCTTGGCGATTGCACCAGCCGTCAGCGCAGCGAGCGTCGCCGCGCCATCGTCGACGCTGAGACCGTCGATCAAATCCCAGAAGAACGCGTTGCGGTCGAGCGACTTTGGTGGCGGCTCGGAGAAAAACGATCGGCTCAGATAAAACCGTACAACGTCCTCGTGAACTTTGCCGCGCGCGGACACCAACCCGTCTTCATCCAGCGCAACGCCGGCGGTTTTGATCATCCAATCGTCGAGCAGCGCGTTGCCAGGGCCAGTATCGAATGCGATCAAACGATCGTCGCCGCCAATCCAAGTCACGTTGGCAACGCCACCAATGTTGACGATCGCCAATGGTCGGTCGGCCAGATGAGCCGTCAACGCCCGATGATAAACCGGCACCAGCGGCGCGCCTTGACCGCCCGCTGCAACGTCAGCGGCCCGCAGATCGAACACGACGGGCAAACCGGTGCGCTGTGCGAGTGTACGTCCGCACCCGAGTTGGATCGTTAGTGCCGCGTCCGGTCGGTGCAGCACAGTCTGGCCGTGAAAACCGATGACGTCGATTGTTCGGCCGTCCAGATGATGCTGGGCTAAAAACTTTTCGACCGCTGCACCGTGGCGCTCTGTCACCACCTGTTCCGCATTGGCGAGCGACGCTGGCCGCGCGGCGCGATCTGTCAGGGATTTAGCGTCGGCGAGCGCTGCCACCAACACGCGACGTGTGTCGCCATCATAGGCATAGGTCGTGGCCGGGCCGCGATGAACGTGATTTTCGCCATCGGTTTCAATCAAGGCGACGTCAATGCCATCGAGCGATGTTCCGCTCATCATGCCCAGCGCCCGCAGAACCTTGCCCATGTTGCCCTTCCCGTGCATGGTGCCGCGCGCCACGCGATCGCAGTAAACTTGTGTCCGGTTTTGTGGTCGCCGGATCGGCCCTAAAGGCCACCCGTTCGCCTCTCAACGCAACCCGCACGGTCGCTAATTTATGCCATGAACATTCCGAAATCAGAATTTCTCAAAATCATGCACGAGCGTGGGTTCATTCACCAGAGCTCCGACCTTGAGGCACTCGATGCGCTGGCCAGCACCGGCAAACTCGTCGCGTACGTCGGCTACGATTGCACCGCGCCATCGCTCCATATCGGCCATTTGCTGTCGATCATGATGTTGCACTGGCTGCAGGCGACCGGCAGTGGCAAACCAATTGCCCTGATGGGCGGCGGCACCACCCGTGTCGGCGATCCATCAGGCAAGGATGAAACGCGCCAACTGCGCACCGTCGCAGAGATCAACGCCAACAAAGACGCGATCAAAGGCGTATTCGCAAAATTCTTGACGTTCGGCCCGGCTGAAAAAGACGCCGTGATGGTCGACAACGCCGACTGGTTGGCGCCGCTGAACTACATCGATTTTTTGCGCGACGTTGGTCGCCACTTCTCGGTCAATCGCATGCTGACGATGGATTCAGCCAAGCTGCGCTTAGACCGTGAGCAAGAATTATCGTTCATCGAGTTCAACTACATGCTGCTGCAGGCCTACGATTACGTCGAGCTCGCGCGCCGCTATGGCTGCAACCTGCAAATGGGCGGTTCCGATCAGTGGGGCAATATCGTCACCGGCATTGATCTGGGCCGGCGCATGGGCGTGACACAACAGTTGCTGGCCTTGACGTGTCCGCTTCTCATGACGTCGTCGGGTGCGAAAATGGGCAAGACGGCGTCGGGCGCCGTTTGGCTAAACGATGCGCAGTTGTCTGCTTACGACTATTGGCAATTCTGGCGCAACACCGAAGACGCCGACGTGGCGCGCTTCCTAAAATTATTTACGCTGTTGCCGTTGCCTGACATTGATCGTTTGGTGGCTGTCGAAGGTGCTGGAATAAACGACGCCAAGAAAATCTTGGCCACCGAAGCAACCGCACTGTTGCATGGCCGCGACAAAGCCGAGGCCGCCGCTGAAACGGCGCGAAAAACATTCGAGCAAGGCGCGCTCGCAGCCGACCTGCCGACTGTCACGGTTACTCGCGCCGAGTTAGAAGCTGGCATCGGCGTTCTGACTGCATTCGTCAAAGCGGGTTTGGTTCAATCCAACGGCGAGGCGCGTCGACAAGTCCAAGGCGGCGGATTGAAAGTCAACGATCAACCAGTCAGCGATGACAAGGCGACCCTCACGCTTCGTGATATCACCGGTGATAACATCATCAAAATGTCACTTGGAAAAAAACGCCACGTCCTGTTGAAGCCGGTTTGATGTCGGTCAAGTCGGTGTTGGCTGCACGATCAGGCTGCGGGAAATCCCGTGTAGCGAGAACCAGTTGAACAAAAACCGGTCTACTGCGAAGTCGTTGACGACCAACCGTCAAGCTCTTTGGGTGCAGCTCGTGTTGCTTTGCCCTCTTTCGGCTTGCGGCCTTCGGCTCGTGGCTCGACCATAATCGGCGGACTGTTCGCCCGTACCCTCTCCGACGCCGGTTGCGTTGGTGCCTTATCTTGCCGCGCCTGAACTTTTGGATTGGCCCCTGTCATCTGGAACAATTCGCGAAAGATGCCCGGCGTCACCAGTGACAGCGGGTTGACCAGAACTTGCGGTTCGGAAAGCGGACCTTGGACAGCGAACGTGATGCCGAAAATGCCTTCGCCCTGCACGCCGGAAATCAATTGACCGAGCACCGGGATCGCGCCGAACGCGCCGTTGAGGCCCTGTAATGGAATGTAGGTGCCGCCAATGTTGACGCGGCGGCTCTTAAAATCGACCTTACCTCTGATGGTTGCGCCAACGAGCGGGCCTTTGACATAGGAATTTTCAAGCACGAATTGGCCATATCCAGCTGAGAACGGTGCGCGCATTTGGTCAAACTCGAAGACTTGTCGCGTTACGCTCGCTTTGCCGCCGCTGTTCCGCCCTTGCTCGGCGCTACTGACGACTTCACTGACGACGGCATCGCCAAGCACCTTGAAGTCGTCGACCCACAAGATGCCGGTTTTATCGGCCGCATCCTTGCCCTCAAGATCGACCTCCAACTTTAAGCGGCCGCCTTGCATGTTGGGATAAAAATCGACCAGTCGCATCAACTGGCCACCGTCGGTGGTATCAATCATCAAGCGGCGGCCCCGGGTCTGGTCGAGAACAACGGCAACCGGCGCACCACCATCCAGCGTGCCGCGCGCGTCGAGAGCGGCCAAGCGATCGCCGCGCGTCGACAACTTCAAGCGCAGTCCCCGCAGCGAAACGTCGGACGAGCCGATGACATTTGCGATTTCGACGCTGACGTTCGCACCCGACGTCGTTTTCGAGGAGTTGGTCGCGGCTTTCTCTCCGCCATCGCCAACCGTAAACCACGAGCGGAAAAGATCACGCGCATCGAACGTCTGACCGTTGGCTTTAATCGACCATGTGTTGTCGGGCCCTAACGTGCCTTGAACTTGCAACTGCGACACGAGATTGAGTGAAAACGTTGGAAACAAAAATTCGCGAGGTTTGTTATCCGCGCCAAGCGATATCCACCCATCGACGGCGATGTCGTCACCTAAGACCTTGAATTTCTGTAAATCCGAAGTGCCCTGTTTGGTCTTGACGAGTTCGGCTTCAAGTGTGGCCTTGCGACCCGCAGTTTTCTTCCACGCGACCGCATCAAGCGTCACGTCGGCAGCCGTTAGATCGGCCTTCAAGCGTACGATTGGGTCGGGACCGTCCCCTTTTTGTAACGACACTTCAATCGGCACTTGGCCTTTGATCATGCTGTTGACGTCGAGGCCAAGCTGACGACGGTCGGCTTCGTCGAGCGTTGCTGTGATCTTTAACGGCGGTTGAAGAGCGGCCTCCGTACCAAATACGCGCTGACCGACGATTTTGCCCGGTACGCCGTTGACCAACAGGTCGCCCTTCGCGTCCAACGCCATCGCCGTCAAATCCAGGTTTAATGTGAACCCTTGAATATCAAATTTGCCGCCAACTTTGCCAAATCGGCCATCTGAAATTTTGGCTTTGCCTTCGATCTGTACGTCATCGGACTGCAGACCGGGAACGAGTGGCAGTTTGACTGTGAACTGGCCGTCGATTTTGCCGTCACCTGCTTTCGGAAACGGCGCTGCCTCCTGAACGGCGCGAACCGGCAGCAGTTCAACCGCTTCGAGAAAGGGGCCAAGCTCCGAGACGGTCGCAAACGAAATTTCGCCGTCGGATCGCTCGTCGATGATGTTGGGCGAGTAAAGTCGCACCGACTTCAACGGCACGCGGCGATTGTTCGGCAACAAAACAACAGCGTCTGGCACAGTGACGTCGAGAACGTCATTTTCAACGCTGACCAGTCCGCGCGGTGCCGACACTGGCGCCATGCCGTCGTAGGGTGTGTATGTTGTATCAGCGAATTCAAGCGCGACCGAGAGTCGTTCTTTATTGCCACCGCTGCCGCCATCGCGAGCAGTGCTTCCAACAGTGACAAAGTCTCCAGTTTCGTAGCGGATCGTGCCACCTTTGAAGTCGGCGGCTGAAACGTTTTCGCCAACCCAACGGCGGGCGCCCGGTGCCACCATCACCGGCCACAGCGCCTTCAACGTCGCGAGCGGCATCGGCGACAACGTCACATCGGCTTTCGTGCTCTGGCCCTTTTCGGCGGCGCGTGACGTGGCCTTGAGCACCGCCTCACCACCGCCGCCCGCCATCCGCAGTTCAGCGATTTCGATAATGCCACGACGCGGCGTAATCACGCCTTCGGCCCGCCACAGGTCGAGCGCGACCGGCGGCACCGAAAATTGCGGAGCTTCCATAAGGCCATTTTTGCCGTCGAGCACGTAGCGCCACGTCGGAGGCTCGTCAGGCGTCTGCGCGCTGTCGCGCATAGCGCCGGTGAACATGATGCTGCCGCCAGCCCACTTCAGAGGGCTTGGTGCCAACTGCCATTCGCGCGCCGCGCCATCGAAGGTCAACCGAAACAAGCCACCATTGACGGCCAGCGGTTGCTTCAAAGCGGAATGAACAATCTGACCTTCGCCAACCTCCAAAGCCACTTCGGCGGTCTCGATGGTTCCGTTGGTCGAGAGCGAAATGGTAGCATCGCCAGCGAGCGGGAGGTTCAAGGGCTTCAACAAAGCCAGTGGCGGCGCGGCGGCGGCAAGCGAAGCTGGCACCAGATCTCGCACATTGGCTTTGAGCTGCAGCCGGTCAGATTTTTCACTCTCATCCGTCAAAAAGGAAATGGTCCAAGGTCCAGTTGGCGCATCCACGGTCGCTCGGCCCGAGATCACGCTCCGGCGCTTGGCGTGATCGAAATCGACGCTGGCCTCGCTCACTGTCCAGGCGCTTTTTTGTCCGCCATAGGCCAGCACAACTGTGGCGTTTCGAACGCCGAACTCGGTCATGTAAGATGTGGCGCCGACCCGGCGACGGGCGCGCCGCGATGCGTCGGTCAACATCTCCGCGAGGTTGATCGCGTGAGGCTCACTATCTTTGCGAATTGCACTGTTGCCAAGGCCGTCACCGGCTGCCGTCGGCGCGCCAACCGAGGCCGCCGTTGTCGCCATCGTCGTGCCGCCAGACGTTGTGCTGCCAGACGTTGCCGTCGATCGCTGGGCGGCCGGGTCTGTCGTCAGCGCGTCGGCCCCGCGCTCCCGGTCCTGGCCAAGAACGCGTGGCGGATCCAAAACCAGACCATCGGCATCGGTGTAAGCCAAACTGATTTGCGGATCGATGAGCTCAATGCGGGCTGGCACGATCCGGGCTCGCCATAATGCCGCCGTTGAAATCGTAACCGCCGCCAGCGGCGCCACCGCAACGGCGTCACCATGCTGCTCATAAACCGTTACATCACGCAGTCTAAATTCAACGCCGCCTTTGGCTCCAAAGCGAATTTCGGCGCCACCAATATCGACTGAATTGCCGGTCAACTCGGCATTGATGCCGCGCTCGATTGGCGGCACGAGAGAATCGAGCGCGATCGGCCCGTGCTTCAAACGCACTAGCACCGCCCCACAGGCGAGGAAGCCGAGGATGGCTAACGGCACCAACGTGTAGATCGTCAATCGAGCCATGCGGCCGACATGGGGCACAAAGCCGGCTAGCGGAATGAACAGTGACTTGATCGGCGAAGCATTGAGCCAACGTGGCAGCATAAATTTCGGCGGTTTCACGCGCCGCCTGCGCTGCGCGGTCGCCGAAGCGCTCTTTGCTCGGCCCGCATCGGCCTGAGAGCGAGTGTCGGGATCCGTTCGGCCGTTTGACCCGTGAGCGATGTTCGGCCCCGGGCTGACGCTGGGCAATGGCGGCGGCAAGGTTCCGCCGACGTCTCCGCCGCGCCGCCCCAGCGTTGGTCGACCACCTGTCGGTTGTGTCGTCACCCCAAATCCTCAAGTCGCGCGGCTTGTCAGAGCGGCCACATCGTTATCGCAACACGTGACCGTCCGAAGTACGTCAAAGGACGTCAAACGAGTCACACTGGTTACAGCGATAAG
The DNA here is from genome assembly GCA_031375665.1 of Hyphomicrobium sp. GTDB lineage: Bacteria > Pseudomonadota > Alphaproteobacteria > Rhizobiales > Hyphomicrobiaceae > Hyphomicrobium_B. The sequence continues at coordinate 23,325 of JANMII010000286.1, forward strand.
AACTACGAAAAAAATGCGGTGCCGGGGGAAAAAAGCGCCGCCCATCTTGAGCCCTTCAATCTAACGCCGTATGGCCACGTACCAGACGAAAAGCGACAAAAGAAAGGCACTCAAATCATGGCTACCGACGGCAAAAAAGCGCCCGATTTCAAACTGCCCGATGACACCGGCGCAACTGTCCAACTGTCGAAGTTAAAAGGCCGGATCGTCGTGCTGTATTTCTACCCGAAAGATGACACGTCCGGCTGCACTGTCGAGGCGAAAGACTTTTCTTGTTTGGCTGACCAATTCGACAAAGCCGGTGCGGACGTCATCGGCGTGTCGCCCGATAGCGCCAAAAGCCACGCCAAGTTCAAAACCAAACACGACTTGAACCTCCGCCTCCTCGTCGACGAGGACAAAGTCGCGGCCGAGGCCTATGGGGTCTGGGTCCAAAAATCCATGTATGGAAAATCTTACATGGGCGTCGATCGGTCGACATTCCTAATCGACAAGTCCGGCAAGGTGGCGCGGAGCTGGCGCAAGGTCAAAGTTCCAGGTCACGCTGAAGAGGTGCTCGCCGCCGTGAAGTCGCTAGCAGAGTGATTATGAAGGCTAATCACGTGCTCCGTGATTGCACGTCTAAAAAGCAGGCGATGAGGTCTCCGATGATGCCCACAGGTTGTGCTCAATGGTGCTGCGATGTGGAACGGCCACACCGCTGACTGAACTCAGAATACGCCCTGGTCAAACTGGGGATAAGCAGTAGATATTTAGCATGCCGGCCCGTGGACATCGCGTTTTGATGATAGTCGAATCAGAGGCGGGGGACACGCGGATGCTGAAGAAATTCCGCCACGTACGCCAAACGTTTTCGTGCGAGGCGAGATTGCGTAAGACACGCGCCTGGGAAAGAGACAAGAATTAAAGGAAGAGACAAGCGCTTGATGAGGACGTGCTCCTGAGTGCGTCACGAGAATACGTAGGACGAGCATGATGGAGTGGGCGGACACTTGCGCACCCTGCCGAATGGTCAAAGGACGTCCAGGCCGTTTGCGGTTCGCCTGGTTGTTGCTTTTAGTTTTGTTTTAGTTGTGTAGAGAGGGGTCAATGTATGCTTCCTAATTTTCGTCGGACGGAACCCGAACCGTCAAAAATCCAACCAAGCTTTGCGGCCAATGATCAACCGCAGCCGTTTACGCCACGGCCGGCGGCACCTGCGACCCGAACGGACGAGCTCCGCGCCGCGTCAGTTATCGGCGCCGATCTGACCATCACCGGTAGTCTGATCTCAAAGGGCCAAGTTCAAGTCGACGGAACGGTTGAAGGCGACATCTACGGCAGCCACGTTGTCATCGGTGAGCAAGCCACCATCTCTGGCGGCGTGTTTGCCGACGAAGTCGTGGTGCGCGGACATATTGTTGGGTCAGTGCGCGGCAAGCGGGTCATGCTGCAATCCACCAGCCAGGTTGAAGGCGACATTTTCCATCAGTCGCTTTCGATTGAGCAAGGCGCAATGTTTGAAGGAAAATCCCGGCGCAGCGCCGATGACCCGCGTCTTGGAATGCCGAAGGTGGCAGCATCTGCACCGCACGCGACAACAGCCGCCAAAGCACCCGAGTTGACGGCATCAACGTTCACTGCATCCATGCCGCCCCGTCTGCCGGAGCCTACAACCGAACTCGCGAACTAAAACGAAGAGCGGACAAACAGCATCAGCAGAAGTCCGACACATGCTGCGTTTTCTCATCGCGGTGAACGGTGTCGAGTGAGCCCAGGTCGCTCAACAAGCGATTTATGATGCAGCAGCTGGCAAGCGGTTTACCCCGCTTGCCACGGCGTCATGGTCAAGTGGTTTGCTGGCAGTGGTGCAAATGCCGTTGCGCGGCACGTTAGCACCAGGATTTGCGGCACAGACGTCGCGCGCCGCAAAACGTCAAGAATGTCGCGCATGCGGTCATCATCTGAATAGACCAGCGGGTCATCAAGTACCAACGGCACGGGCTGGCCGAGATCGGCCAAGGCTTCAGCATAACTCAGCCGCACCAACACGCTGATTTGCTCGCGTGTGCCCTCTGATAACGCGGCCACCGGCTCACGCGTCCCATTGCGCTCTAAAGTGTCGACAGCGAACTGATCTTTGAACGAGAGTTTTGCATCACCAAAAAAATCAATCAGATGCGGCGTCAAACGCCGGAGCAGCGGCTCGAAAACATTTCTCCGTGATGCTGCTTCGATATCACTAAGAACGCCATCCAGCATTTGCAACGCGCGAACATCGGCCAAAAGCCGCTCGACTTCGGCTTGCGCGCGCGTCACCGCACCAGCCCACAGATCACACGTGGTCGCACGACCATCTTCATCCGCGCCCTTTTGTTCTCCGACCAATTGCGCCGACTTCAGCGCCAATTCGCCAACGCGCTTGCGGCGGCTGGCTTCTTGATCACGAATTTTGGCCGCAACCGCGACCAGATCCCGGTACGCTTGATCATCCAGGGCTGCTGCTGTCGCCGTTGCAACGGCCGCGGTGGGGGGCGCCAC
>JANMII010000324.1:0-3257 GCA_031375665.1 Hyphomicrobium sp.
TGCAAACGGCGGGCGAAATCACGATGCGTCAGTGAAATGCCAAGCCGGGCGGCAGCGCCTTGTGCCGACGTGATGCCGGGCACGATGTCGATTGCAACGCCAGCATCGCGACACGCTGAGATTTCCTCGCCAGCCCGCCCAAAGATCATCGGATCGCCGGATTTCAGCCGCACGACCATCTGGCCGCGCAAGGCGCGCTCGACAATCAGCGCGTTGATGTCGGGCTGTTTGCATGACGGCCGATAGCCGCGCTTCCCGACGTGAATGGTCTCAGCGCCTGGCCGAATAAGCGACAGGACAGCATCTGACACCAAGTCATCATGTAGCACCACGTCGGCTTGGCTGAGGACGGCATGCGCCTGTCGGGTCAGCATGTGCGGATCGCCTGGACCGGCACCAACGAGATACACCCGTCCCTGCCGCAGCGTGGGCAGCGGCGGCTGGGCATTTTGCGCGTCGGCGGTTTGAGCAACATCTCTAGCAACAATGAGGTCGGCCAGCGGCGTGTCGGGCGTCACTTCGAAATAGCGCGTTTCAAATACGGTCCGCGCCTGCCATCCCGCACGCTCCAATTCCGGATCGAGGTGCTCTTCTTCTGGGTAACCGATCAAGAGATAGCCAACGAGATGCCAATCGGCCGGTGCGCCGATCGCAAGTGCGACATCGACCGGATCGATGATCGAAACCCAGCCAAGGCCAAGTCCCTGTTCACGCGCCGCCAACCACAACAGCGTAATCATGCAGACAGCCGACTGATCGAGCGTCTCGGGCATCGTGCGTTGGCCGAGCCCGTGGCCTTGTGCGGCGGTCCGATCTGCGAACACCGCGAGGTGAACCGGCGCATTGTCAAATCCGGCAAGCTTCAGTCGCCGATACAGCGTTGCCTGGTCGCCGCCATAGGTTTCAGCCGCGCGTGCATTCTCGTGTTCGAAACCGACGCGCACGCGCGCTCGAATTGCTGCGGATTGAATGTTGACGATCCGCCAAGGCTGACTGTTGCCAACTGACGGCGATCGATCGGCGAGGCGCAAAACATCGGCGAGCAATTCGGGTGCGACGGGATCGGTACGAAAGCGGCGCACATCGCGACGCCAGTTGACCAGCTCGGTGAGTGTGGCGGGTGCCGTGATCGCAGCACGCGGCAGCGCGGATTGAGGGTCGGTGCCTAAGATGGGCTTCGAGATTGTCATCGCCGCTTGAATTTGCTCGCAAAGGATGAGCCAAAGCCAGGCTCAAGATGTCGACGTGGGCCACAGTCAGGCGTCCGCTTTCATCTCGCTTGATAGCAGCGTCAATCCGCGAATTCGAGCACCAATCTATCGCACGCGACTTCGCTCAGTCGAAAAAACCCCGAAACCGCTCGGATTTCCGGGCTCGTCTCGCATGACCGTTTTTCCGTTAAATCAGGCTGACCGCTCGTCCAGTAGATGGGTTCTGAGCCGCAACGGATCGTAGAACGGCATTTGCACGACCGTCGCGGGATAGGTGATGCCGTTGTCGAGGATCTCGACAGCGGTGCCGAGGTTGGTGTGGGCTTTTTCGATCTGCGCCATCGCCAACGACTTCATCATGTGCTGCGAGAACACTGTGCTGGTGACGATGCCAACTGTGGTCGATCCGACCTTGATCGCGGCTCCCGGTGTAATGGCTTCGCTGTGCGCTACTTCAAGCCCGGTGATCACCGAGCGTTCTTTGCCTTTGCTAGCCGCGAGCGCCGCCTTTCCGATGAAATCCGGTTTGGTCAGATCAACCGACCAATCGGCTTTCACTTCCCACGGCGTCGTATCCGTGTTGGTCATATCGAAGGGAAAGAACAGCAGGCCCGCTTCGACCCGCACCGTGTCGAGGCACTGCCACGATTGTGGGATGACGCCGTGATCTTTTCCGGCGGCCAAAATCGAATCCCACATGAAGACGGCATCGGCACGCGTGCAGAAGACTTCGTATCCCCGCTCGCCCGAATATCCGCCGCGTGCCAACGTGACGGGGCGACCGAACAGCGTTGTCGGCGCGTGATGGAAATAGGCGAGTTTGGTTAGATCCATCTCGGTATGGGGATCGAGGATCGCGAGTGCGGCTGGGCCCTGCAAAGACAGCACGTGCGTGTCGTTATCGATCTCGACGGTCACATCGTATTTCGGCGCTAAGGCCATCAGCGCATGTTCCAATGTGCCGCTGCCGTGCGAGACGCGGAACCGGTTGCTGCCTTCGGCATAGACCAAGACATCGTCGATGATGCCGCCGTTTTCGTTGACGATATTGGAAATGTGGGAATCGCCCGCGACCGCCTTGCTGATGTCGGACGTCAGCAGATAATTCAGGCACTCGGTCGCCTGCGGGCCTGACACGTTGATCAATTGCAACGCAGTCACTTCGATGAGGCTGGCGGTTGTCCGCGTCGCCGTTACCTCATCATAAGCGTTGCGCGCATAAAACTGCGCAATCGGGTGATTATTCCACGTCTGCGATAAATCCGAGCCAAGCGCGCGGTGGCGCTCTTCGAGTGCAGTGACGCGGGGCGCAGGTGTCGACATGTCAGGCTCCTTGGTGCCGTTTGTTTTTATTTGCTGGCGGCGTAATTACGCGCGAACGCGCAGTTTTTCAGGATCATAGAAGGGAAAGCGCACGATCGTTGCGGCCAGCCGCTTTTGGTGATTGTCGAGTTTGCCAATTTCGAGCGGCTGACCAATCTCGGAATGCGCCACATCCAACCGCGCCAGAGCGATCGTCTTTTTCAGAATGGGTGACCGCATCGCGCTCGTCACGATGCCGACTTCAGCCCGTCCGACGAAGATCTTGTCGCCATGGCTGGGTTTTTCATTTCCTGCGATCTCTAGCCCGACGAGTTTTCGCGCTGGTGTCGCGCGGCGGCGGAGCAACGCCGCCTTGCCGATGAAGTCGTCGTCTTTTTTGCTTGGGACGGTGAACGCAATTCCGGCTTCGAACGGGTCCGTCGTGCTGTCAAAATCATGGCCGCCGAACACGAGCCCGGCTTCGATACGAACGAGATCGAGGGCTTCGAAACCAAAGGCCGTGATGCCGTGCGCCTGGCCCGCTTGAACAATTTTATCCCACACCCTTGGTGCGTCACTCGGGTGGCAAAAAACTTCAAAGCCGAGTTCGCCGGTGTAGCCGGTGCGCGAGACGATGACCGGAATCCCGTCGTAGCCGCCGAAGCGTCCGATGGTGAAGCGGAACAGGCCCAATTCATCGAGGGTTGTGCTGCCCGGTGCCGTCCACAACAACGGCCGCAACGT
>JANMII010000042.1:0-5316 GCA_031375665.1 Hyphomicrobium sp.
CCTTCTGCATATCGATAGCCGTTCCGACCCGTGGGGCACGCCGTATTTTTGGTTTGGATTTGAGCGCCACCGCTCGACGTTGGTTGAAGGAACCGATCTGGCGGCGATGGCTGAGGGCAAAATTTCGGTGACGCCACTGTCGCTCAATTTCACCGATCGTGATGCGTTTGCGGGCCTTGAAAACATTATCGCGTCGTCGGGAAAATAGCTGGCTTTATTGCAATGCTAGTTGCATCAGCGGCTAAATAAAAAGCCGCCGGATTGACCAAATCCCTCCGTGAATTAAGCGCAATCAGGGTCTAAGTCGAATTGATGGACGGGTCCGCTTTGTTGCGCGGCGCGAAGATCATTCGAGATGCCTACGATGGCGGATTGCATGGCACAAGCGGCAATGACGCTGACCTCCACAAACGGGACGGAGTTCGCACGGCGGCGGCGTTAACCCCGCATTAACCGAGGGAAGGTTAATGATTGGTGCGAGTAGAGGTGCGTACCATGATGAGTATTCCTGGCTTTTGCCGGCGCGGCGGTATTGGGTCTAGATCCGCCTATTGCGCAGTGCTTGCGTTCAGCGTGTTGGCAGTTGGATGCAGTGCCGACGTCACGCGTTTTGATAGCGCGTCTTTCAATTTCAATGATCCGCCAAGCGAAGACAATCCGCCAATCCCGAGCGAGCCGTTGAATTCTGGCAGCTTATCGGACAACACCAACCGCGTTGCGCAATCGACGCCGCGCGGGCCGTATGGTGCGGGTGCAAGCGGCGTTGATACAAGCGTCGATATGGCGGCCTTACCCGAGCCCCAAACCAATTCTGAACCCCAAAGCTATTCCGAGCCCGCCCGGTCATCACAACCCGTGCCGACGGCTCGCCCATTTGGGTCGCGGGCCAGCGAGCCGGCGAATTATGCAGCGGCTGAACGCGGTGAAACCATTGAGGTCAAACAGGGCGACACGCTTTACGGTTTATCGAAGCGCCATCAAGTCTCGCTGTCTGAATTGATGTCGAGCAACGGATTGACCAGCCCGGCGCTGCGGCCTGGGCAAAAGCTTGTTTTGCCAGCAGGCAGCGGTTCGTCGGTCGCGGCGGCCGCACCCGTGCGCAAGGCGCGCGCGTTTGAAACGGCAACCGTCAACGAACCATCGTCGGCTGAACGCGATGCGAAGTATGGTGGCAACTACATCGTCAAGCCGGGTGACAGCCTCTATGCCATCGCCAAGGCCAATAAGGTGTCTTACGCTGAATTGCAGCGCGTCAACGCGATCACCGATCCGCGCAAGGTCCGCCCCGGAACCATTCTGAAGGTGCCGGGCGTGGCGCCCGTCGCCGCTGCCGAAACGATTTCCGAGCAGCCAACAGCCGATGCCATTGCAGCACCAGCCGCACCAGCACCGGTTTACGAACCGTCGTCGGGCGGCCGACAGGTTGCAGCGTTGAATGACAAAGCGACCGATGCGGTCGCGCCAGCAAAGCCTTCTGCAGCGATGCCAGCGAAGCAAGACAAGCTTGCTGTCGCCGCTCCGACAGCTTCAACCGGCGCAACCGACAGCGTCAAACTGCGTTGGCCAGCAACCGGCAAAATCATCGCCGGATTTGGGGGTCGCCCGGATGGCACGCATAACGACGGGATCAACGTCTCAGTACCGCTGGGAACCGACGTGCACGCAGCTGAATCAGGCGTCGTCGCCTATGCCGGCAGTGAACTCAAAGGTTATGGCAATCTGGTTTTGTTGCGCCATTACAACGGCTGGGTGACCGCCTACGCCCATAACGACGAGCTGCTCGTCAAGCGCGGTGACAAGATCAAGCGCGGTCAAGTAATCGGCAAAGCCGGCAAGACCGGCACCGTCGATCAACCGCAAGTCCACTTCGAACTGCGACAGGGATCGAAGCCGGTCGATCCGACGCCGTACATGGAACAGCTTTAGTCAGATCAGAATTGCGAACCGGGGCACGCAACCACGTTTGCCGCGCGCAAAGCATGAGGGACGCTTAAAGACCGGATCGCAAGATCTGGTCTTTTTTCATGCCCGCGGTCTTTGCGTGTTGGATCGTCGCTATAGCGTCTTGCCCATCCGGCCAGCCAAATCGGTGATGAACTGCGACGCGACGCGGCCTGATCGCGCGCCGCGCGTGGTCGCCCATTCAAGCGCGTCCGGGATCAATGTTGCGTCCGCGACGTCGAGCTTGAAGTGCGCCGCATACGCGCGAACCATCGCGAGATAGTCGTCTTGGCTAGCGTTGTGAAAACCAAGCCAGAGTCCGAACCGATCCGACAACGAGACTTTTTCTTCCGTCGCCTCAGCCGGGTTGATCGCTGTCGCGCGCTCGTTCTCGATCATGTCGCGGGGCATCAGATGGCGGCGGTTCGAGGTGGCATAAAAGATCACGTTGTCCGGCCGACCCTCGATGCCGCCTTCCAGCACGGCCTTCAAAGATTTGTAATGGGTGTCGTCTTTGTCGAATGACAGATCATCGCAGAACACGACGAACCGAAATGGAGCTGGCCGCAGCAACGCCAAACACGCGGGCAACGTTGCGATATCTTCGCGGTGGATCTCGATCAACTTCAACTTGGGTGACGTGCGTGCTGCCTCGGCATGGGCCGCTTTGACGAGGCTCGATTTGCCCATGCCGCGCGCGCCCCATAGCAGCGCGTTGTTGGCTGGCAGGCCGCTGGCGAAGCGGCGTGTGTTATCGAGCAAAGTTGCAGCCGTCCGGTCGATGCCTTTCAATAGCGCGAGTGGCACGCGGTTGACGTGCGCCACCGGTTGCAACACGCCCGCCTCGCCTTGCCAAACACATGCTGGAGCCGCGTCAAAATCGACGGGTGGCGGGATCGGCGCACTCAATCGTTCGATGGCAGCGCTAATCCGCGCCAGGTGGTCGAGGACGTCCTGCGTCGCCAAAGCGCTTGCAACCGTTGCCCCATCCGACGCGGGTTTTGACATTGTTTTGGCAGTGCCTTTGCGAGTGTTGGGTTGCGGGAAAAGTCAGCCGCGATGTTTAGGCGGGGATGTGGCCCATGCCAACCGGTGTTCGCTACCTTCTGCTTGCAAACTTCGTGGGTAAATCGCCCCTTCTGTGTGTCTGTGCTGTAAGGTTGCAAACGCGTCGCCGACCACTATAGTCCGCCCAAAATTGGGCGGCTTCGTCTGATGACCCCAGCGGCGATCCACCAACGGCGATCCAAGTGGGGCGCACAGGCAGATCGTAGATTGGGTGTCATTGCGTCTCAGCGATCGCGCTCGAACCCGTTGCCACAACGGTTGCCCAACATTTCGCAAGTTAAAAGGACCCGATCATGTTCGTTACGCCTGCATTCGCGCAAACCGCTGCTCCCGCCATGGATCCGATGGGCGGGCTGTTGGTGCCGATGCTGCTTATGCTGCTGATCTTCTATTTCTTTCTCATTCGTCCCCAATCGCAACGCGCCAAGCAACATCGCGAACGCATGAACGCCGTGCGCCGCGGTGACACGGTGATCACTTCGGGCGGCATGGTCGGGCGCGTCACCAAGGTGACGGACGGCAGCGAAGATATCGAAGTCGAATTGGCGGATAATTTGAAAGTTCGCATCGTCAAAAGCACGTTGATTGATGTGCGCTCGAAGGGCGAGCCGGTGAAGGACGTGGCGTAGCGGTTTGGCAACCGGCCGCGCCTGCGGTCCGCTGGAACTGCAAAGGCTTCCGGCGAGCTGCCGCGCCTTTCTTCGGCAAACCTGCAGCGTACCCAAATTTAGTCAGCCGCCTCTCAGCTGATCTCCACGTCTACGCCGATCTACTGTGAACAACGAGACCCACGTCCCATGCTTTATTTCTCACGTTGGAAACTTTTTGCGATCCTGCTGACCTGCCTCGCAGGTTTGATTGTCGCGATGCCCAACTTCTTCGCCAAAGAGACGGTGGCGGCGTGGCCGTCGTTCATGCCAAAGCGGCAGCTGCCGCTTGGCCTCGACCTGCAAGGTGGTGCGCATCTGCTGCTGTCGATGGATCAAGAAGAGATCCGCAAGGACTGGCTGAACAATCTGCGCGATAGCGCGCGCAAATCGCTGCGCGACGCCAAGATGGGTTTTTCGGGCCTTGGCATTCAGGGCGGTCAGCTTCAGGTCAAACTCAATAAGCCTGAAGATCGCGCCGCCGCCTTGGTCGAACTGCGCAAGCTGATCCAGCCGGCGGGTAACGCGATCCTCGGCACCAGCATCAATGACCTCGACGTTGAAGAGGGCAGTGATCCCGCCACGATTACTGTGAAGCCGAGCGATCAGGGCATGAAAGCGCGCGTCTTGAATGCTGCGTCGTCGTCCATTGAAACCGTTAACCGCCGCATCAACAACCTGGGCACATCGGAATCAACCGTCGTCCGCCAGGGCGTCGATCGGATTTTGATCCAGTTTCCGGGTTTGCAAGACACCAATGAATTGAAGCGGCTGATCGGCGACACAGCCAAGCTGACCTTCCACGAGGTCCATCCTTCGATTTCGGCTGAAGATGCCAAACTCACGTCGGCGCCGGCTGGATACAAAATCTACAAGGGCGACGAGGCCGAGGGCGGCGACACCCTGCTGCGCGAAATTCCAGTCGTGCAAGGCGAGGATCTAGCCGATGCGCAACCAGGCTTCGATAGCCGCAATGGCGAAGCCGTCATCAACTTCCGCTTCAATCAAAAAGGTGCCGTCAGATTTGGCTCCTTCACCAAAGACAACGTCGGTCGGCCATTTGCGATCGTGCTCGATGACAAAGTCTTGTCAGCGCCGGTCATCCGCGAGCCGATCCTGGGTGGCGCTGGCCAGATCTCCGGCAACTTCACCGTCGACAGCACCAACACGCTCGCGGTGCAATTACGCTCAGGCGCGCTGCCGACAAAGCTGACGATTGTTGAAGAACGCACAGTTGGGCCGTCGCTTGGCGCCGACAGCGTCAATGCCGGCAAGCTCGCTGGTATCATCGGCGGCATCGCGGTCATCATTTTGACAGTCATTGCTTACGGAACGTTTGGGTTGTTTGCCTGCGTCGGTTTGATCGTTCATCTGATACTGACGCTGGCACTCATGACGCTGGTCGGTTCAACACTTACTTTGCCGGGCATCGCTGGTTTGGTTCTCGGTGTTGCAATGGCGGTCGACGCCAACGTGCTGATCTATGAGCGCATCCGAGAGGAAGTTCGAAGCGGCAAGGCTGCAATTTCTGCCATTGATGCCGGGTTCCAACGCGCGTTCATTACGATCGCCGACTCGCAGCTCACCACGCTGTGTTGCGCAATCATCATGTTCTGGCTTGGCTCGGGACCGATCCGCGGCTTCGCCGTGACCCTCACGC
>JANMII010000077.1:0-6033 GCA_031375665.1 Hyphomicrobium sp.
CGTCAGCACGGTTCGAACGCTTGGTCGATCCGGCACCGAACGGGCTATCATCGGGCAGCGAAATGACTGGCACCTTATGACTGGCACCACGTCACACGGCCTGACACCGCAGCGCGCGGTCAGTCTGCATCCAGCCGCAACCGGCACCATTACGGTCAACGTGGGCCAGATCGTCCGCAACTGGCAGGCGCTTGCTGCCCGCGTCGATCCGGCCATCTGTGCCGCTGTCGTCAAAGCCAACGCCTACGGCCTCGGTGCTGATCGTGTCATCCCAGCGTTGCTGCGGGCCGGGTGCACGACATTTTTTATCGCAACACCGCAAGAAGCCGAACAGGCCCGCCGCCTCGCACCTAACGCGACGATCTACGCACTCGATGGTCTGATCGGCGGGACGGCAACGGAGACGTTCGTTCGCTTCGATATTCAGCCGGTCTTGTCGACGCTGGATGATGTCTTCGATTGGGCCGCCGCCGGTCAGCGCAGCGGGCAACCACTCGCGTGTGGGCTGCACATCGATACCGGTCTCAATCGTCTCGGCTTGCCGGCCCGCGCGCTGCGTCAACTGGTGAGTGAACCCGAAACTTTGAGCAAAATTGCGCCAACTCTGGTGATGAGCCACCTCGCCTGCGCTGACAATCCCAGCGACCCTAAAAATCGCGATCAATTGCTTGCGTTTGAAACCTTGAGCGCATTGCTGCCGCGGGTACGGCGCAGCGTGGCTGCGTCCGATGGTTTGATGCTTGGTTCGAAATTCTGGTTCGACATGGTCCGCCCGGGCTATGCATTGTATGGCGGGCAAGCCAGCGAGACGTTCCCAGCGCCGGTCAAGTCAACCGTAACAGTAACGGCGCGCATCCTGGCGGTGGCGGACGTGGCGGCCGGCGAAACGGTCGGTTATTCGGCGACGTGGCGCGCGCAACGCGCCAGCCGCATCGCGACGATCGCAGCTGGATATGCCGACGGCATCGCGCGGGCGGCCAGCGCACGAAACGGCCAATCAGGCGGGCCCAACTTGCAAGGCGGGCACGTCTTGATCTCTGGCCATCTGGCACCGATCGTCGGGCGCGTGTCGATGGATCTGATCACGGTCGACGTCACTGATTTGCCCGACGGCGCCACGGCTCCCGGCGGATCGGCTACACTGCTTGGAGCGGGGATCACCTTGGAACAAGCTGGCTTCGCCGCTGACACGATTGGCTACGAAGTTCTCACCCGCCTTGGTCCGCGATTCGCGCGGTTGTATCTCGACGACACGGTGGCCTGAGTTTGCGTGCCCCAATCTGTGCGCCTTAACCTGTGAGCTCGATGGCAAAATCCGCAAAATCGCTGTTCGTCTGCCAATCGTGCGGTGCGACCGCACCGCGTTGGACGGGCAAATGCACCAGCTGCAACGGCTGGAACACACTTGTTGAAGAAACCGACGCTGGTCCCCCGCCGGGCTCGGGTGTGTCGCGCCAAAACAAGGGCCGGATCATCAAGCTCGAAACTTTGCAGGGTTCAACCAAGGAAGCGCCGCGCTTCACGACGGGCATCGCCGAACTCGATCGGGTGACGGGCGGCGGCATCGTTCCCGGATCGGCCATCCTGATCGGTGGCGAGCCGGGCATCGGCAAATCGACACTGCTGCTTCAGCTGACCGCCAACCTCGCGCGCAACGGGCGTCGCGCCGTGTATTTCTCCGGTGAAGAGGCGATCGCGCAAGTGCGGTTGCGCGCTGAACGGCTGGGCGTCTCGAACGCGCCGGTCGGGCTCGCGTCTGAAACCAATCTGTCCAACATCCTTGCGACACTTGGCGAAGATCGCCCGCCCGATTTGATCGTCATCGATAGCATTCAGACGCTGTGGTCCGACGCACTTGATGCAGCCCCCGGCACCGTTACGCAGGTCCGCGCTGCCGCTCAATCGCTGATCCGGTATGGCAAAATGGCGGGAGCTGCGATTTTGCTCGTTGGCCATGTCACGAAAGATGGCCAGATCGCGGGGCCAAAAGTCATCGAGCACATGGTCGACACGGTGCTGTATTTCGAGGGTGATCGTGGCCATCCGTATCGAATTCTGCGCGCGGTTAAAAACCGTTTCGGCCCGAGTGACGAAATCGGCGTATTTGAAATGGTCACCGGCGGCTTGCGCGAAGTCGCCAATCCGTCAGAGCTATTTTTGGGCGACCGCGACGGCGCTAGCCCAGGGGCAGCCGTCTTTGCGGGCATCGAAGGCACGCGGCCGCTGCTGGTTGAAATCCAAGCTCTCGTCGCGCCATCGGGCCTTGGCACACCGCGCCGGGCGGTCGTCGGGTGGGATACCAACCGGTTGGCCATGTTGCTCGCCGTCCTCGATGCGCGCTGCGGCGTGTCGTTTTCAGGCCACGATGTTTATTTGAATGTCGCCGGCGGGCTGAAAATCACTGAACCTGCCGCTGATTTGGCGGCAGCGGCGGCACTTCTGTCGTCGCTGTCCGGCGTACCGTTACCGCGTGACGGTGTTTATTTCGGCGAAGTGTCGTTGTCAGGCGCGGTCCGCGCTGCCCCGATGATGACCCAGCGCCTGAAAGAAGCCTCGAAACTCGGTTTTGCTCAAGCCGTCATCCCTGAAGCTGGCGAAGCCGAAACATCAGGTTTGAAGCTGTCGCTTGGACGCGTGGCGCACCTCAAGCTGCTTGCCGCCACAGCGTTGGCGTGCGACTGAGACGCTGCGGTTATTGGACGGGATTCTTTTGCGAAAATCGGCCGCACATGGGTGGCCACAATCCAAGACGTGTGAGCCGAGCACAGAGGAATTTTGGCCATGATCGGCCCGTTGACTTACCTGGACGCCGCTCTGATCGCGGTCGCCTTTATCTCCGGCCTGCTCGCGATGTATCGCGGATTAGCGCGTGAGCTCCTGTCGATATTGTCATGGCTTGCGGCCGCAGCTGTCGGCGCATGGATTTTCTTCACCAAGAAAGATCTTTCAGCCGACGTTGCAGCGCAAACCGGGTTGCCGCCGCAGATTGCGCTGGCGGTTGTTGCCTTCGTGGTGGCGCTGATCGTGTTGATCCTGGTGCACCTCGTCACAGCCCGCATTTCAGACGCCATTCTCGATAGCCGTGTTGGCATGATCGACCGCGTGCTTGGATTTGTCTTCGGCGCGTTGCGGGGATTTATCCTGATCGTCATCCCTTACATGTTTTATCAAAGCTTCTTCCCCAACGAGCAGGAACACTTTCCCTGGGTGCGCGATGCGGCATCCCTGCCCTACATCAAGAGCGCTGGCGAAGGCATCCGAACCATTCTGATCGCATATGTGCCATCGTCGTTGACCACGCCGCCACCGCCACCACAGGGTGAACAGCAAGGTTTCCTTAATGGCAGCGGTCGTTTGGTCACGCTGGCCTTCACCGGTCGAGGGGACTATATGACTGCCAGGTGACGTCGGTTCTGCATGATGCGGCTCACTCAGGCGGCACCACGGCGCGATGACGATGATTGGCGCCACAGTGGATTGGCGACACGGCGCTGACGAATGAATTGGCGTGCAGGCGTAATCGGCTGACCGGCAAAAAACTGCCGCTAGCCCGTAGAACCGAATGCGGAGATCTGGCCATGACCGTTTCGCAGACGCGCTTAGACACTCATCCAGCACCACCTTCGATGACCATTGACGGGCTGACCTTCACGCGCTTTGGCGATGACCGCCTGCGGGAAGAGTGCGGCGTATTTGGCATTTTTGATCACCCGGATGCCGCCGCCATCACTGCGCTCGGGCTGCATGCCTTGCAGCACCGCGGCCAGGAGGCTTCCGGCATCGTGTCGTATGATGGCCGCCAATTCCATTCAGAGCGGCGCATGGGGCTCGTCGGCGATAATTTCTCGCGCGCCGATGTCTTGGCCCGTCTCAAAGGCCGGATGGCAGTTGGCCATAATCGCTATTCAACAACTGGCGATGCGCTGATCCGGAATGTCCAGCCTCTGTTCTGCGATATCGACACGGGTGGATTTGCCGTCGCCCACAACGGCAACCTGACCAACGCCATCACACTTCGCAACGATCTCATTTCATCGGGCGCGATTTGCCAATCAACGTCCGACACCGAAGTTATTTTGCACCTGTTGTCGCGATCGAAAAAGCGCCGAACTGTCGAGCGCCTTGTTGACGCGATCCGGCAAGTCGAGGGCTCATACGCCCTCGTGTGCCTGACTAACGATTTGATGATTGGCGCTCGCGACCCCATCGGCATTCGCCCGCTCGTTATCGGCAAACTCGGCAATGCTTACGTTCTGGCCTCTGAAACGTGCGCGCTCGACATGGTCGGCGCCGAGTTTGTTCGCGAGGTCGAGAATGGCGAAGTCGTACTCATCAGCGATGCCGGTCTTGAAAGCCATCGCCCGTTCCCGCGTCGCCCGGCGCGACCCTGTATCTTTGAATACATCTATTTTTCGCGGCCGGACTCAATCGTCAATGGTCGCACCGTCTACGACATCCGCAAGCAGATGGGCGTGCAACTGGCCCGCGAGGCGCCAGCCGATGTCGATGTGATCGTGCCGATCCCGGATTCTGGCGTTCCAGCTGCTATCGGGTTTAGCCAAGAGAGCGGTATTCCGTTCGAGCTTGGT
Organism: Hyphomicrobium sp.; assembly: GCA_031375665.1. Lineage (GTDB taxonomy): Bacteria > Pseudomonadota > Alphaproteobacteria > Rhizobiales > Hyphomicrobiaceae > Hyphomicrobium_B. The sequence goes on from JANMII010000077.1 coordinate 4,590, forward strand.
ATCATCCGCAATCACTACGTTGGTCGGACCTTTATCGAGCCCGAGCAGCGCATTCGCCAGCTCGGTGTCAAACTCAAACATTCGGCCAACTCGGGCGTGCTTAAAGGCAAGCGGGTTTTGTTGGTCGATGACAGTGTCGTGCGCGGCACGACATCGAAGAAAATCGTGCAATTGATCCGCGATGCCGGCGCGCGTGAAGTGCACATGCGAATTTCGTCGCCGCCGATCACGCATCCAGATTTTTACGGCATCGACACGCCGCGCAAACAAGACCTCCTGGCCGCCAACATGACGTTGGCTGAAATGCGCGATTTCATGGAAGCCGACAGCCTCGCGTTTTTGTCGGTCGATGGCATTTATCGGTCCGTTGGCGTCGAGGCGCGCGATGCGCGCAATCCGCAGTTCACCGATCACTGCTTTACGGGCGATTATCCGACCGAGTTGACCGATCAGAATGGCGAGACGGCGCCCCGGCAATTGTCGCTTTTGGCAGAGGTTGGCTAGTCGTGCTGCGTTCGGACATGTCGCGTACACCAACCGATGACGCAACGCTCGCTGGTCGACTGGCCCTTGTAACCGGGGCGTCGCGTGGTATCGGCCGGGCCGTTGCGCTGGGCTTGGCCAAAGCTGGCGCTCACGTCATCATCTCCTCACGGTCATTGCCGGCGCTAGAAGCTCTCGACGATGAGATCCAATCGTTTGGCGGCGCTGCTACATTGTTGCAGCTGGATCTGAAAAAAGGCGATCGCGTCGATCAGCTCGGCCCGACATTGTATCAACGCTGGCAGCATCTCGATATTCTCGTGGCCAACGCTGGAATTTTGGGGCCGTTGTCGCCACTCGGTCATGTGACTGAAGATGGCTTTCTCGGCACGATCGATATCAACCTGACCGCAAATTGGCGGCTGATTCGGACACTTGATCCGCTGTTGAAGGCCTCAACGGCCGGCCGAGCGATCTTCGTCACCTCGGGTGCGGCGAGCGGCAGACATGCGTATTGGGGCCCCTACGGCGCCTCAAAAGCTGGCCTCGAAACCCTTGTGAAATCATGGGCCGCCGAACTGACAACTACCAACGTGCGCGCCAATCTCGTCAACCCTGGCCCGATCCGAACCCAGATGCGCGCCAAAGCATTCCCTGGCGAGGATCCAATGACGCTGCCAGCGCCCGACGAACTCGCCCCGCTGTTTGTGGAGCTCGCCAGCGCGAGCAACGCGCGAAACGGCGAGATCATCAATTTCCGCGACTGGCGCGAAACCGTTGGCGGTCGCGCGGCAAGTTCCGTTGCTTCGGTCCCGTCGCCCGCGTGATCCGCTTGGCGTTTACAACGGCTCTCGCGGACCTTGACCACTCTTGTCCACTTTCGGCTCGTACGAGATCACGACGCACGCAATTGCGAGGATGAGGATCGCGCCACTTTCATACAGCAGATTGACGGGCGGCT
>JANMII010000092.1:0-12597 GCA_031375665.1 Hyphomicrobium sp.
CCGGCGACCACGAGGTTTCGCACCCGACCCATCACTTCGAGAATGTGGTTCTCGTCTTCAGACCAGCGCTCGACACGATGAACAAGCTCCTCGTGGAGCGATACCACCGACGCAACCGGTTTTGGTATTGGCTATTTGGAACCGACGACTGGATCGGGCGCAGTTGGCCATCGCAAGCCGCAGCTCTCGAAATGGAAAAAGCCAAGACACGCGCGCCTGGCGTCTGAGGCGTCACGCGTCGATCCAACCGCCATCGCGATCGTGGATCGTGTGGCTCAAATCGGATGGCTCAGATCGGATGGCCCAGATCGGCTGGCATAGATAATGCGTGCCTACCGCCCGCTAACAGCGGCGGCAAGACGACATGGTTAAATTTCCAAGTTTGAAACGAAGCGGATCGAATGCGCCAGACCGTACGGCGATCGTGCAACCGCCGCTACGGCTCGTGGACATCCTAGCACCACACGACAACAGTTTCGGCGTTATCCGACTGATTTTGGCGCTGCTGGTGCTGGTGTCGCACAGCTCGCTGTATCTCGAAGGATCGTCGCTTAAGGAGCCACTGTTCGCTGAAACAGGTCGGTCACTTGGCCAGTATGCGGTGCAGGTATTTTTCATACTCAGCGGCCTCATGGTTGCGAAGAGTTTTGACACATCTCCAACGGTGCGCGATTTCGCCGTCGCACGCGTGTTGCGCATTTTCCCGGCGCTGATCGTTTGTGTGCTGTTGACTGCGTGCCTGCTCGGTCCGGTGCTATCGACGCTTCATCCTGTCACATATTTTCAAAGCGCAGAGCTTGGGCGATATGTCATCAAAACGGTGGCGCTCGTTACCGGTTCTGCGCCGCTACCGGGGGTGTTTGACGCCAACCCACTCAGTTCGAAGGTCAACACGTCGTTGTGGACGTTGAAGTATGAGGTGATTTGCTATGTGTGCCTCGCGATCGGTGGCGTGGCGTGGAGCGCAACGACTTCACGGTTGGGCTTTTGCCGGCACCGCGTTCTAAACTGTGGCGCGGTCGCTCTTGCGATTTTTGTTGTTGTGGTTTTTCTCAATCCGCCAGCGCAGCTTGAAGATTTTACGCTTGCCGACAACGTCCGCTATTTCGCGGTCTTCTTCGCGACGGGTGTCTTGGCTTATGTGCTGCGCGATCGCATCGCAATACATGGTTTCGCTGCAGGCGCATTGCTGATCGTTTTCGCCGCGACGCGCGCAACTGCCATCGCAGACGTTGTTTCGGCGATCAGTCTTGGATATCTGGCGCTGTGGATTGCGACCAAGTCATTCGGTCCGATGCGGGCTTTTGCAAATCGCATGGACCTCTCTTACGGCGTATACATTTTCGCCGGTCCGATCCAGCAAGCAATCATCGCGACGGCTGCCACGCTGACACCGCTGATGCTGGCGGCGATTTCTATAGTCATCGTCATTCCCATCGCGGTGCTGTCATGGGTGCTGGTCGAGCGCCCTGCCATGGCGTGGCGGCACCGACTGGGCAGCACGCCACTCTCTGAACAGTCGGTACCGTCCGGCGCCATTGTTTGAACGGCTTCGAATTTTGACAGACGCGAAAGTGTTAACGCAACAATTGGGTCGCCATGGCTTGGTGACGTTTTTTGCTTGAGCCGGTACGCACGGCCGTGCTTTGATTAAAAAAGTCTTAAAGCTTGGCGTTTGGAGTTGGCATGTTGCGTCGTTATTTGATCGTCAACGGCTTATCGACTGTGGCGCTGTACGGAGCCGTTTGGGCTTTGTTGCCGAATATGACGTTGCTGGCTCAGACGCTGCGTCAAGGCTTCGACATTTACGCAATGGATAACGCCGTGCTGGGTCCGATTTTTTATCGGCTGCTGACGGTCATCGGCGCAGTTTAGCCAACTTCACCCACGCCCAAACCCACACGCCTATGGCTTGACCATTGTTCAAGTCGCGCTGAAGTCGAGCCTGAACGGACGGCGGATAGTTTATTGTGTGCGGGGAGCGGATGCGCGCCGCAATCGGTCGTTGATGGCTTCGCCGAGGCCATGATTCGGAATCGTCATGACGGCGATCGTGTTGCAGCTAGGCTGATCCAAAAATCGAAGTGCGGCAAACAAATTTGCAGCCGCTTCAATCAAATTACCCGATGGACTGAGATTGTAGAACGGTTGGCCGGCGACTGGATCAACGTGGCCGAATGCCAGCACCGCTTCGTCTGGTCGAATTACGGCCGCGTCCATCCGAATGGCTGCGCGCGTCGCATAGTGGCTCTCGAGCTGGCCCGGAGCTGATGGCCGAGATCCAGCCACATCGCCCCATTTGATTGTGCAGCCAAGAACGGCTTCGATGGCATCGCGCGAGATCGCGCCGGGTCGCAGCAGGCGCAGCGTCTCGCCACTGGCATCGATGATTGTGGATTCGATGCCGTGTCGTGTCGGCCCGCCATCGAGGATCATGCTGACGCGGCCGTCGAGATCGCGCGCAACGTGGTCGGCGTGCGTGGCACTGACGTGACCCGACCGATTGGCTGACGGCGCTGCGAGTGGCCGACCACTGGTGCGGATCAGCGCTTGCGCGATCGGGTGCTGTGGGACCCGCAAAGCGATGGTTGGTAACCCAGCGGTTACTAAGTCTGAGATCGGATCGACTGCGACGTCACCTTCGCCAACAGGCGCGGCTATCCGAAGCGTTACGATCGTCATCGGCCCCGGCCAAAATTTGGAAGCGATGGCTTCCGCAGCAGCGGTGAAGTGGCCGTAACGGCGGGCATGATCGAGATCGGCAACGTGGAGGATCAACGGGTTAAAGCGCGGCCGCCCCTTGGCATTGAAAATTCGCGCAACCGCCATGGAATTGCTAGCGTCGGCTCCAAGCCCGTAGACCGTTTCGGTTGGAAATGCGACCAGTTCGCCGGTCACAATGGCTTGCGCGGCCGCAAACATGGCCGCCGCGTCAGGATTGCGGATCACACTTGGCGATTGGCAATCGTAGCTGTTGATCTGGTCTGAGTTCGGCATAGTCTTCCAACATATTCGGATGGCCTTGTGGCTACCATGGCCACGCCCGATACGACCACAACCTCAGAGATTTCTATGACTTATCAGGCTCCAGTAAACGACATCATGTTTGCTCTCAAGGTCGCAGCCGACCTCGATCAGAGCATCGTGAACGGCGCTTACGCGTCACTCGACGCACAAACCATCGAAACAGTCATCGACGAAGCCGGCAAGTTTGGCTCAGACGTTCTAGCACCGCTCCGCTGGAGCGGTGATCGGATTGGCGCGAGGCTCACGAAAGGGGCTGTGACGACGCCGCCCGGGTTCCCCGACGCCTATCGCCAATTTAGCCAAGCAGGCTGGAACGCTTTGCCATGTCCGGAAGCGTTTGGCGGCCAGGGCTTACCGGAAATCATCGCGTCGGCCACGTGCGAAATTTGGAATTCGGCGAACATGGGCTTTGCAATGTGTCCGTTGCTGACACAGGGCGCGATCCACGCCATCGACGTTGGCGGCAGTGACGCGTTGAAGGCCAAGTTCTTGCCTAACATGATTGCTGGCGTGTGGACTGGCACGATGAACCTAACTGAGCCACACGCTGGCTCGGATTTATCGACGCTGCGCGCCAAGGCCGAACGCCACAGCGATGGTTCGTACCGAATTTTCGGCACTAAAATCTACATTAGTTATGGCGAACACGACATGGCCGACAACATCATCCATTTGGTGTTGGCGCGGCTGGCTGACGCGCCCGAAGGAACGCGTGGCATTTCATTATTTTTGGTGCCGAAATTTTTGGTCGGCGATGATGGCGGGCTTGGCGCGCGCAACGATGTGGTGTGCGCGGGCATCGAACACAAACTCGGCATTATGGCGAGCCCGACGTGTGTCATGAAATTCGGCGAGGAGGGCGGCGCCGTCGGCTACCTTGTCGGCGAAGAAAATCGCGGATTGGCCACCATGTTCGTGATGATGAACGCCGCCCGACTGGCTGTTGGCATGCAAGGCGTGGCGGTCGCTGAAAGTGCGACGCAGCAGGCACTGCGCTACGCCAAGGATCGAACGCAAGGCCGAGCAAGTCAAACGAAGGCTCCTGGTATGAGCCCGATCATTGCCCATCCAGATGTGCGCCGCATGCTGCTGGCGATGAAAGCGCAAACACAAGCCGCGCGAATGATCTGCTTTGCGACAGCCCATGCTCATGATCTGGCGAAAAGTGCGAGCGACGCCGCAACGCGGATGGCAGCTGAGCATCGCACAGCGCTGCTAACCCCGATCGCCAAAGCGTATGCGACCGACGTCGGTGTCGAAGTGGCCTCGCTCGGGGTCCAGGTTCACGGCGGCATGGGGTACGTCGAAGAAACGGGGGCTGCGCAATATCTGCGTGATGCGCGCATTCTGCCCATTTATGAGGGTACCAACGGCATCCAAGCCATCGACCTTGTGACCCGAAAACTGCCTTTGGATAATGGCAAAACCGTTGCCAATTACGTGCTCGAATTGGCCAGGATCTCAGGCGACGTGCGTGCGTCGAACAGACCCGAACTCGGACTGACCGGTCCGCGCTTGACGGACGCCATTCGATCGCTGCAAGCGGCGACAGAATGGATGGCTCGCGCCCTTGAGACAGCTCCTGAGGCAGCATTGGCTGGCGCCACGCCCTACCTCCGTTTGTTCGCGCTTACGGCAGGTGCGGCTTATCTTGCCAAGGGCGCACTTCGATCAGCAAACGGCGATCCTTCAGTTTCTATCGCCCGCTTTTTTGCCGAGAATATTCTCACTCAAGCACAAGGCTTGACAGAAACCATCACAACCGGAGCGGACGCCGTGCTGGTCGATGATCATGCGGAGGTTTTCGCATGACGAGCGATCTCGAGATCGCATGCCACGGCTCGACGCAGATTATTCGATTGGCACGGCCAGCCAAAAAGAATGCGCTGACAACGGCGATGTATCGCGGCCTTGCCGACGCTTTGGAGCAAGGTGATCGCGACGATGCGATCCGCGCCCATGTAATCTTTGGATCAGGCCGTGAATTTTGCGCCGGCAACGACATCGCGGACTTTATGCAGGCAGCGCAATCTGGCGCTTCGCTTGGCGCTGACATCCTGCGGTTTATCACAGCACTGGTGGTGTCGACGAAGCCGATTATTGCAGGCGTGCATGGCCGCGCCATCGGCATCGGCACCACGCTTTTGTTTCATTGCGATCTGGTGTTTGCGACGCCTTCGGCTCAATTTTCAACGCCCTTTATCGATTTGGGGCTGGTGCCTGAAGCAGGATCGAGTTTGTTGCTGCCACAAATAGCAGGTCACCACCGCGCTTTCGAAATGCTGGTGATGGGAACCGTGTTTTCAGCCGACCGCGCGCGCGAAAGCGGGTTCGTCAATCATGTCGTTGACGCCGAATTTTTGGAACAGCGTGCGCTGGCTGCGGCTGCGAACTTAGCCGCCAAACCGCCCCATGCTCTCACTATGTCGCGGCGTCTCCTGAAAGGCGATACCAAAGCTCTGCTGGCTCGCGTGCATGAGGAAGCAGAATTGTTTCAAGATCGGATGACCTCGCCGGAAGCGGTGGCAGCCTTCACGTCGTTTTTGACCAAACGTCCCGATGAGGCGAAATCACCGTCATGATCGCTACTACGACAGCCGCTCCAACGTTACAATGAACGAGAGTCCAGACCATGGCCGTACCATCAGACGCTTCACTCAAAGGCAAAACGCTTTTTATCACAGGCGCGAGCCGCGGCATCGGCCTCGCGATTGCCAAGCGCGCCGCCCGTGATGGCGCCAAGGTCGCAATCGCGGCCAAAACATCCGATCCAACGCCAAAACTGGACGGCACCATTCATACGGCGGCGGCTGAAATTCAAAGAGCTGGCGGCATCGCGCTGCCGATCGTGTGTGACATTCGTCATGAGGATCAGGTGCAACGGGCCATTGATCTCACGGTCGCGACCTTTGGTGGTATCGATATTTGCGTCAATAATGCGAGTGCGATTTCGCTAACGGCGACCGAAGAAACTGAAATGAAGCGCTTTGATTTGATGTCGTCGATCAATACGCGCGGCACGTTTTTGGTGACCAAGCTGTGCCTGCCGCATCTTCGGCGTGCTGCCAATCCGCACGTGGTGATGCTCTCGCCGCCGCTCGATCTGCATCCGAAGTGGTTTGCGGGTCATGTCGCGTACTCAATCGCCAAGTATGGCATGAGCTTATGCGTGCTTGGCTTGGCCGAAGAGCTCGCAAAGGACGGCATCGCGGTCAACGCTTTGTGGCCACGGACGACGATTGCGACGGCTGCCATCAAAAATATTCTCGGTGGTGACAAGCTCATGCGCATGAGCCGAACGCCGGACATCATGGCAGATGCGGCTCATTTGCTCTTTACGCAGCCAGCTAAGACCTTCACCGGCAACTTTCTGATCGACGATACGTTTTTGCACGCTGTTGGTCATGTTACCGACTTTGAAAAGTATCGCATTGATCCAACGATGCCGCTTGCCCCCGATTTTTTTGTGCCAGCCGACAGTCTGCCACCGCCCGGTGTCAGGATAGCGCGTGTGTCTCAGTTGGCGTGATGTGAGCCTGACGCGATCACACGTGCCGGTCCACCCTCGACAAACACTGACCTTCAAACACGGCTCTTTATGGCAACTTTACTGATCTCACACCCGGCCTTCATCGACCACGATACGGGTGCTGGTCACCCTGAGCGAGCCGACCGCATGCGCGCAATCGACAAAGCTCTGTCCGATGATGTCTACAGCGCGCTCATCCGGCAAGAAGCGTCGCTGCGCGATGATGATCAGGGCTTCATGGTTATGGCCCACAGCCCGCGCTTGATTGCGCAGCTCGGTAAACTTGCCGACGGTTTCAGCGAAGGTCAAATTCACATCGACGGCGATACCGTCATGTCGCCTGGGTCATGGCACGCCGCGCGCCGTGCCGTTGGAGCGGGTCTTGATGCCGTCGATGCGGTGATGTCTGGGCGCGCAGCAAACGTCTTTTGTCAGGTTCGCCCACCGGGACATCACGCAGAACGCGATAAAGCAATGGGCTTTTGTCTGTTTAACAATGTGGCGATCGCGGCGTATTACGCGCGGGCTAAATACAGCGCAGAGCGGTTGGCAGTCATTGATTTTGATGTCCATCACGGCAACGGAACACAGAACATCTTCTGGTCCGACAAAAACCTATTTTACGGATCTACTCATCAAATGCCGCTCTATCCAGGTTCGGGCGCGGTCAGTGAAACAGGTGTCGGCAACATCTTCAATGCACCCTTGCGCGAAGGTGATGGCCGCGAACGTTTCGAGCAGGCGTTCGCCGAGCGGATCATCGCGCCGCTCGATAACTTTGCGCCCGACCTTGTGATCATTTCCGCTGGTTTCGATGCGCACGAACGTGACCCGCTTGGTGGATTGCGCTTGGTCGAAGCAGATTTCCGCTGGGCCACCGAGCAACTCGCAGGTGTTGCTCGGCGCCGGTCGAACGGCCGGCTCATTTCAATGCTTGAAGGCGGATACGATTTGACAGGGTTGGCGCAGTCGGTTGCGGTTCACGTCAAAACCCTTATGGAGGTCGGTACTTAAGGCCATTTTGGTCAACTGACAGAGGCTGCAATCCGATGACGACAGGCAAAGCGCCAGCCAAAGGCCACGCAGACATCAAAGACATGGCCTTCGAACGGGCGCTGAAAGAACTTGAAGCAATCGTCGGCCGCTTGGAGCGGGGCGATGTCGAGCTTGAAGAAAGCATTGCGATCTACGAGCGTGGTGAAGCGCTGCGCGACCATTGTGACCGCCTGCTCAAGCAAGCCGAGGCAAAGGTCGAGAAATTGACCCTTGGCGCCGATGGCCGCCCGAAGGGCACTGAACCACTTGACGCTGACCGATAGCTGCAGACGGCGCACGTTGATGTTTTCAGTGCTTCTGTGGCTTCATGGACTGACTGACTTTCGGTCGAGCCCTTCTCGCACCCAACCGAGGCACGACGTCGGTGAGTGTTAGCGATAGTAGCGCGCTTGGAGCAACCTTTACCGGCGGCTCTGGCGGTTTCGTTTTGCACCAATTTGCAGCCGACGGTCTGTTGGATACCGGCCTGCGTGTCCGCTGCAAAGTATGGCCGGAGGCGTCATTGCCCTTGGCAAGCCTGCCGCAATGTCATCGGCGCGCATTACGGACCAAATTAAGTAGCGTCGCCCTGATACAATCAGACTGTCATGCGGTTTAAGCCCGCATCATGTTACGCGATCATCAGCTGCTTTGATTCTTTAAGAGAGGAATTGCTATGTCTTCGATTGCCAGTCTGGTGGGGCGCGCCTTGCTCGCTGCCATCTTCATCTATGCAGGAATCGGGAAAATTGGTGGCTATGAAGGCACCGCCGGATACATGCAGTCATTCGGCATTCCTGGCGCACTTCTGCCAGCCGTGATCGCCCTCGAATTGGGCGGCGGTTTGCTTTTGCTAGCTGGGGCCTTCTCGCGTTTTGCGGCATTGGCGCTGGCGATCTTTACGATTGCTGCCGGCGTGATTTTTCATGGCAACACCGCCGATCAGATGCAGTGGTTGCTGTTGACGAAAAATGTCGCGATCGCCGGTGGATTGCTAATGGTGTTTGCACACGGTCCAGGCCGCTACGCCGTCAACGATCAATAATGGCGATTGACATAAAACGACCGGCACGCCGTTTGGCAGCGCCGGTCGTTTAATCTCGCTGTTGTGAATCACGTACTTGCCTTGCTGAAATTTGCTGCGGCCTTGTCCCAGTTGACGGTATTCCACCAGGCCGCAAGATAATCCGCGCGCTTGTTTTTATGCTTCAAGTAATACGCATGCTCCCACACGTCGACGCCGATGACCGGCTTGGCGGCGAGATCCATGTGTGGTGTGTCTTGGTAGGGCGTATTGAAAATCGCCAGCTTTTTATCTTTGCCGACGGCAAGCCACGCCCAACCTGACCCAAATCGAATCATGCCGGCCTTAGTCATTTCCTCGATCATTTTATCCTTCGATCCAAAGGCGGCGTCGATGGCGCTCGCAAGGTCGCCGGTCGGCGTCTTGGCGCCACCGGGCGTCATAAGATCCCAGAAAAACGTATGGTTGAAATGTCCGCCGAGATTGTTGCGAACTGCCGAGCGGTTTTCCGTTGCAATCGCGTCAAGCGACGTCAGGACGTCCTCAATCTTTTTTGATTTCAGTTCAGGCACCTTAACGGCAAGCTTGTTGAGCTGTGTGATGAAGGCCTGGTGATGACCGCTGTGATGAACGGTCATCGTCGCTGTGTCGATATGCGGCTCCAGCGCGTCGTAACCATACCCGAGCGGCGGCAAGGAAAACACGGCCTCCGTCGCATCACCAGCCAATGCGGGGTAGGAGATCGCGGACGACGCATAATGCGCTGTTACGCCAACCGCTGCGGAAGCGGCGACACTGCTGACGAAATCACGGCGGTTCATCATGGATTCTCCAGAAGGCTCAGACACGGCCACGCGAGTGGTGAATGAGCGGTTGCAATCATTGCTTTGAATAAACGATAACGGCAGCGCTGCGGTTTCAAAGCTGCGCGCATTTTAGCGGACGTTTCAATTATGGCTCAATCACGGTCCGGTGCGCCGCGCGACCGAGCATCAGACGTGCGCGAGCTTGTCATCGACCGCGTCGGCGCTCAAGGAGATGGCGTTGCGCGCGACGGCGAGCGGCAGATTTTCGTGCCGTTCACGCTGGCGGGTGAACGGGTAGCCGTGACGCTCAACGGTCCCCACGTCACGCTCGACAACGTAGTGGTGGCGAGCCCCGATCGTGTTGCGCCGGTGTGCCGATACTTTGGCCACTGCGGTGGATGCTCGTTGCAGCATATGGCTCCAGCTGCTTACCTCTCCTGGAAGCACGATCAAGTCGCGGCTGCCTTCAATTCGCGCGGTATCGAAACTGTGGTTGATGCAACGATGCCCGCGCGTGGTCCGCGCCGCCGCGCTGTCTTTTCAGCCCATCAGCACGACCACAATGTGCATCTGGGTTTTCACGCAGCGGGCACGCACGATTTGATCGACATCGCGGAATGTGCCGTGCTCGATCGGCGCATCGTTGCAGCTTTGCCAGCAGTGCGCCGCTTGATTGCCGATCTACTGCCAAAACGTGAGGACGTTCGCGTCACCGTCACGATGATGTCGTCCGGCCTCGATGTCGGACTTGATGAAGTTCGCCGTGTCCTGTCGCCCGATGTGCGGACCGAACTCGCACGCCAAGCCGCAGCCGTTCCGCTGGCACGCGTCAGCATCAACGGCGATACGATTTTTGAAGCGCTGCCGGCGACGTTACATTTCGGCTCGACCGAAGTCGCAGTTCCGCCGCACACGTTCATTCAAGCGGTACGCGAAGCTGAGGCCGATATGGCAGAGCTGGTTATCGCAGCCGTCGGCTCGGCAAAAACTGTGGTCGATCTGTTTTCAGGCGTTGGGGCTTTTACGTTTCCACTCAGTCAACGCGCGAAAGTGGCTGCCTACGACAGTGATGCCAACGCGCTGGCAGCATTGCAGGCCGGTGTAAAAAGGGCGACTGGCATAAAGCCGATTACAACTCAGGTCAGGGATTTGTTTCGCGAGCCGCTTTCGGCGTTGGAGTTGAATGCTTTCGATGCGATCGTGTTCGATCCGCCGCGCGCTGGCGCCGAAGCGCAAGCCCGGATGATCGCGAAATCGAAGGTCAAAACGGTCGTGGCTGTATCATGCAATCCAGCGACGCTGGCGCGCGACGCTCGCGTTCTTATGGATGGCGGTTACGCCCTGAAACGCGTTACGCCGATCGATCAATTCGAGTATTCAACCCACATCGAAGCCGTCGCAACGTTCGTGCGTGACAATCCAAAGCGCTAATCATTGGCGGCGAGCAGCCGCTCGACGAAAGTTGGGACAATGGCGGTCGCTGCGCCATAGATTGCTTCATGGAACAAGCTCGCGCCTTGCGAGGGCTCAAGGTTGAGCTCGACAGTGTGAGCGCCAGATGCACGCGCTTGGGTAACGAACCCGGCGGCTGGATAAACGTTGCCACTGGTGCCGATCGACATGAAGAGGTCGCAGGTCAATAGCAGATCGCTGATCGCATCGAGATGATACGGCGTTTCGCCAAACCACACGACATCGGGTCGGAGGCCACCGGAGAGCTGACATGATGGGCAGGATGTCGCGCGCGAGAGGTCGTCGCGCCAATTGGCCCGCGCCGCGCAGTGCTGGCATCGAACCTTCAGCGCTTCGCCGTGCATATGAAGGAGGCGCTTTGATCCAGCCGCTTCGTTCAAAGCGTCAACATTTTGCGTGACGATCGTGACATCGCCGTGTTCGGCTTCGAGGCGCGCTAAGGCATGGTGAGCGGCGTTGGGGGCGATGCCGATGTGGAGTTTGCGACGCATGTTGTAGAACGCGTGAACGGCGTCGGGATCGCGCGCAAAGCCCTCGGGCGTTGCGACGTCACGCCAATCATATTTCGCCCATATGCCGGCCGGATCGCGGAAGGTTGAGACGCCGGACTCCGCTGACAGGCCAGCACCGGTGAGAATGACAATGCGGTCGTAGCGCGCCATGATCCTGTTTTAGGTGTCGTTGCGGTTGCAGATCAATAGTAATGCGCCCGATATCATACGCCGCATTGTCCGCGGTGGCGCAGAAAATGATCGGCCAGCACGATGGCCATCATCGCTTCGCCGACCGGCACCGCGCGAATACCGACACATGGGTCGTGTCGGCCTTTGGTGATGATGTCGGTTTCGGTGTTGTGGTTGTCGATCGTCCGGCGCGGAGAGAGGATCGACGATGTCGGCTTGACCGCGAAGCGGCAAATGATGTCCTGGCCCGACGAGATGCCACCCAGAATGCCGCCCGCGTGATTCGACAGAAACATCGGCCGCCCGTCCGCACCGATCCGCATTTCATCGGCGTTGGCTTCGCCAGTTAGCGCGGCGGCCCCCATGCCAGCACCGATCTCAACGCCTTTGACGGCGTTGATCGACATCATCGCGGAAGCCAAATCCTGATCGAGCTTGCCGTAGAGCGGCGCACCCCAACCCGCCGGCACGCCTTCAGCGACGACTTCGATGACGGCGCCACACGACGACCCAGCTTTGCGGATGCCATCAAGGTACGTTTCCCATTCGCTTGCGGCCTTAGCATCCGGGCAGAAAAAGGGATTGGCATCGACGTCGGCCCAGTTCCAGCGCGCGCGATCAATCGTGTGCGGACCCATTTGAACCAAAGCGGCGCGGATCGTCACGCCTGCAATGACCGAGCGCGCGATCCCGCCAGCTGCGACGCGGGCTGCGGTTTCGCGCGCCGAGGAGCGGCCGCCGCCGCGATAATCGCGAATGGCGTACTTCGCGTCGTAGGTGTAGTCGGCGTGGCCCGGGCGGTATTTGTCTTTGATATCGCCGTAGTCTTTCGAGCGTTGGTCCGTGTTTAAGATCTCAAGTGCGATCGGTGCGCCGGTTGATACAACGCGACCCGCAGCATCGTCGAAGACGCCCGACAGAATACGGACTTCGTCGGCCTCGCGTCGCTGCGTTGTAAAGCGCGATTGGCCAGGTCGGCGTTTGTCGAGAAAGCCTTGGATGACGTCGCGGTCGATCACG
>JANMII010000128.1:0-10958 GCA_031375665.1 Hyphomicrobium sp.
CTGATCGATGACCTCGACAGCATGGTTGAGGCGTGGAAGCCGAATGGTGCGGCACGCAAGTCGCTGGTGGCTCAAAGCGATAAAGCGGTAATGGCTGCAATCTTGACCGGCATCGGGTCGTTGTCCTATGGCGAACTCGCCGGTGAACGCATGAAACTCGGGGTGCTGCTCCACGACACCGAGGAAGAGCATGATTGCTTTTCCGACAACACGCACAACAGCCACTACTTCAATCAAATTGGCATGATGAATATTTGGAACGGTCGCTACAGCGGCACATCGACCGTGTCGGGCCCAAGTATGGCGGCCTACACGCAAGCTGTTGCCCCAGACGCAGCCAAACGCGTCCACCAGGCCATGGCCGTGACCGAGGCAAAACTCAAAGCAATCAAGGACAAGGCCGATAGCGGGGAATTGGCGTACGATCAAATGTTAGCGGCCGGCAATGCAGCCGGTAACGCACTCATCCTCGACGCGGTCGACGCTCTGGTTAATCAAGCCCGCGCGGTCGAAGCCGTTGTTGCAGCTCTGAAACTGCAGGCCAAATTCGAAGGCTCGGACAGTCTCGATGATCCGGGCTCGGTAACACAAAACTAGGTGGTCCAAACTTAGGATCGCCACCGATGAGGCGGGTGCGGCGTCGTTGGCTGCCACCTCGTCGCCATCGACATGAGGAACAGCGTGACCACCAGCCGTCTGAGCCGCCGCTCGCTTTTGCTGTCAACGGCGGCCGTTGCAGTGACTGGGGGATTGCGCCAGCATGCCGTGGCCTTATCGCCGTTTGCAGGCGACGTACTGACACGCCCGCCAGCGCCACTGCGCGCACAGCCGACGGGCGCTTATGAATTGGAGGCGGCTGAACGCGTTGTGGCTTTGCCGTGCTTTGGCGGCAGCGGATTGCCGCTTTGGACATTCACTTCGCAATCTACCCAGCCCGTCATCCGTCTGAAAAAAGGTCAGCCCTTCGACGTCGTCGTTAAAAACGCCCTTCCAACCGCCGATGAAATCATCACGATCCACTGGCATGGATTGCGGATCCCGAACCGCGAAGACGGCGTGCCCTACCTCACACAAACACCCATTGGTCGCGGCCAACAGGGCCGCTACACATTCACACCACCGGAAACTGGGACGTTCTTTTTTCATACCCACTGCAACTCGGTTGAACATTTTGGCCGAGGCCTTTTTGGCGCGATGATCGTGGAGGGCGATGAAGTCGTCCCGTCAGACGCCGACGTGGTGTTGATGATGAAGGACTGGCGGCTCGATGCTGCGGGTTCATTTTTGCCATTCACCACCGATGAAGGGGCGAGCCGTAGCGGCACGAACGGCACAGTGCGGGCGATCAATGGCGTTCGCGAGCCGGTCTACGCCGTGCCATCATCGGGCAACGTTCGGCTGCGCTTACTCAACGTTGATCCAACGCGCATTTCTGAGATTGGATTTGAGGGAGCTGATGCCGCCATTATCGCAATCGACGGTAACGGCTGCCAACCGATCGAGTTGGGCTCATGGCGCATTGGACCGGCGTCACGACTAGACATTTTAATGCGTGCGCCAAAGTCAGGCCAGCGCGCAACACTTTATGATTATTTCAGTGCTGAGCCAGTGCCGCTCGCCCATTTCGTTGCTCAAGGCCCCGATGTTCGGCGGGATAAATTCGTCCCTGTTGCCCT
Source organism: Hyphomicrobium sp. (assembly GCA_031375665.1). Classification (GTDB taxonomy): domain Bacteria; phylum Pseudomonadota; class Alphaproteobacteria; order Rhizobiales; family Hyphomicrobiaceae; genus Hyphomicrobium_B. The sequence continues at coordinate 1,677 of JANMII010000128.1, forward strand.
TAAAACCAACCTCCACCCGGTGGTTGATCACGCCTTGAGTGAACGCATCAACTTGACCTTTATGGCGACTGCGACTGGCGCATCAGTCGCTGCTATCAGCGACGGCGAAAGTCTACCCATCGGCAAACTTTGTCTGTCAAAGCGCACCTTCTGGGCCATCAACAAGCAGGCTTGGTCGAGTGTCGATCACAGTGACCTTGGGCCCCCGCTGGCGCGTCTTGTGCTCGGTCGAAATTATATTATCGAACTCAGCAATATCACGCCGAACGCGCACCCGATCCATATTCATGGTCACACGTTTGAAGTTTTGAAATCGAACTTGCGCAGCCTACCGCGTTATCGCGCCGACACGGTCCTGTTACTGCCGAAGGAACGTCTAGAGATTGCTCTAACGGCCAACAATGCCGGCCTGTGGATGGTACACTGTCATATCCTTGAGCATCAGGAAACTGGCATGATGGGTTATATGACCGTCGCATGATTGCCACCGTCCGAAATGGTTTGCGCTGTGGAGGCGTCGCGCTGGTTGTCGCGATGTCAGGCACGATCGCCGCCGCTGATTCGCTTGACGCGATGGCCGGCAAAGCGTTGTTCGAACGCGATTGGATACCGGCCCCATCATCGACGGATGCTTCGGACGGACTTGGACCTCTATTCAACGCGCGGTCGTGCAGCCAGTGCCACGCGCGCGGCGGAGGCAGCTCGGTAAAAATCGGCACAAGCGGGCATCCTGACCTCGTTGGAGCCGTTGTGCGCCTGGGTACCGCAGCCGGTGAACATGACCCGACATACGGTCTACAATTCCAGACCAACGCTATTCCCGGCCTGGAGAGTGAAGCTGAAATCACGTTTTTACCGCAACTGCGCATCGCCCGTGATGGTGCCCCGCTGGGGCCGGGTGTTCGAACCAGTATCCGCCAGTCGATGGGGCTGGTCGGCCGTGCAGCCTTCGATACGATCCCAGATGACGAGATTTTACGGCGCGCCGATCCCGATGACGCAAACGGCGATGGCATTTCGGGCCGGGCTCACATCGTGCCGGGCGGCATCGGTCGTTTCGGATGGAAGGCGACGCAGATTTCGCTCACCGATCAGATTGCCCACGCCTTCGCGATCGACCTTGGCTTATCGTCGCCGCTACGACCAATTCCGTACGGCGATTGCACACCGCGACAGTCCCGATGTTGGCAAGCTCGAACCGGCGAGAGCAAAGCGTTTGAGGGCCGCGAGATTTCCGGGCAGATGATCGCGCTGGTCGCAACTTACCTAGCATCGTTGCATGCGCCCGTGCCGCCGACAAACCCAGCGGCAGACGCGTTGTTCACTCAATCCGGCTGCGCGTCGTGTCACGTTCCAGCCCTCACAAGCAAAGCCGGTACGCGTGTTCCAGCGTACACCGACCTGTTGTTGCATGACATGGGGCTGGAGTTGAACGACGGTGTTGGTGAGCCAGGTGTGGCGCCCAGCGAATGGCGGACACCATCGCTGCTGCATGGCACTCGCACCGGCCTTGAGAGGCGGTTTCTGCATGACGGATCTGCGGCGACCATCGCAGAGGCTATTGCCAAGCACGGTGGTGAAGGTCAGGCTAGCCGATCGAAATTCATGGCACTGTCGCTGAATGATCGCACGCGCCTCGTTGATTATGTGAAGGGCCTCTAACGCAATGTTGATCAGATTACTTCGCTACCTTGCGACGGCGATTGCGCTGACGGTTATGTCCGGTGGCGTCAATGTCGCCACAGCGTCGGCTGAACTTGCAGCTGACCCCTATGCGATCGTACAAAAAGTTCTGGAAACGCACGTCGTGCCGCACGTTATAGCCTTCAAGGGTGCCGCTGCGGAGTTGCCACCTGCGATCACAGCACTGTGCACACAAGGCGACAAGGCCTCCCGGGCGCGTGCGTTGACAGCGTTTAGCAATGCTGTCAGCGCTTTCGCGGCAATCGAATTCTTGCGCTTTGGCCCGATGCAAAAGGACGGCATGCGGGAGAAGCTTTTTTTCTGGCCAGATCCGCGCGGTGTGTTGGCACGCCAAATGCGCCAGTTGCTTTTTGCGTCGCAAACTACGCCACCAAGCACCGCACTCATTAAACAGCAAAGTGCAGCCCTGCAGGGATTGCCCGCACTTGAATTGCTATTGGCCGATCAGACATCACCGCTCGGTCCAGGTGAGGGTAACGCCACGCGTTGCGCACTGGCGCAAAGTATCTCGGGCGCGATCGCTGACAATGCCGCTGCATTGCATGACGGCTGGGTGAGCGACGGCGGTTGGCAATCAAAAATGCTGAGACCCGGCTCCGACAATCCGACCTACCGCGAACCAAGTGAAGCGGCGAGTGAACTGGTCAAAGCGCTTTTGGTCGGCTTTCAATTGGCGGCTGACGTGCAAATCAAGCCGCGAATGATTGACAGCGGCAAGGCGTCAGGACCGTACGCTGCGTCCAAGCTCACCAAGGTGCATTACGCCGCATTCGTCGCCTCGTTAAATGAATTCTATGACGCGCTCGGATTAGAGGCTTACTTGGACGCAGAGCAGGCGTGGGTTAAAAACTGGGCGGACGGCGCATGGCGTGCGATCCGCTCGAGCGACGGCGTCGGCGGTAGAGTGGCAAACGATCAACGCGCCACAGCGCCGAGCTTGCGCGAACTGTTCGATAAAATCACCGGCCTGCGCAAATTGGTATCGCGAGAACTTGCAACGGCCTCGCACCTCACCGTCGGTTTCAATGAGCTTGATGGAGATTAACGTGCACGTTGATCGCCGGACACTGTTGCTGAATTCGCTCGCCATGCTGTGTGTGCCAGCAACGGCCGGATCGGCGTTGGCTGGCACCGATGCTGCCGCTGCCCAATTTGTGTCGTCCGCTCGCCACCCTGACGGCACCTTCAGCGTTGTGCTGTTGGCCGCTGACGGCCGTGTGTTACGCGACATTCCATTGTCGGCGCGAGGCCACGACATCGCGGTTCATTCGGCAAGTGGACTGGCCGTTGCGTTTTCCCGCCGACCTGGAACGTTTGCCGTCGCCTTTCAAACCAACAGTCAGCGCCAACCGGTCGTTTTTACGACCCCACCAGATCGACACTTCTTCGGGCACGGCGCATTCTCGACCGATGGTCGGCTCTTGTACGCGACGGAAAACAACATCCCCGACGGTGTCGGCGTCATCGGAATTTATGACGTCTCAGCCGGCTTCAAGAAAATTGGCGAGCATCAAAGTTTTGGCATCGGCCCGCACGAGGTCATCCTGCTCGCTGACGGTAACACGCTCGTCGTTGCAAATGGCGGCCTTGATACGATGCCTGACGCCGCGCGCGAAAATCTCAACGTCGAGGACATGCGCCCGTCACTGGCATTCGTTGATCGTAAAAGCGGAGCGCTTTTGCAGCGTCACGACCTCACAGCCGAGGCGCGTCAACTGTCAATTCGCCATTTGGCAGCCGATCCGGACGGACGGGTCTGGTTCGGTGGACAATGGGAGGGCGATCCGGGGTCGGCGCCCGGTCTGATCGGCAGTTTCAGTCGTGAGACAGCTCCGAGTTTCGCCAATATCACCGCGCGCGGATCGGGCGACTTCAAGGATTACATCGGCTCGGTTGCCGTGAGTGCGGACGGTCGCGTGCTGGCGGCAAGCGCGCCAAAAGCCGGGCGCATTATTTATGTCGACACAGCAACCGCTACTACAATTGCCATTCAAGACCTTAAAGACACGTGCGGCCTCGCACCGGTTACAGCCGATACCTTTGCTGAAACGTCGGGCTTTGGTGTTTTCCGCGCGGCGTCTCCCACAGGCGCAATCGTCACAGCGCAACAGTTGGCCGATGTCGCATTTGACAATCATTTGCGGCGCATCGGTTAGTAGTCGCGCTGGCGTGCCCGATTGAGGTCTTCGACGGTATCAATATCGAAAACCGCCTGATCACTCATGGCGCGGTTGGCCTGGGCATCGTGACCCGGGGCACTATCACCCGTCAGTCGCACGCCATGGCACAGCCTAGCATTGAGCTGTAAAATATTCTTACCGCCTTGATCGCCAGACAACGCGTCAAGCTCTGCAAACATCGACCGCGGCCAGACAACAGGATGACCTTGCACGCCGTCCGCGTCGACTGGGTAGACGATTTTGTTACATCCGTGGGTTATGAACGCTGCGGTCAGATCATTGATCAGATGGGGCCGAACAAACGGCATATCGGCCAACGCAACCAATGCGCCGCAACTGTCGGCGTCCAGCGCGGCGATGCCACAGCGCAACGATGTCGAGAGCCCGCCTGCCGCGTGGGCATTAACGACGTAGCGCCAGCGCCCGGCCCCGCCTGCAGATTGCAGAGCGTCGCAGTCGGTAGGCACGACGACCACGATGTCCGATACGTCGATCGACTGATCGAGGCATAAAATCGCCCGCCGGATGAGTGGCACACCGTCGAGCGTCGCAAGCAACTTGTGACCATCGGCAAACCGCGACGAGCGCCCCGCTGCCAAAATAATCGCGCTCACCGTCATTGCGGCCAATTTTTCCGATCAGTATTCATCATGCTAGTCCTAACAGCCCCTCATTTGGTCAATCGGTCACGCCCTGGTTGCGCGCAATTCAATCCGCTCAACCGTTGCGTCAATTGCACTTGGTCAACGCTGCCGCTAGAAGCGCGGTCATGACCAAAATCTCGGCTAAGGCCCGCGCCAGCGCAACCCCCAAGATCCGTCGTCTCGCGGCTGGTGATTTAAAGTCAGCGGCAAAGATCGATGCAGCGCGTCAGCCCAAGGTCGGCTTCGTTTCGCTTGGTTGTCCCAAGGCGCTGGTCGATAGCGAACGCATCATTACGAAATTGCGCTCAGAGGGCTATCAGATCGCCGCCGATTATGCGGGCGCCGATGTCGTGGTTGTCAATACGTGTGGCTTCCTCGATTCAGCCAAGCAAGAAAGTCTGGACGCGATCGGCGAGGCCATGACGGCCAACGGCCGCGTAATTGTTACAGGTTGCTTTGGCGTTGAAGAAAGCCGCATTCGCTCAGCCCACCCGGGCGTGCTCGCGGTTACGGGTCCCCATCAATATGAGCAAGTTGTCGACGCGGTGCACGACGCGGTGCCGCCATTGCACCATCCGTTTGTCGATCTGGTCCCGCCCGAGGGTTTGCGCCTGACACCGCGCCATTACGCGTATTTAAAAATTTCCGAGGGCTGCAACAACCGTTGCTCGTTTTGCATCATCCCATCGCTGCGCGGCGACCTCGCCAGCCGACCAGCCAATCACGTAATGGCGGAAGCTGAAAAACTGGTTGCGGCTGGCGTCAAAGAGCTGCTCGTCATCAGTCAGGATACCAGCGCTTACGGGCTAGATTTGAAATACGCGACCAGTCCTTGGAAAGGGCAGCCGCTTAAAGCGCGTTTTCTCGATCTGTGCACGGCGCTGGGCGATCTTGGTGCCTGGGTTCGCCTGCATTACGTCTATCCCTATCCCCACGTCGACGATGTCATCCCACTCATGGCCGAGGGTAAAATTTTGCCCTATCTCGATATTCCGTTTCAGCACGCGTCACCGGCGGTCTTGAAAGCGATGCGTCGTCCCGCCGCCCAAGACAAAACCGCCGACCGCATTCGCCGCTGGCGCGATGTGTGTCCGGACTTGGCGATCCGCTCGACGTTTATCGTCGGTTTCCCCGGCGAAACGGAAGCCGACTTTGCGTTTCTGCTCGAATGGTTGAAAGAAGCAAAGATTAGCCGCGCGGGTTGCTTCAAATATGAAGCTGTCGATGGCGCTACGGCCAACGCCATTGATGGCGCGGTGCCCGAGGAACTGAAAGCCGAGCGTTGGCATCGCTTCATGGCGGCGCAAAAAGACGTCAGCGCACAGTTGCTGGCTCAAAAGGTCGGTCGCACGATTGATATCTTGATCGATGAGGTCGATGACGAGGGTGCCATCGGCCGCTCGCGCTGGGATGCGCCCGAGATTGACGGCAGCGTGTTTCTCAACGGCGAAACCCGCTGCAAACCCGGCGATATCATCTCAGCCAAAGTTGCCCACGCCGACGATTATGATTTGTGGGCTGAACGGCTCGGGTGATGACGCGCACCGGTCGTCGCCGAATATCGCTTGCACCGGTCTACAGATCAACGGCGCCAGGCACGCCAACCTTTACTTTATGTTCTGGCTCGACGTGAATAACGACTTCCGAGCCGTCGATAGCGGCTTCGATGGCATCTTCCAGCCGGTCGCAGATGGCGTGGGCGGCGTCCACCGTCATGGCGCCCGGAACCACCAGATGGAACTCAATGAACAGCGCGCGACCCGCTTGCCGCGTTCGAATGTCATGAGCTTGCATCGCACCATGACCGTTGGCTTCAATCACCCGACAGATGTGCGTTTCGATTTCCGGCGACGCGGCCTGATCAAGCAGGCTGGACATGGATTGCAGAGCTATTCGATACCCTGTCCATAAGATGTTGAGCGCGACCGCTGCGGCGAGTAACGGGTCAAGTATTGACCATCCTGTCGCGAGCGCGAGCAGTAGGCCGACGATGACACCAATTGAAGTTATGACGTCGGTGTAGAGATGTTTGCCATCAGCGACCAGTGCCGGTGAGCGCCACTGCGATCCTCGCGCAACAAGAATGTAGGCCCAGATTGCGTTGATAACTGTCGCAGCCGCGCTAATCGCCAGCCCGAGTGTCGGCGATTGCAAAACCACTGTTGTCGTCAGCGCGGCATAGGCTTTTGCAAGGATCAAGAAAGCTGCGACGACAATCATAGCGCCTTCAAAGATCGCGGCAAAAAACTCAGCTTTGTGGTGGCCGAATTGGTGGTCATGGTCGGCCGGCCGAGCACTGAAACGAACAGCCACAAACGCCGCGCCAGCGGTCATGACGTTGACCACGCTTTCAAGCGCATCGGAATACAACGCGACTGAGCCCGAAACGTAATACGCGGAATACTTGATCAACATGACGCCTGCCGCGACGGCTATATTCACTAGCGCAAATGCTGCAATTTTGTCGGTCAAGATTGTGGACGTTGGAGTCATCGCCAAAACGCCCTTCGCGGCCGCGTATGCGACAGCTTGGTGCCACAGTTTGCGACCTTGCGATAGCCAGCCGCGCCACGCGGCGATGCTCGAGCATGGCGTTTGGATCCGCACGCAGCCCGTCGGCCGGATGGCACAACGCGTGCGATTCGACCCGGAGGTCGGTCGAATTTAGGCCTTATCCACACGCGCGAAGGCTTCGAGCCACTTCCGTACCTCGCCGCAGCCAACCGAATCTGGTGCTGAGATATACAAGGCGCACGCATAGGGCGTGGCCGGAGAGGTTGCCATGGCCAATTTCACGACTCATGTCGGTGTCGGAACGGTCGTATCTGGCGGACTGGCGACCTTAACACTGGCGGCCGATGTTGTTGCGCCCGAAAATCTGGTCGCCGTGACGTTGGCTGGTGTGCTCGGCTCCGTTTTGCCCGACATCGATCTGCGCGATTCGCGGCCAAGCCGCGCTATGTTTGCCGGCCTCGCCATTTTGTTTTCGTTCGCAATCTTGTTCAACGCTGCAACCAAGCTATCGGTGGCTGAACTCTGGGTGCTTTGGCTCGGCACCCTGGTCGCAGTCCGCTACGGCTTGCATGCGATTTTTCACCGTCTATCGGTCCATCGTGGCACGTGGCACTCGCTGCTGGCAGCGGTGTTCTCGTCGGTTGCGACAGCGGTCGTTTATTATCATGTGCTCGGTCGGCCTGAGGCGGTCGCTTGGCTCGCCTCGGCCTTCATGATGATTGGCTTCATTACGCACCTGGCACTCGATGAAATCTACTCGGTCGATGTGATGGATGTCCGCGTGAAATCGTCGTTTGGAACGGCCTTAAAATTTTATGATCGACGTTTCGCTGCAGCCACGTTTGGCATGTTGGTCGCGACCGCTGCCGCGATCTGGGTCGCGCCGCCCACCAAAATCTTCATCGACGAAGTTGGCTCGAAGAGTTTATGGAGCGGATTGCACCGCCGATTGCTGCCCGACGACAAGTGGTTTGGAATTTTAACGCCGCCGCGCTTTGCATCTGGATCGCCCAGCGAGAGCGTGCCGCCTGCCCCTGCAGCGGCCGATCTTACAACGGGATCCATCCCATCTGAGCCAGTCGCACCAATGCCGGATGCACCTCGCGAAGTCGTACCGATAGCGCCCGAGGTCGCTCAATAAGTCAAAAGTTTATTGGCTCGCGCTGATAACCCCTCGCGGCTATTGAGCGGCGACGGCGAACCCTTGCCGCGCGACGAGGCCATCGATGTACGTCGATGTGAGCGTGTGCGCATACTCTAGCGCGTTACTCGCGCTCAAGACCGGCGCTTTTTCGGTTACGGCAATGGCCGTAATGCCGTGAACGCCAGCCCACAGTGCTCGCGCGGCGTGATCTTTTTCTTGCGCACTTGATTGGCCCATCAGCGGGGCCAGCGCGCCGCTGATCGTCGCAGAAATCGTCAAAACGTGGTCATGCAACGCCGGCGGTATCGTTGCGCCCGAGGGCGGTAAATGAGCAAACAACATGTTCCACAAATGTCGGTTCTTAATTGCGTAATCGACATAAGCCGCGGTCAAAGCGTCAATGTGTTCGCGTGCCGTGGCTCCTTTCGGGACCGCGGTCAGTTGATCTGAAACCTCTTGGAGCATTTCGACTTGCAGCGTTAGAAGCACATCATCGATGTTCTCGAACATATTGTAGAGCGTGCCGGGGGAATACGAGATCAACCGTGCGATTTCACGCGCCGACAGGCCAGGCAAGCCGTGCTTCTCAATGATCGTTCGAGACGATGCTAAAATCAGCGATCGCAGCTCTTCTGGCGTGTGAAGTGATCGCCGTCCCATCGCGAAATTAATCCCCATCAACCGTACACAACCCTAGGTGGGTGATAGCGCAGGTTCAAGAGCGTTATGGGATAGGGACTTTCGTCGGCTTCGGCAGTCGAGCTTCGCGCGCTCCACTCGAACGGTCGATGGTCTGCAATTGAAGTGCCGAAAAAATAGCCAATTCAATCAGTGCAATGACTTACGCTAGCTAGATCGTATTTTGAATGACATTCAATTAGCCCCGCCACCGGCAGTGTGACGGTTTTTCAGGCGGAGCTGCCGTTCCTAAACTGGTCTCCGCCGCAATTAGGGGCAGGCCCAGCATTTATCCGTCCTGACGCCGTACTTAGCGCAACCCTCACGCGGCGAATTGGTGACGGTGTCAGTGAAAGGTTTTCCGCTCCATGTAATCGGCGCAAAATTCTGAAGGATAGGTGTGTACTGATATTCGGCT
>JANMII010000129.1:0-9499 GCA_031375665.1 Hyphomicrobium sp.
CTCCAAATCCCCGCACTCGTGCTTTGAGCACGAGTTTTCAGGATTCCTTGCTTTCTTCCAATAGTCGGCGCACTTCAGCACCGACGAACATCCATTCGCGCGACGGTTTTTTACCGCGCAGCATCGCAAAATAAAAGCGCAGACGCTTAATGTACCAGTAATCCCGACCTTCTTGCAATTCAACGGTGTAGGGACCCGATTGGGCGACAACGGCTTCGTCCGACATCGTGACGTGGTCTCCCGCTTGCAATTGACGTGGCGCTGGCGACGTAGCGCTGGCGACGTAGCGCTGGGCCGTGTGCCGCCGCTTACGCTGCCGTTCGATTAAAACGTAGGCGCTACGCTATGAAATTCCTAAAAGGTCGGTAGCTCGTTTAGGGCATATCGGCAAGAGCCGCACGTGGCCGAAGCGGGTCTTCGTACCCGCCCATAGTGGCGTGGCGGGGCGATCTCTGGTTGGCATGCGAAGCGGCCGAAGCAATGCTCCGGCCGTGGAATTTGTAGTGATCTGTGCTGTTGACCTGGTCCAGGGATCAGTTGGTCGCGACGGCCGTGCCTGTCATGCCGTCATTACTGGTCCAGCGCACTGTGGTGCCGGTCTTGGTGACGCTGAAGCACTGCTCCTTGCCGCCGTTCCAAACTGACCAGCGCTGACAGAACCGATTGCCGGCAATGCGCCAGGTGCCGCGATCTTCCGAGACGCCAGCGAACAGGCCCATGGCTTTGGATTTAGCGACCATCGTGCCGCCCGGGCTGTAGCGGATCGGTAACGACCCGAAGGGTGCTGACAACGAAATGGTCCGACCGGCCAGCAGCGCGCGCAGTTGCACAGCACCCAGTTGCTCGGCGGCGACCGGTCCGGTTGCCGATGTAAATGCGGTCGCAACGGCGACCGAAAGCAAGCCAATACGCTTGAGCATGTGAAACCCCGACACGATGTTCAACTTCAGTGGTGTGGCAGTGTGCGTTGATGAGAACACTACGGATGACGCGGCCGTGCTGCAATGCAGCAACCCCCGACAAGGTTACGAAAAACCGATTTTCCCCAACCTTTCAGCGCTCACAATTTATTTCGGCCTATTACTTAGAGCTGCAACACACGCTTGGCGGCGGCATCTGGCGTCATGGTGCCCGACAAAACGGCGTCGGCAAGCAGGTCGAGAGACGCTCCTCCGCTCGACTGTTCAGCGCCAGCTTTGATGCGGGCTGCCACCAAGTCAGCAGCAGCGCGCGCGATCAGATAGCGGGCCCGGCGGCGGCGGCGCGATTTGGCATCGGCGGCGGCGAGTGCGCGGCCGATGTCGTCGATTGAAGCCACCAGCGCTGCGACGCCATCGCCGTTAAGCGCGCTGGTTTTGAGGACCGGTACCTTGGCCGACATCGTGGCGCGGATTGATAGCGCGCCCATCAACTGCTGCATGGTTTGGTCAGCGCCCGGGCGATCGCCTTTGTTGACGACCAGAATGTCGGCGATTTCGAGCAGGCCGGATTTCATGGCCTGAATGTCGTCACCAAGGCCGGGAGCTGAAATCACGATGCGGATATCGGCGACTTCGGCGACGTCGATCTCGCTTTGGCCAGTGCCGACGGTTTCCAGCAGCACGATATCAAAGCCCGCGCCGTCGAGGGCGTCGATGATGCGGACCGCCGCTGGCGATAGCCCGCCGAGATAGCCGCGCGAGGCCAGTGAGCGAACGAAAACGCCATCGTCATCAAGGGCCGATGTCATGCGGATCCGGTCGCCGAGGATGGCGCCACCTGAAATCGGACTAGAGGGGTCGACGGCGATAACGCCAACGGTGCGACCCTGAGCGCGCAGGGTTTCGATGACGGCGTTGACAAGCGTTGATTTGCCAGCGCCCGGCGGACCCGTGAAGCCGACGACGAGCGCGTGGCCCAAATAGGGTTGCAGCCCTTGCAGCAGGGCAGGAGCCGCAGCAGACAAGCGTTCAAGTTCGGTAATGACGCTTGAGATCGCGCGCCGCTCGCCGCCGCGCATGCGGGCGATGAGGCTGGCAATATCGCTTAGGTCGATGCGGGCGGGGGGCGCGGCAAGGGCTGCCGATCCTGGCGCTACGGGCTGCGGTGTCGGCGTCAGTTTGGTCATCAGCGCTGATACGGCGGAAGGCGCGGAAGCGCAACGGCAAGTAATATTGGTCGAGCGCGCGACGTCTCACGCGCCGCCGAGGTATCGCTTGATAATCTCGCGCATCCGCTCCGGCGATGTGGTGTGCGGGATGAGAGTCAGAAATGCACCATCGCGTCCCATGAGGTATGTCAGCGAACCGTGATCGACGATGAAGCTTTCAGGCTGTGCTGCATCCGTGATGACTTTGCGGCGATGCACTTTATAGGCCCGCGCGACTTTCGCGATTTCGGGCTCCGTCCCGGTCAATGCAATGAGGCGAGGGTGGAAGTTCTTGATAAATTCAGCCAACCGAGCGGACGTGTCGTGCGCCGGATCGACCGTGATGAAGATCGGCTGGATCGCGTCGGCACTTTGGCCGAGTTCGTCGAGCGCTTGTGCCATGACTGACAGGTCGACGGGGCACACATCCTGGCATCGGGTGTAGCCGAAATAGATGAGCATCAATGAGCCACGCCACGCAGTGTCTGAAATGGTTTGCCCAGTATGATCAGTCAATGTAAACGGCCCGCCAAAGCGCCCGGCCAGAGGGTCACTCGGCGTTGTGTCGAGACTTTTTTCAGGGGGCCTCCCTGGGCCGCCATTATGTTCGCCAGCGCCGTGGGCAAAAGTGGATGTCGACGCGGCCGCCGCAAACGCTGATGTCAAAACCGTACGCCGCGTCCAAGCAAACGAATGCGCGCTCATGGCTTGGCAACCAAGCTCTTGATGCCGTAAACGCCGTCGGCGGCGATCACGGCTTTGACGTCGCTGTCGGCTCGCATCCACTCCTCGGCGGCGCCGTTTTTCGCCGTCCACTCGGTCTCAAATGCCGTTGTTGGCTGCCAAGGAGCGTCACCCGTCAGGCGGATGTTTTGGACGGCAACCATCGTCAGCGCCGGATTGGCAATTATCAGTCCGTCGACCAATATCATTTGCCCACAGTAAGGTAGCAGATCGCGCACCAGGCCGGCGAAGGGCGTTGCCGATTTGACTGCCGGATACAGTTTACCTTCAGCCGTCAAAAGACCAAGCTGGCGCTTGCCGTCGCCGCAGTTTGGTTTGCAATCGTTTTTCAAGGTGCAGGCTAGATCGACAACCGTCACCTGCATTTGGATAATGGTTTCGTTATCCAATCCCCAGCTGTCGGCCGCATCCGCTGGCGGCGACATCAGAGCAAAGAGGGATGCTGCGAAAAGTACTGGTTTCAGCATGTGCTCAATTCCCAAACGGCACGATGCCGTAGTCATCGTGGGTGAGATTGACGATGCCTTTATCGTCGGCGACTTTCGTGACGAATAGATATTTTACGCCGTCACGTTCAATCAGGTCGCCATCGACGCTGACGCTGTGTGTTTGAATTTTTACAATTCGTGGATTTGCGACACTGTTGTCATCATCTTCGATCCTGAGGATCATGTAGTAGTTTCCGCTAGCGTCGCGAATACTGACGGGAATGCCGCCGATTGCACACCAGACAGCGCACTGATGGTGAGCGGTGCCAAAGCCGTACATCAAGCCGGAAACTGCGCACCATGTATCGACGATTTCGCCGGTCACTTGAATGCGCGTTGCTTGTGCGCTGTTGGTCGCGGCTAGCGTTTGCGGAACCGAGGAAAGCCACATCGCGCACGCCGTCAAAATCGTCCATGTCCGCATCATCGGTCCTCACACTGCTATGTCGGTGAGATTACGATGCTGTCGGGGTCGACGTTACCGGTCCTCGTCAAAACTTGGCAACCACGGCGTGGTCGTTGGCGAGGTTGCCGTTGGTATAGGCTGCCAGCACGGCTGGCACGATGTTTTCGGTTTTGTCGACCACAGCGAACCGAACGTCGAGGCCGGGGCGGATGAACGTTTCGGTTTTCATGTGGGTCAGCAGATCGAGAAACGGCGTCCAAAACCCATCGATATTGGCCACCACAATCGGCTTGGTATGGCGGCCAAGCTGCGACCAGGTCAGTTGCTCGACCAGTTCTTCAAGTGTGCCGATACCGCCCGGCAGTGCCACGAACGCGTCTGATCGCTCAAACATCAAGCGCTTGCGAACATGCATATCCTCGACGACGATCAGTTCATCGACGGCCTCCAGCATCTTTTCTTTGGCGCCGAGAAACTCCGGAATGATGCCGGTGACTTTGCCGCCAGCGCTCAAGACAGCGCGGGCGACTTCACCCATCAGGCCGAGGCTGCCGCCGCCATAAACCAGGCGAATGTTGGCTGCCGCCAGCGCTTGGCCGAGTGCGCGCGCGGCAACGGCGTAGGCTGGATTAACGCCTGGTCCCGAGCCGCAGTAGACGCAGATGCTGGTCACTCCGGTGACGATGGCTGACGGGCGATCGGTGGCGGCGGAACGTGTAGACGATGACGACGTCGTAGGTGTGCTGGGGGGACGATTGTGGCGTGACATTGATGACTTTCAAAGCGAAGGGGATAACGCGTCGGTGGCAAGGCGTGGTTGGCAAAACATGCCACCACAAGGGATACGTTGATTTGGACTTGCAGCTCCTCGAATTGACTTGCGGAGGGCCGACTTGGCCACGATCCGAATTGGCCACGATCCGGGTTGGCCAAAATCGACATTTGCGGAGATCATCATTTGCCAAGATCCTAATCTGGCAGATGAGTGTGGCAGATAACCCGTCAGCGATCTTAGCAATAAACGCGCGCCGGTTGGCGTTGGTCGCTGTCGCATGCTTTACTCATCATTGAGTTGATCAGGGATCTCATGATGACGTGGCAAGGCACTCTAAAAGCTTCAAAAAGATCGCTGAATTTTTCTTGGGGTTGGGTCCAGATCAGCGCCGCTTTGGGTAGCACGGTGCCCGTTGGCGCTCTGTGTGGGATGGCCGCTTTCGCTGTGATGTGGGTGGCCAGCGTTTTAAAGTTGCCCGGTGGTGCGGCGCTGGCTTCGCCCACGATTAGCGCTTCGTCAGTTCGTGATGGGGTGGGCGTATCTCAGACGTTGAGCCGAGCCCCACGTTCCCGGATTGCCCAAGCTGGGGCGGCGGGTGACGCGCCACAAGCGAAGCCAGCCATGGTGCCGCCGGTGCGACGGGAAGCACCTCCGGCTGTCGACGCGCCCCCGCCATCGGCCGCGACACCGTCAGAGCCTAGACCATCGACGTACGTCTCTGAGCCACCGCCCGGCTATGGCGGCATCATCGGCGCTATTCAAGATTGGCTGGCGCGTGCAAACCGCGATTATCAGGGCGTGATCATCAAGGACCTGTCGATCCCGCCGACGAATGGCGCGAGCAATGATGCGATTGCCAAGAAACTCGATGAGACGAAGGCCGAGGATGCGCGGGCGGCGGCGGCCAAGCGGGCTGAGGACGACGCCCGCAAGATAGCCAGTTCCGAGCCGCGCCCGGATGATCAGCGCGACACGTCGATCGACGGCAAGGCCAAAGCGTCGGTAAAGGAAGAGGCCGCACACAAAGCTCGGGCAGCCAAACAAGCCGCCGATGCAGCCAAAACGGCTGACGCCGCGCGGAAGCTAGCGGACCAACGCGAGGCCGCAGAAGCCGAGCGGGCAGCCGAAATACAACGCTTGGCCGAAACCAAACGCTTGGCCGATGCCCAGCGGGCAGCCGAAGCGCAGATTGCCGACGAACGCCGCAAAACCCTAGAGCGCCGCAAAGCTGAGGACCAAAGGCGTGCCGACGCCGCATCCGCAGCGCCCGAAGTGGTTCCGACCAAACCGCTTGGCGACACCCGCCGCACCGTCATCATCACCACCGAACCAATCCCGCAGGACAGGGCCGCACGCGCGCTCGAACGCCGCCCGAGCCGGGATGGCGTCCGCGACGACGCCGATCGCGACGACAGTGGATGGCGCAGCCAAGCGCGCGCCGCGAAAGGCGAGCGGCGCATGGCAGCGGTTGTGCGCGCGACACAAGAAAACTGGCGAACCAGGCGCGGTCCCGCTGTTCAAACCTGGTCGCGGCGACTGGCAACGCACCGCTCACGCGCCGCATCGTGTCATGCGGCCGGGCGCAAAGTTCACCCGCCCGCCCGTTATGTCGTGCGGCGCGGCGACAGTTTGTGGCGGATTTCAAAACGCCATTATCGTTCAGGCGTGTATTACGCCCGCATCAGCAAAGCGAACCGTCGCACGATCCGCGATCCTGATCGCATCTATCCTTGCCAACGCGTCATGGTGCCGAAAAAGTCGCGGCGGTAATCGTGACGTTTATCGCGGTCGTTCATTTGGCCGAAGGCGTTGGCACGCCAGCCAAGCCGGATTGCCGGTGATGAGCTGAATGGCTCCATGGACAACGCGCGGCTGTGATCTTATTGCGGTGGGATGCAACGTGCCCTGCCACCCGATACGATCAGCCCCAACGATGGGCGACCTAACAACGGCCGACCCAATGAAGGCCAGCCGCGCCAAACGCCTGGAGCTGGTTGGAGGGCGCGCTTCAAACCATCACCTGAACAATCGCGCGTGATGCGGGCACTGTGGCCTTACGTTTGGCCGCATGACCGTCCGGATTTGCGCAGAACGGTGTTGTGGTCGCTGGTTTTGATCGTGATCGCCAAGGTGGTGACGGTCTCGGTGCCCTACACCTTAAAGTGGGCGACCGATGCCCTGGTTGCGGCCACTGGCGGCAACGTACCGTCGAAAGAACAAATGACGTGGTTGGTCGGTGCGCCGCTGCTGGCCAGCTTGGTGTACGGCGCATCCCGCATTGCAATGACGCTGCTGGTGCAATTGCGTGAGGGCATGTTTGCGAAAGTTGCAATGCATGCGGTTCGCAAACTGGCGCTGACGACATTTGAACATATGCACCGGCTGTCGCTGCGCTTTCACCTGGAGAAAAAAACCGGCGGGCTGACGCGCGTGCTCGAACGCGGCCGGGCCGGCATCGAAAACATCAGCCGCATGGCGCTGATGACGCTAATCCCGACCATCATTGAATTTTTGCTGATCATCGTCGTATGCGCGATCGAGTTCGACTGGCGCTACATCGTCACAATCGTCGGCATGATCGCGCTGTACCTGTGGTTTACGGTCAAGGCGACGGACTGGCGGGTCGGTATTCGCCGCACGATGAACGACAGCGACACCGACGCCAACACCAAGGCCGTCGACAGCTTGCTGAACTTTGAGACGGTGAAATATTACGGCGCCGAAGAGCGCGAGGCATTGCGCTACGATCGCTCGATGGCATCGTATGAAACGGCGAGCATCAAATCCTACACATCGTTGGCCGTGCTCAACTCAGGCCAGGCGGTGATTTTTACAGCCGCGCTGACGTTGTGTCTGGTGATGGCGGCGCAAGACGTCATCGCGGGCAATCACACGGTCGGCCATTTTGCGATGGTCAACTTGCTGATGCTGCAATTGTTCATGCCGCTGAATTTCATGGGCATGGTCTACCGCGAAATCAAACAAGGGCTAACCGACATCGAGCGCATGATGGATGTGCTTGATCAATCGCCTGAAGTCGCCGATCGGCCGGGGGCCAAAACCCTGGAAGTCAAAGGTGGCACGATCCGGTTCGAGGGTGTGCGGTTTGGCTATGATCCCGATCGCCAGATCCTCAAAGACGTGTCGTTTGAAGTGCCGGCTGGAAAAATGGTGGCGATCGTCGGTCCGTCGGGTGCTGGCAAGTCCACCATCGGGCGCTTGCTGCTGCGCTTTTACGATGTCACCGGCGGCCGAATTACGATCGATGGCCAGGACCTGCGCGAGGTCACGCAGGCGTCTCTGCGTTCGGCGATGGGCGTGGTGCCGCAAGACACGGTTTTGTTCAACGATACGATTTTCTACAACATCAAATATGGTCGTGCGGATGCGACCGACGCTGAAGTTTTTGCTGCCGCTAAGATGGCGCAGATTGACGACTTCGTGCGCGCGCTGCCAGCCGGTTACGACACGATGGTTGGTGAACGCGGCTTGAAACTTTCAGGCGGCGAAAAGCAGCGGGTCGCGATTGCACGGACAATTTTGAAGGGCCCGCCGATCCTGATTTTAGACGAAGCAACGAGCGCACTCGACAGCCACACCGAGAAAGAGATTCAAGATGCGCTCGATCGCGTCTCGCTCAATCGCACGACGGTTGTGATCGCGCACCGCTTGTCGACGATCATCCATGCCGATGTCATTTTGGTGTTGCGCGACGGCCAACTGGTCGAACAAGGCACGCATGCCGAACTGATCGCGAAAGACGGCTTGTACGCCAGCCTGTGGTCGCGCCAACGCCAGGCTGAAAAAGCCCGCGAGGATCTGGCTCAGGCGTTGGAGGAAGCAGAAAAGAGCGGCGCATTGCGGCCAGCAAAAGTTTAAGGCGGCCAGCTAAGGTTTGAGCAGCGCTGGTTTCGCTGGTCTAGGTGTTAAGTCCGCTTAGACGGCTCAAACAGCCAATGCATTGCGCTGGCGACGGTTAACAAAATAAATTCGCTGAAAGTTATCCCCGCCTTGCCGCGCGCGCCTAATCTTGAGCGTGAGGGAAACCTGCACGCCGGTGGCGGGCCCTGCAAGATGGAGCGAAGATAGACGGTGCCGATAGATGTCAAAACCTGTGCTGCCGCCTTCTGGCGGCTGACGATCCAGGCGCTTTGGGCCGTGCGGGGGACGGTCCGGTTGATCTGGTCCATCGTGCGGCGACCGGTGCTGTTTGTGCTGAACATCATCGCCGCACTCATTGTGTTGTTCGAGGAATGGGGCTGGCGATCGCTTTCAGCGTTGCTGGCACGGTTGGCTCAGTATGCGCCGGTGGCGGCCATCGAGCGTTGGATTGCCGGGCTGCCGCCGTACGGCGCGCTGGCGATTTTTGCTTTGCCAACGACGCTGCTATTGCCGCTGAAGTTTGTTGCCATGTGGCTCTTGGCGCACGGTCAAGTGATTGCCGCATCGGCCTTGTTCGTTGGCGCGAAGATTACATCGACGGCCCTGATCGCGCGGATTTTCATCCTGACCAAACCGGCGCTAATTCAAATCGGCTGGTTTGCTCGCGCTTACAATTGGTTCATGCCGTGGAAGGACGCGCTGTTCGCAATCATTCGCGCATCGTGGGTGTGGCGCAATGGGCGCGTGGTCAAAACGCGCGTGTTATTGCGTGTCAAACATCTCGCAGTCCGCTGGCGGCCGACGTTGGAACGCGTGCGCATCGCAGTCCGGCTGCGTGCGAGTGACATGTGGCGTCGCGTGTTCGGTGTGTGATGCCGTGAGGAGCGCTTGGGTGTTGCGTGCTGATCTCATTCGGTTGGCGACGCAAGCCTCGTGTGTTGACGATCTGTCACCGCCACCTGACGCGCTGGGCTTTCGATAGAGACAGCTTTACATCACGATCAGATGTTATAATATCCGATCAGAGGTGTAATACTTGATTAAATAAGTAAACAATGATATCCATACAACATCCG
>JANMII010000150.1:0-1611 GCA_031375665.1 Hyphomicrobium sp.
CCGATCGCCGGAAAACCATATCCGACCGCCAGTTTGGCCAATCGCCCAATCGGCAACGCGCCTTCCAACAACGAGTAGGCGGAATGGACCTTGAGGTGAACGAAGGTCGGCGCAGCACGGCGAATCGGTGTGGTCATGATGGTAGTGTCGCTCCTGGCGTTCGCCCTGTCAGCGCCATCTCAGCCACTCATCCACGATCGCGCCGCGCTATCCGCACCGATCAAGCAGCCGCAGCCGAAATTTCCACCAGTTGGCCGTCCTGCATCCGCAAGATGCGGTCCATCCGGCGTGCGAGCTCGATGTTATGCGTCGCAATCAATGCCGCCACGCCCTGTTGGCGGATGAGGCCGATCAATTCTTGAAACACATACTCCGACGTCTTCGGATCGAGATTGCCGGTCGGCTCGTCGGCTAGCAGCAAGCGCGGTTGATTGGCAAGCCCACGACAAATGGCGGTGCGCTGTTGTTCGCCACCCGACAATTCAGCTGGCCGGTGGTCGGCGCGTGAACCAAGGCCCAAGCCTTCGAGCAGACTGCGAGCGCGGGCTTCAGCGACACGGCGTGATCGGCCAAGGATCATCTGCGGGATCGCGACGTTTTCCAGAGCCGAGAACTCCGGCAACAATTGGTGGAACTGGTAGATGAAACCGATATCCGTGCGGCGCAGTCGCGTGCGCTCGGCTTCTGACATGCCCGCACAATCGCGGCCATTGACGATCACGCGGCCGCTCGACGGCGGCTCCAACAATCCAGCGATATGCAGCAATGTTGATTTGCCAGCGCCCGATGGTCCAACCAACGCGACCGCCTGGCCTGGCCAGAGCGCGGCGTTCACGCCTTGCAGAACGGATATTTCGCGCGTCCCCTGGCGAAACGTGCGGCGCACATCCTCCAAGATAAGACTCGGCTGCGGAGATGTCGGTGAGGTCGCCTGATCCATCATCATCACTCGTAGCGCAGCGCCTCAACAGGATCGAGCTTTGAGGCCCGCCATGCCGGATAAATGGTCGCGACCACCGATAAGGCCAGCGCCATAGCGACAATACCAGCGGTTTCCCTGACATCGATCTCGGCTGGGAGTTTTGTCAGATAATAAACACTCGGATCGAAGACCGTTGCACCCGTGACGATGGAGACAAAGTTTTTGATCGCCTCGATGTTCCAACAGAACACGATGCCAAGCACCAGCCCAGCCAGCGTGCCGACAATGCCAATCGACGCGCCTGTGATCAAAAACACGCGCATCACGGAGCCTTTCGACGCGCCCATCGTGCGCAGAATTGCGATGTCGCGACCTTTATCCTTCACCAGCATCATCAGGCCGGAAATGATGTTGAGGGCTGCCACCAGCACGATCAGCGACAGAATAATGAACATGACATTGCGTTCAACGGCCAGCACATTGAAGAACGTCTCATTGCGCTGGCGCCAATCGTTGACGGCAATCGTTGGGCCACCCGCTTGTCGGATCAAGTTATTGTAGCGATCGACGTCTTCTGGGCTATCGACCACCACCTCCAGCACATCGACTTCGCCGCCTTTGCCAAAGTATTTTTGCGCTTCAGCCAGCGGCATGAAAATCATCATGCGATCGTATTCGGACATGCCCAA
>JANMII010000156.1:0-13392 GCA_031375665.1 Hyphomicrobium sp.
CAACCCCATGTCACCACCATTACATCGCGCTTTCTCGGCGCGTTTCAAAGCGATGCTGCACTGAAAGCCCGCTTTTCAGCTGCCGTGCAAGGCAAAGACTAAGCTGCCGAGCGTCGTCGCAAGGCGGCGAAAGCTTCACCCGTTGTCCGCAGCAAGAAGCGCTAAAAAACGCGCAAAACAAGACTGATAGTCAGGTAAGCCCATGGCAGAACGTCCCAAGCCTACCCTGGATGAGCCTACCCTAAATCAGCCTGTCCTGAATCAATCGGTCCTGGCCCAGCCTTCGCTAGCCCAGCCCTCGCTAGATGGGCGTTGGTTCGCAAAGCGCGGATCAATCGCAGATATCGAACAGGGCACGACATTCCAGCCCAAGTTTTCAAACGAAGGTCTGATCCCGGCGATCGTCACCGATGCCAGCAGCGGTGTCGTGCTGATGTTTGCGCACATGAACGAAGACGCGCTTCGATTGACGCTCGAAACCGCTGTTGCCCACTTCTGGAGTCGGTCGCGTGGCCAACTTTGGAAAAAAGGTGAGACGAGCGGCAATACCTTGCGCGTCGTCGAACTTCGCACCGACTGCGATCAAGATGTCATCTGGGTAACAGCCGACATCGGGCAAAATGGTGTTGCCTGCCATACCGGCGCTAAATCGTGCTTTTATCGTCGGATCGATACCAGCTCCGGCGTTATGTCTGAGATCAGGTTGACGACGGTTGAACCGACCAGCGCGGGCCATGGTAGTGGATCGCGAAAAGGCAGCCACAGCTAATCGACGCGCCCAGCCGTTTTGGCGTGCGTCGCCCGTGCCGATATTCATCCGGGGCGTGACAGACCCCATGTTTGAAGCTTCACGTGTCGACGACGCCTTGGTTGTCGGTAGGAGGGCCTGCCGGTAGGACGGCCTTAAGGTAAAGTCACTATCATGATTAATCTTAAGACTAAGGCCTTGCCCTTCGCCCGCCGATCTCCGGCAAGGTCAAGGCTGGTTTGAGGTCAGGAGGTCCGCGATGGCGGGCGTAAAAATTGGTTTGGCTTTGGGTGGCGGGGCCGCCCGCGGTTGGGCCCACATCGGGGTTCTCAAAGCCCTCACGGCTGCCGGCATCAAACCCGACATCATTGCCGGCACGTCGATTGGCGCGGTTGTTGGCGGCTGCCATGCGGCAGGCCACCTCGCTGATCTTGAAGGCTTTGCTCGCGAGCTAACCCCACGACGCATTTTCGGTTACCTCGACTTCAATCTCGCAGGCAACGGCTTGATTGGTGGTCAGCGCCTGTGTGATCGCCTTGAGCGTCATTTGGGAGATCGCCGGATCGAGGATCTCGATACGCGCTTTACGGCGGTCGCGACGGAAATTGGAACGGGCCACGAGCACTGGCTGTCACGCGGGCCGATCGTCGAAGCAGTGCGCGCATCGTATGCGTTGCCCGGTATCTTTAAACCGGTGCGCATCAACGGCCGATGGCTGTTCGATGGCGCGCTCGTCAATCCGATCCCTGTCTCGGTATGCCGTGCGCTCGGCGCCCGCTACGTCATAGCGGTCAATCTCAACTTCGACATTCTGGGGCGTGGATCTGTGTTGCCGACGCCTGATGCCGACTATGGCGAGGACGACGATGCCGACAACGACGGCGACGCACCAGCCGTGGTTGAAAAGACCGGCATGAAAGCCATGCTGCAGCGACAGATTTTCGGACGCAGCGATGGCGCACCGGGAATTTCAACGGTGATGGTCGACGCCTTCAACATTGTACAGGATCGGATTGCGCGATCGCGGCTTGCTGGCGACCCGCCTGACGCGATGATCTCGCCAAGCCTGACTGACATTGGCCTGTTCGATTTCCACCGCGCAACCGACAGCATCGCGCGCGGCGTTGATGCGGCAGAGCGGCAATTGACGGACATTCTGCGAGAAATCGATACGCGGGCAAAGCGACGTCTACCGCCCGCACAAGGCGTTGTATCCGGCGTGGTGACGGGTCATCAGTCTGGTCACCAGTCGGGTCATCCGAATGGCGCGCTGTTGCCGCTTCAACCGGTTGCCAAATAACCGCGCATGGCTGTGACTTCCAATTCGACTTCGGCAGTGTGGTGCTTGACCACGTCACCGATCGAAATGATGCCGACGAGCCCGCCGTCCTCGATCACTGGCAAATGGCGGAAGCGGCCGTTGGTCATGGCTTCCATGATTTCATCCAGCGTACTCGACCGACTGCACGAAACCACCTCGCGGGTCATGCCTTCTTCGGCGCGCATCGCCAACGCATCGCCACCGTGCTCGGCCAGCAGTCGAATGATATCGCGTTCGGAGATGATGCCCGCGACTTTGCCGTTATCGCCGACGATGACAACTGCGCCGATTTTTCTCTGCGCCAGCCGCGTTGCGATGTCCTGAATGGAATCTTGCGGCTGCGCCGTCGCGACACCGCGGGCTTTCGACTTCAAGATGTGTCCGATGTTCAAAGTCACGGTCCTCCATTCAAAAGCCGCCGACGCCAACGACGGGCAGACGCGCGCTAAAACGATGTGGTCGCGTTTGGCTTCGCTGCCCGACCAACGTGGCTGTGAGCGTGACGCGTCGCGACGTGGCGGGTTGATTGATTCAGCTCTGCGCAACTGAGTGAACCAAAGCTGCGGCAAATTGGCAGTCCTGGCAAGCGCTCATTCGACGTTTGTCCAAGATGGTGAAGTCTGCTGCGGTGCGGGATCGAACAGCCCGAATGCCAACAAACCAAAAGCATAGCCACCCAAATGCGCTTCCCAAGCGATAGCGCCAGCCGCACCCATCAGGCCAAAGCCGACCATCGCCAGAAGGTTGATCGCAATGAACAAGACCGATGCTGCAATGATGCGGCGGTCCGTTAGCGCTTCGCGCATCGACATCAACGCGATGCGCGAGGGCGCTTCGCGCAACAGATAACCTTGACCGCGGTCGATGGCCGAAAACAAAAATCGCATGACGCCACCCATCAGGGCTGCAATGGCGCCCGACGCACCGACCATCGGGACGGGTTCGCCGAAATGGGACGTGAGAAATGCCAGTGCGCCAGCGATGCCGCCCGCAACCACGAAAGCAAAAAATCTCAGCGCACCGATCCGGCGCGCGATGACCGAGCCGAAAGCCAGAAACCACGCCGTGTTGATGACCAGGTGCGTGACGTCGCCGTGGACCAGCATGTGGGTCACGAACGCGGTTGCCGACGCGATCTCGCCGCCTGGAATAAGATAGCTAACGTCGACGTAGCGCGCTGGAATAAACGCCAGCGCTATCAGCCACGCCTCAGCGTCGGCTGGCGGCAACGTCTGCAACACGACATGCACACCAATCAGGACGGCGGCAGTTACCAGCACTGGCCAGGGCACATTAAAGATTGGTTCGCGCTGCACCGTTGGACCACCATCGTCATCGATCACTGTCGGGATGTCTCCAAAGCTAAAGCCGCAAAGGTTCGCGCCATCGATGACATGATGATGGCCATCAGCAGGTGTGTTAGCCACGCTCGCCACCCGCCGCAATGCTGACGCGTAGCATCTGCGTCGGCGGCTGGGAGAATAATGCTAACGCGTAACCGATGATTTGGCGCGTTTGCCAGCCCACAATCGTTGGAACGATAAGTTCTGTGACGACCCATCCGTATGTGCCGAGCACAGCCCGTGCCCGTCCGGCGACGGTTTGGCGACCATGCGGCTTAGACGGATTTGCCCGAAGGTGAAGCCGAGTACGCCGCCGATACAAGCGGCACGAAGACGTCACCCGCAGCCACCGTGCAACCCAGCACTGCGACCCCTCAGCACAACTTTCAGAGCTTGGCATGATGCGTGCTCCGTTCACCGGCAAACGATTGCAGGCATCCTAACGACTGTATCGCGATGGCACAGGCACCGTCACGACGGGTGCGCTTCAAATAGACCGGCAGCACGCACGCCGACACGCACCGACAGGCCCGCCAAACCGGGCCGACACTCTGGAGACGATCGCATCATGCGAGCTGACGTAAGCCAAACACTGTATGCGTATTGGAATGAGGTCCGCAAAGATCGCATCGCCCCTCGGCGTTTCGAGATCGAACCATCCCGCATCCCAGGTTTGCTACCCGACACATTCATTCTCGAACGCGTCGACGGCGCAACGTCTCGTTTCCGACTTGCTGGAACGCGAATTTGCGAAGCGTTCGGCGTCGAATTTCGGGGCGTCAATATCTATGACTTGTTTGGCGAAGAAGATCGCATCACGCTACAACGTCAACTGTCAGTGATCGCGCTGCACGGCGCGGTTGGACGTTTCATTTTGGCGGCTGAAACCGCGACCAAGCTGACTGCGCAATTTGAAATGATGCTGCTGCCGTTGGTCCACACGCGTGACATCGTCGATCGCTTCTTGGGCTCGATGTCGCCTGCGGAACGCTATCCGTGGCTTGGCACTGTGCCGCTCGATAATTTACGCATCATCTCACACGAATTGGTTTGGCCAGATGGGCGTCCCCACGCCATGATCGATAACATGCATCGCCAAGCGCCGTTCCTTGTCCACCTAGGCGAAGCCCGCATCGTCCGGTCCGACCGCCGCCAATTCCGCGTCTACGATGGCGGTCGGAGCGCCGTCGATGACGACTAAGTGCGATCCATGCGCGCAAACGTTACGCAAAACTTTACGCGCGGAGGCGTCGTTAGGGATGCCGCCATAAAGTTCGCAGGTGCTTTGCTTCAATTCCGATCCTGACGCGGCGGTTAGCTGTTCGTTAAGCGCCGCCCCCGCATACTCACCCGACGGTTGGATGGCCTTTTGGCGGCCCATTGGCGTGTGACGAGACGAGTTGCGGGAAGGGCGTTCCATGGACGTGCAAGCAGAGCTAGCGCGACATTCGGTCAAGCGAACGAGCGGCCTGCTTGACGGTGACCGCCGTCGCTATCGCCGCGTCCACCTGACGCTGGCTGGTCGCTTCATGCGCGCCAATCACGATGAATTCACCTGCACGCTGCGCGATGTGTCCGTCGGCGGCGCGGCTGTCACGACCACTGCGACGCCGGATGTTGGCGAGCGCGTGGTGGCCTACTTCGAGCATCTTGGCGGACTGGACGGCACGGTCGCACGCATTTTGCCTGACGGCTTCACGTTTCAATTCAAAGTCTCGGAGCATAAGCGCGAGAAACTTGCCGCGCAGTTGACGTGGCTACTCAATCGCGATGCGTTTCCAGCCGAAGCCGGTCGGCTTCACGAACGCGTTGGAACGAAGGGCAGAAAGACGACGTTGAGGCTTGAGGAAGGCATCATTCTGGACGTCGATTTGCTCGATATTTCAGCCTCGGGTGCATCCGTCGGAACATCCGCGCGACCAGCTATCGGTGAAGCCGTCACTCTGGGACGATTGCCCGCCATCGTGCGCCGCCATCACACCCAAGGATTTGGCGTGCAATTCGTGGCGGTTTTACCGGCTGACGCGCTCAGCACGCATTTTCCGTAAAATTAGTTCCAGAGTACCGGTTGTGTGATGTCGCAAAGTGCCCGCCGAATTGCCAAAATTCGAAAGCTAAAATTCGATGCGAAGTTATCTCGAATGTTGCGGGCGACATTCAGCGTAGTTGCAGACGTTTCTAGTAGTGTGTCGTTGCGTGTTCGAGGGCGTACCATGCGTGTTTGTAGCGTTTTAGCGAGCCTTGCGTTGTGCGGTGTGTTGGGGTCACTCCCGGCAGGAGCGCAGACATTTACATCTCTTGATGTGGCTCGGCCTGCGCCGCAATTCATGCGGGTTTATGGAAATGCGCAACCGCCCTACGGATTTGTTCGCTTTTGCGAACTCAACGCTGCTGAGTGTTTGGCGAACGCGTTGAGCGACGCACGATTTCCAGCGACCCCTGAACGCCTCAGCGAACTCGACGTTATCAACCGGGCCACCAATCAGGACGTTGAACCCGCGACCGACCTTGAGATTTATGGCGTCAATGAACTGTGGACACTGCCGCGGCGGCGTGGCGACTGCGAAGATTTCGCGTTGTTGAAACGCCAGCGGCTCATCAGCCTTGGGTGGCCGTCGAGCAGTTTGCTGATTACGGTTGTTCGCGACGAAAAGAACGAAGGCCACGCGGTATTAACGGCGCGCACGACGCAGGGTGATTTTATTCTCGACAACAAAATCGACAATGTTCGGCTGTGGAACCAAACGTCATATCACTACGTTATGCGGCAGTCTTACATCGATCCTCGAGTGTGGGTGTCGCTCGATCCGTCCGATCCAACGACGCCTGGCGCAATGGCTGGAGTGCAATCTAATCCCGAGTGACGTGCGTTTGACTATGACAATCGCCACTTAAATGAGTTCCAGGTCCGGGTATCGCTTTGCCGTCCCCCGACACCCCTTATCCGGACCTGATGATGGGCCGGACGCTCCCCCCGGCGTCCGGCCCAAATTTTTTCAATCAAAATGCGATTTCTCTCCGACCTGCGGACGAAGTCCTACGGGCTGGTGCGGCTCCGGCTGGGGATGAAATTCGGTTGCATAGCGTTTCCAGTTGCTCACGTAACGGCCAGCGCCGCGCGTAAATCGCGCGATGTCGTCATCAGACAATTGTCGAATGATCTTGCCGGGTGAACCCATGACGAGCGAGCGGGGCGGGATTTTTTTGCCTTCAGCAATGAGGGTGTTGGCACCAATGACACACTCATCGCCGATCTCAGCGCCGTTCAGGATGACCGAGCCAATCCCAATCAGGCAGCGCTTACCAATCGAGCAGCCGTGCAGCATTACCATGTGGCCGACGGTGCAGTCCGGCCCAACGGTCAGGGGAAATCCGGGATCGGTGTGCAGCACGCATCCATCTTGGATGTTCGAGCGCTCACCGACGGTAATCCATTCGTTGTCGCCGCGAAGCACCGCTCCAAACCAAACGCTCGCGTCGCTTTTAAGCCTGACCCGGCCGAGGACCACGGCATTCGGTGCGACCCAGTATTGGCCATCGGCTGGGACTTCCACGTTGGCGTCCTCAAGACGATATAGCGCCATCGATCAGTCTCCGAAAATCTCGCTCCAGGTGGCGGCAACCCTGCAGGCTTAAACGCCTTCGAGATCCACATCGAGGATCGCCATCTGAAATTGGTAGGACGTTTCACCGTCCTCGACCTCTTTGTAGAGGGCCGCGACGAACTCACCGGCAATGAAGACTTCAGCCATATCGTCTTTCTTCGGCTGCGGGCGGACCTCGAGTGTCGGCGTGCCAAATGTCTTGCGCAAATAGGCCTGCACGCGAGCGACTTCGTCTTTCTTCACGGTTGTATCTCCTGACAAGAAAAAGATGTTTGAGGTGTGTTGACCTTAAAGGCCGCCGAAATCGTCGATCCAACCCTGATCCATCGAGCGGGCTGGTTCAGCGCATCCGGCAGGGCCAACGATCTTGGCTGGTACGCCAGCGACCGTAACGTTTGGGGGCACGTCGGCCAACACAACGGAGCCCGACGCGATCCGCGAGCAGCTACCAACTTTGATGTTGCCGAGAACCTTGGCGCCAGCGCCGATTAACACGTTGTCACCGATCTTGGGATGGCGGTCGCCGATTTCCTTGCCGCTACCGCCAAGCGTAACGGCGTGCAACATCGAGCAGTTATCACCGACAACTGCGGTCTCGCCGACGACGATCCCGGTGGCGTGGTCGATCATCAGACCCTTGCCGAGTTTGGCTGCGGGGTGAATGTCGGTCGCAAACATTTTCGACGATTGGCTCTGCAGGTAGAAGGCGAAATCCTTACGGCCGCGGTTCCAAAGGGCGTGCGCGAACCGGTGCGTGACCAGCGCGTGAAAGCCTTTGAAATACAGCAGTGGCTCCAGATAGCGATTGCAGGCGGGATCGCGATCGTAAACGGCTGCGAGATCGGCACGGAACACGCCTGCGAGCATGGGATCGGATTCAAGCACCGCTTCGAAGGTATGGCCGATCAGGACGGCGTCGACATCGGTGTGATTGAGCCGCTGTGCCAAGCGGTGGCAGATCGCTTCTTCCAGGCGGCGGTGGCTGAGAACGGTAGCGTAGATAAAGCTGCCAAGCGCGGGTTCGCTGGCAACCGCGGTCTCCGCTTCGTGGCGCATCTGATCCCAAATCGGGTCGAGCGTCTGAAGTCGGGCTTGCACTGGCGTGTTCATCGTCACGTCTCGTCTGCCTTTGTAAGATTAAGGACGGCACGCTTCATCAGTGCGGCACACTAAATGAGTGTGGCACCCTAAGTCAGCGTGGCTGGCGCCCACCATGCTGCGCCTTAACCGGGCTGATCTGGCGGGTCAATCGGCTGGGCCGACGGATCCTTGACCTGAGCTTTAGCGCAATTGGCCCGAAATGTCTTGCCGACGCCGTCGGGTTGCCTTTCAGGTGGCTACTCAGCGGCCGATTAAGCGCGTTGCCAGCAATTGGTTTGCCGATGGCGAGCTGGCACGATAAGCGCCTAGCTGGGCGATGCGGTCGTCGACGACGAATGCCACAGGGAAAAGCCGACATGACGGACGACGTAAAAGTTGGGGCAGCGCTGCGTTATGCCAAGGACGGACGGCTCGCTTGGATCACGATCGATAATCCAGCCCGCCACAACGCGCTGACCGCTGGTATGTGGCAGGCCTTGCCCGAGCTGATCGCAACCGCGATCACCGACCCCGACATTCGCGTCATCGTGCTGCGCGGCGCGGGCGACAAGGCCTTTTCAGCTGGCGCCGACATTTCCGAATTCGAAACAGCGAGAACAGGGTCCGCCGCAGCCCACTACGATGCTCTCAACGATGCGGCCTTCACCGCGTTGGTCACCTGCACCAAGCCGACGATCGCGATGATCCACGGCTTTTGCCTTGGCGGCGGACTTGGCCTTGCACTCAGCTGCGACATGCGGATCGCCGACGATGCCAGTCAATACGCGATCCCAGCCGCTAAACTCGGGCTTGGCTACAATCCGCGCTGGGTCCGCCCGATCCTCGCTGCCGTGCCGCCATCTCGCGCCAAGGAATTGCTGTTCACCGGCCGCCGGTTTCGCTCAGCTGAGGCGGAAGCTATGGGGCTGGTCAGCCGATTGGTTGGAAGCACCGATCTTGAACCCGCCACGCGCGCGCTCGCGGCCGAGATCGCAGCCAACGCACCGCTTTCGGTCGCAGCCGCCAAACGCGTCATAGATGAAATCGCCCGGCATCCAGAAAGTCCCGATATGGCGGCACTCGATGCGGCTGTGACGGCGTGTTTTGAAAGCAAAGATTATATCGAAGGTCGGCGCGCATTCTTGGAAAAGCGCAAACCGAACTTCACAGGACGATGACGGTGATACGGACGCGAACAGAGATGGGACAAGCACTGGAAAGCGGACAATGCTTGGACGGAGAGGTATGCACGTGCTGACACGAGGTTGGTCTGCGCTGGCCTTGGCTGCGGTTTGCATGCTGGCCTCAGGCGTCGCTGCGCGCGATGGCCCAGAATCGCATGCGGCAGCACAGGCGGAAGTCGTAGCTGCCGCGCAAGCGTGTTACCCGCCATCGCAATTGCAAGCCGCGGCTGGCGAGGAAATCGTCAAGAAAGCAGATCATCGTTTCGATGCACCATACACCGAAACTGTGCTCGCGCCGACGCCGACAGTGCCCGACGGTCTGCGCGGTGCCATTCGCCGCGTGAAGCTCGCCGACGGTCGCCGCCTAATCGCGCTGACATTCGATTTGTGTGAGCAGCAAGGTGAGATTGCCGGTTACGATGGCGATATCTTTGATTATCTGCGCCAACAGAATGTCGCCGCCACGCTTTTTGTCGGTGGCAAATGGATGAGATCACACACCACACGCGCCGCGCAACTGGCCAGCGACCCGCTGTTCGAGATCGCGAGCCACTCCGACACCCACCGCAATCTGCGCGTCCTCGACGCAGCCAATATCAACCGCGAGATCATGGGCCCGCAGCACACGTATGAAAAACTGCGGGCGCAGTTGCCAAGAACTCAGTGCGTTACGCCGATGACAAGCGCGCCCAGCGATCAGAGCCAGCAGCCAAAAAGCCTACCGGGACGCATCAGCCTGTTTCGGTTTCCGTTCGGCGCCTGCAACGCAACGGCACTCAACGCCGTCAATGATGCGGGCTTGCTCGCGATCCAGTGGGATGTTTCGACGGGCGATCCAGCCAAAGGCCAAACTGCCGAGGCCATTGCTAAAGCGATGGTCGATGGCGCCAAGCCTGGATCGATCATCATTGCGCATGCCAACGGTCGGGGGTGGAATACGGCTGAAGCGCTGCCGCTCGCGATCCCGAAACTCAAAGCGCTTGGATTTGAGTTCGTCACGGTCAGCACACTGCTGGCGGCTGGCAAACCCGTCGTGGTCGACAGTTGCTACAATGTAAAACCCGGCGACACCGATCGTTATGATTTTTTGTCGGTAGCGAAAAACCCTGTTCCCGCTGCGTCCCCTGTGACCAGTACGTCGCCCGTGTCGCTCGAAGGTGGCAGCGCTCCTCATGGCCAATGACGTGCTCACAACGGTCATCGAAATCGGCACTACGGCGTCGACATCGATGCCTGTCACGGTCCGCGACATGACGGTCGAAGCCGCGAACGTGCTTGGATCAGCCCTCGGTGCCATTGAACCTTGGCTGAGTTATCCGATCAGCGTGGATGGCTTGACGTCCTACTGCGCAACGATCGAACCCGGCGCACCGCGCTATGCCATTTACGTGGGCGCTGACCTCGCTGGGGCCATCGGATTGCGGACCAACTGGCTTCGCGGGCCGTACTTGCAGTTGCTTGGCATCGTTCCAGCCGCCCAGGGCATGGGTGTTGGACAGATGGTGCTCGATTGGATCGAGTGCGGGGCCCGCGTGGGTCAGCAGCGCAATTTCTGGGTCGCTGCCGCCGATTACAATATCCGTGCCATCCAGTTTTATGAACGGCACGGATTTACGCACGTGGCGACCATCGATGGTCTTGTCCACGACACGCGCAGCGATGTGCTGCTGCGCAAAAAGCTGACTACCGTTTAATCCAATAGCCAAGCAGCGCTGCGGCCAACACTAAGCCGCGATGTGAAATCGTATTGCCAGGGATCGCCGCCACGACTTGCGGCAGGAATACGATAATCGCTGCTACGATCAGCGCGAGCAACAGTGAGGTCGATAGGGTCGCGCTCGACGGCGATCCCACACCTTGCAGAACCTGTGCGCCAAGCACGCCCATCAAAAACACGATGATCGCAAACAGCAGCGCGTACAAAAACAGACCAAATTCACCGGGCACCGGAATATTTGAATAAATAATCGGCGCCAAGAACCACGCGACGGCAACTTGCAAAATGAACAAAATCAGTTTCGTGAGCATCTGTCCCTCCAAAGTCCTAACCGTGCGCCCCGATTTTACGCACCTGTCCCCTAACGCTGGCCTGAGCATAATGTTGCTTCATGACAATTGCGATCTGCAACCGCGCCAAACCCACTGAAATCGTTACGCAGCGGCGATGGCTGCTTCGCGCACGGGATCGTAATTCAGGACAGGGGCCAGCCATCGTTCCGCTTCAACGACTGTCCAACCCTTGCGGCGCGCGTAATCCTCGACCTGATCGCGTTCGATTTTGCCGACACCAAAATAGTGGCTTGCAGGGTTGGCAAAGTACAAACCCGAGACCGACGCGCCAGGCCACATGGCGTAGCTCTCGGTCAGCGTGATGCCGGTCGCTTTCTCTGTGTCCATCAAAGTCCACAACGTTGCTTTTTCAGTGTGGTCGGGCTGGGCTGGATAGCCAGGGGCTGGCCGGATGCCTGAATACTTTTCGAGGATCAGTTCGTCGGTTGAAAGTTTTTCAGTTGCCGCATAGCCCCACAACTCACGACGCACTTTGGCGTGCATCGCTTCAGCGAAAGCTTCAGCCAAGCGGTCGCACAAAGCCTTGGCGAGAATTTTTGAGTAGTCGTCCGTGACCTTGATGTACTTTTCGAGCGCCTCTTCTTCACCCAATCCAGTGGTGACTGCGAAGCCTCCGATGTAGTCGGCGGTACCGGTATCTTTGGGTGCAATGAAATCAGCCAGCGCGGTGTGGGCGCGCTCGCGTGACCCATCACGCGCCATTTGTTGGCGCAGCGTGTGCAACGTTGCTAGCTTGGTGGTGCGAGCTTCGGTCGTGTAAAGCTGGATGTCATCGCCAAAACTGTTGGCTGGCCAAAAACCAACGACGGCCGACGCGGTCACCCATTTCTCAGCCACCATCCGGCGCAGCATGTCTTGGGCATCGTTAAACAAACGCTTGGCCTCAGCGCCGACGATGTTGTCTGACAAGATCTGCGGATAGCGGCCAGCCAATTCCCAGGTTTGGAAAAAGGGCGTCCAGTCGATGAACGGCACCAGCGCCTTGAGATCATAATTCGCAAACGTCCGGGCCCCGAGAAAGCTCGGTTTAACAGGCTTATAAGACTTCCAATCGATGGCGTATTTGTTATCGCGCGCTGACTTGATTGTGATGCGGTGCTTGCGGGCTTCGTTGGCGAGATGCGCATCGCGGACCTTTGCGTATTCGGCCTTGATCGCATCGACGTAGGGCCCGCTTTCGGTATCCGATAGCAACTTCGACACAACGCCGACAGCGCGGCTCGCGTCGAGAACGTAGATGGCCTGACCGCGCTTGTAGTTCGGGTTGATTTTGACGGCGGTGTGGACTTTGCTGGTGGTCGCGCCGCCAATCAACAGTGGACAAGAGAAACCTTGCCGCTCCATTTCGGCTGCAACGAAACACATCTCGTCAAGTGACGGCGTGATCAGCCCCGATAGGCCGATCATGTCGACGTTCTCACGCTTGGCGGCTTCGATGATTTTGGCCGCCGGCACCATGACTCCAAGATCGATGACCTCGTAGTTGTTGCACTGGAGCACGACGCCGACGATGTTCTTGCCGATGTCATGAACATCGCCCTTCACCGTCGCCATCAGAATTTTGCCGGCAGCCGGTTTCTCTTCGAGACCGGACAGCTTCTTTTCAGCTTCCAGGTAGGGTTGCAGGTACGCGACAGCTTGCTTCATCACGCGCGCGCTTTTGACGACCTGCGGTAGGAACATTTTGCCTGCGCCAAACAAATCGCCGACGACGTTCATTCCCGCCATCAACGGCCCTTCGATGACATGCAAAGGCTTGTCAGCTTTTTGGCGCGCTTCTTCAGTGTCGATTTCGATGAAATCGGTGATGCCGTGGACCAGCGCATGCGAGAGGCGATGCTCAACATCGGCTTCACGCCAGGTCAGATCTTTCTCTTTCGCCTTCTGACCGCTGCCATCGCCCTTGAAGCGCGGAGCAGCGTCTAGCAACCGATCGGTTGCATCGTTGCGGCGATTGAGGATGACGTCCTCGGCAAGATCGCGCAGTTCGCTTGGAATATCGTCATATAGCGCGAGTTGCCCGGCATTGACGATGCCCATG
>JANMII010000186.1:0-6603 GCA_031375665.1 Hyphomicrobium sp.
CCCCCGTGATCGCGGCCCGCTGACCACCGAGGGTTTTGAGCAGCTCAGATCCCAGCGCGCCACACGCCGAGACCCGATCTGCCGTTTTGATCCGCCCGCGAGACTTACTTCTCAGATTTTTCGTGATGGTCAGCGACGAACCGGTCGAGCAAGCGAACGCCCCAACCCGATCCCCAGCTCTGATTGATGTCAGAGCGCGCGCCATCCATGGCGGTGCCGGCGACATCGAGATGGCACCATGGCGTGTCTTTTTGGACGAAGCGTTGCAGGAACGCAGCAGCGGTAGCCGCGCCAGCCCAACGCCCGCCAGCATTCTTCATGTCGGCATTCTTGGAATCCATGGCCTTATCGAAGGCTTTGTCGAGCGGCATCCGCCAGACTTTTTCGCCCGTCGCGCGTGACGCACTCGAAAGGTCGTCGGCAAGCT
Source organism: Hyphomicrobium sp. (assembly GCA_031375665.1). Taxonomy (GTDB): domain Bacteria; phylum Pseudomonadota; class Alphaproteobacteria; order Rhizobiales; family Hyphomicrobiaceae; genus Hyphomicrobium_B. The sequence goes on from JANMII010000186.1 coordinate 428, forward strand.
TGTCGTCGTTCGAGAACATGCCGGCATATTCTTTGCCGAGTGCAATCATGATGGCGCCGGTCAAGGTCGCCAAATCGATCACCAGCTTGGGTTTGAATTTTTCCTGCGCGTACCACAACACATCAGCGAGCACGAGGCGGCCCTCGGCGTCGGTGTTGATGATTTCGATAGTTTGGCCGGACATCGACGTCACGATGTCGCCTGGGCGCACCGCATTGCCGGACGGCATGTTCTCAACGCACCCGATGAGACCGACGGCGTTGACGTTGGCTTTGCGCTCGGCCAAGGCGTGCATTAGGCCGACGACGGCGGCCGCGCCACCCATGTCGCCCTTCATGTCTTCCATGCCAGCTGCACCTTTGATCGAGATGCCGCCGGTATCGAACACAACGCCTTTGCCAACGAAGCATATCGGCTTGGCCTTTTTATTTCCTTTCGCGCCGTTCCACACCATCACGGCAACGCGCGATGGTCGCTCGCTCCCCTGCCCGACGCACAACAACGAGCCCATCTTGAGCTTCGTCAAATCGGCGACATCCAAAATTTCGACGTCAACGCCGAGCTTTTCAAGCGCTTTGGTTTTGTCAGCCAGTTCCACGGGGCCAAGAATGTTGGCTGGTTCGTTGACCAAATCGCGCGCTATGTTGACGCCGTTGGCGACCGCCCGCAATGGATGAAACGCGGCCTTTGCCTTGTCAGCGTGGGCGACGTGAATGACCAGCTTTTTCAGCACCGCCTTGGCGTCGTCGGCTTCTTCGGGCGTCTTTTTGGTCTGATATTTTTTGAACGTATAATGGCGCAGCATGGCGCCTTGCGCGATCAACGCTGCAAACCGTTCCGAGCCAATCTCGTCGCCGCCGTCGACGTCAACGACGATGCTGGCAGCGGATCCCTTGCGTGCCATGATCATGCCGACGATGACGCCGCCAAGATCGACGATCTGTTGCTCACTAAGCGTTGCGACTTTGCCGGCGCCTGCGATCAGCAAGCGATCAATCGCAATTTTCGCTGGCGCCAGAACTTCGATGCTCGACTTGTATTTGCCCTTGAAGTCTGCCGCCGCCGCAGCCTTCGTGATGGCACCCGCCGATTTAGCGTCAAGATCCTTGGCTTTCGAGCCAAGCTCGCAGCCGTCGGCGACCAGCACCACGGCGATTGGCTCAGGGTCGGCGGTCAGTGGTGCAAATGAAATATCGAAACGATCGGACATTGGGGTGGTGTCTCCAGGGGCGCGGGGTCGCGCGAGCAAAACGAACGTCGATGGTAGCTATCGATACGAAGTCAATGTTGAGCCGCCGACCAACGCCCGAACGTTGGCGCTGACCGAGGCACCGACCAAGTTGCCCGCGAGGGGCCCGGGGGGCCGCGCAGCGACGACGGTCGAAGGTTTGGTCAAGCTGCAATATGGCAAGGCGCGCAACTTAGCTAGTCGCCAGAGGCTGGCAAGTCACGCTGGATCAAAGGTTTGCGCTGTCAGGCGGTCCGCGGCCACGGGGACCCCGCGCGTGGCTGCGGCTGGCGTGGTGGCCGGGTCTCGTGTGGCGGTCGTTGGTGGAGGCGCTGCCAAGAGTACCGCCAAGAGTGCCGCCCGATGTTCCAGCAGGCGTCCCGCTGCTTTTGCCATCTCCAGTTGGGCTTCCAAAGGGGCCGAACTTCCGCCATCGTCACATGGCACTCGCTAGCGGGGGAATCGGGTGCGCGCCAACGGGCAAATGGTGGCAACGGCTGCGGGGCGCTATGGCCTGCAGCCCGTAGCATGGTTAGCCTGTGGCCGAGCCTCGATCTTTTGGGGCAAATTTCGGGGAGACGAGCGCGCTAATGCGCATTTTTTCGCGATACGTCTTTCGTCAGTCCGCCAGCGCACTGTTGCTGATCTTGGCATCGCTGTCAGGTATTGTTTGGATTGCGCTCGCCTTGCGTCAGCTCAACGTGGTCACCAGCCAGGGTCAAGACACCTTGATGTTGATCAAGATCACGACGCTGGCTTTGCCAAATCTCATGGCGATCATCGCGCCATTTTCATATCTCATTGCGTCACTCCACACCCTCAATCGCCTCAACAGCGACAGTGAGTTGATCGTGCTGACCGCCTCGGGCTCAACGGTGTGGGCGGCGGCCCGGCCGCTGTTATTGTTGGCGCTGTTGGTCAGCCTGTTTCTGGCGCTCGTCAATCACATTGCCCAGCCGTGGAGCATGCGCCAGCTCAAAGACTACATGCTGCAAGTGCGGACTGATTTGCTGACGCAGGTTATTCAGCCCGGCCGCTTTTCCAGCCCCGAAACAGGCCTTATGTTTCATATTCGCGAGCGTTCGTTCAACGGCGAATTGATCGGCCTTGTGATGCACGACACGCGCGATCAAACCCAGTCCCAAACCTATCTGGCAGAGCGCGGCGTCATCGTGAAGCAAGACGACGCGGCGTACCTCGTCATGTCAGCTGGCCATATCTTGCGTCGCGCCGAGGCCAAAGAACCGGCTCAAATCGTGGCCTTTGACAAATACGCGGTCGACCTGGATCGCTTCGAACCCCAAAGCGGCGGCGTCGGCGAATTGAAACCGCGCGAACGCTATTTGAGCGAATTGCTATATCCGGACCCCAACAGCGCGATTCTCAAATCGCAGCCCGGGTTGTTCCGCTCCGAGTTGCATGAGCGGCTTGCTAATCCGCTCTATCCAATTGCGTTTGCCTTCATTGTCATCGCCTTCGTCGGCCAGGCCCGCTCGACGCGAACCAGCCGTATGGAAAGTCTTGTGATTGCGTTTCTGCTGGCCGCGGGCTGCCGCCTGACCGGCTTGGCGATGACGAACTTGGTGACGGCGAACGCGGTCTACACGCCGGTTCTTTACGCCTTGCCACTCGGCGCCATGGGGTTAGCCTTGTTCGTCATCCGAGGCGCAGGCCGACAGCGCAGCGGGCTGGCGTGGATCGATAAAGTGGTCGCGGGCGGCGCTGCGGCCTTCGCCCGGCTCCGATCGCGCTTTGGTCGCCAACCAGCGACGGCCCAGCCGACGAAGGCAGCGCTCCGATGATGCCTGGATTGACCCTTAGCCGGTACATTGCCGCGCGATTTCTGCTTGGTATCGTGACCACGTTGGGGGTTTGCGGGCTGCTGATTTTTATGATCGATCTCGTCGAATTGTTGCGACTTTCGGGCAAATACGGCTCGGTCCCAGCGCTGAAACTCGCTGAGATCGCCGTGTTGCGACTGCCCGCCTACATCGAATTTCTGATCGGGTTTGCAGTGCTGGTCGGCAGCATCGGTGCCCTGCTGTTTCTCAATCGCAAGAGCGAGCTAGCGGTGATGCGGGCTGGCGGAATGTCGGTTTGGCAGTTTCTCGGCCCCGGCATGGTGGTTGGCTTAGTGCTCGGTTTGTTCGCCATGCTGATTTACAACCCCCTCGCTGCCAGCGGTCGCGACCGGTCTGAGCGGCTTTTTGCTAAAGCGTTTGGCAACGATAAGAATTTGCTGAAGGCGCAGGGCGGTGGCTCGTGGTTGCGGCAGGCCGGCGAAGACGGCGAATCGGTCATTAGTGCCGTCGCTGCAGCCGAGCGCGGGCTTAAGCTGACGGGCGTGATGGTGCTGTCGTACGATCGCGCCGGTCGCTTCAGCGAGCGCCTCGACGCCGCCAGCGCCAACCTCAAAGAGGGCTACTGGGAAGTCACCAACGGGTGGGTTTCCAGACTTGGTGAGGAACCCGAAAAATTTGACACATACCTGGTCTCGACCTTCCTCAATCCCGATCGCGTTCAAGACGCTTTGGGGACGGTTTACTCGGTGTCGTTCTGGGAGCTGCCAGGACTTATCGAAGTCACGGAAAAAGCTAAACTTTCAGCTGAGCACTTGCGGGTTCAGTACGAGTCACTTCTGGTCCGACCATTGCTGTGTTTAGCCATGGTCCTTTTGGCGGCCACTGTGTCATTGAAGTCATTCCGCTCTGGTCGCATCCAGACTATGGTCGCGTCGGGGATGATCGGGGGGTTTGGGTTCTTCTTGCTCTCGGAAATATCACGACAAATCGGAATCGCAGGCCTGGCGTCGGCATGGGCCGCCGTGTGGGTCCCGGTTGCGATCGTATTGGTCATCTCAACGACGGTGCTCTTGCACCAGGAGGACGGCTGAGTGATGCGTGAGACGCGGACACCGCACATCGGTTGCGGACTGTCTCGCGATGGAGTTGGGCGCCGACCGGCGAGCCCTGCTCCGCGCTCGCATCGGCGCGCCTCGATTTTCCCGATCGGTTCAGCCAAAACTGCGGTGTCATGGATCTCGGTGCACGGCTTCGTATTCTTCGTGACCTGTGCGCTGGTGGTTGTGCTTAGTGTTAGCGCGCTCGGTCTTGCTGCGGCGTCGCCGGCGCAGGCCCAAGACCCGAGCTTGGTCAACGATCCGATCATCGGCAACTCGACATCAAAACCGGCAAGTTCGTTTCCGGCCGAACAGGGCGGGCTGTTCGGCGACGTCAACACCAATCTTGATAATAAGCAGCCGCTGAAACTCCAGGGCGATCAGTTGGTCTACGACACGGCTGGCAATCGTGTGATCGCGCGCGGCAACGTCGAGATTTTCTACAACAACTACATCTTGACCGCTGACGAAGTGATCTACGATCAGAGTGCGGGCACGCTGACCGCCGTCGGTAATGTCACCTTGAAAGAGCCGCAGGGCAACGTCGTGCGCGCCGATCGTTACACGCTGACGGACGACTTCCGGGATGGCTTTGTCCAATCACTCTCGGTGGTGACACGGGGCGATGCCCGCATTAGCGCTGATCAAGCCACACGCCGTGACGGCAACGTCACCGAGTTTCGCAACGGCCGCTTTACGCCGTGTAAATCGAGCGGCACCACGCCACCGTTGTGGTGCTTAAGTGCGGCCACCATTACGCACGACAAAGATGCAGCGCTGATCTCGTATCAAGACGCTTACTTCGAAATCTACGGCCAGCCTGTGTTGTATCTTCCCTACTTCCAGCATGCCGACCCGTCGGTGAAGCGGAAGTCTGGGTTCTTGACGCCTGAGTACGGCCAGACATCGAACCTCGGGTTCATCACCGGCATTCCCTATTATTTCGCGCTCGATCCCAGCTACGATTTCACGTTCTCTCCGCAGTATCTCAGCGAGCAGGGTGTGCTGTGGCAAGGCGAATGGCGCCAACGGCTCGCCAACGGTCAGTACTCGATCAAAGCCGCTGGCATTGATCAAGATGCCAACGATCTGCCGTTGCCGGATGCCAAAACCCTGGCCGAAGCTGAAGCCATGCGCGCTGAACGTGATGGCTGGCGCGGCACGGTTGAGACACGCGGACAGTTCTCGCTGTCAAGTTGGTGGAAAGCCGGGTGGGACATCACGCTCGAAAGCGACGACGAGTTTCGCCGCTTCTACAAACTCGACAACGTGCTGCTGACGGATCGCGTCAATCAGATTTACATCACCGGCCAATCCGACCGGAATTACTTCAGCGCTAAGGCTTACCACTTCGGCGGTTTGTCGCTCGACGACACGCCGCAGTCCGAGAGCTACACGCATCCGATCATCGACCACAATTACGTGTTCGCCGATCCGATCCTCGGCGGCGAGTTGAAGCTCGATACCAACGTTCTGAGCTTCACGCGCGAGGACGGCGCAGTTAATGGCACGCAAGACCAAAGCGTCAATCGCATCGTGTCGGAGGCCAAATGGCGCCGTCGGTTGACGGATCAGGTTGGCATCACCTACACGCCGTTCGCCAACTTGCGCGGCGACATCTACCAGTTTGATAATTTCACTGATCCCCAATCGGTCCAACTCGATGCTGGGGGCAACGTGGTTGCCGGTAGTGGCACGCTTGTTGACGACGGCACGATTTTCAGAGGTGTCGCGGCCGGTGGTGCGACCGTCTCGTACCCATGGATCGCGAATGGCCCAAGTGCCAGCCACATCATCGAGCCGATTGGCCAAATCATCGCGCGCCAAGCCAGCGTGACCCAGCGTGAATTGCCCGACGAAGACGCTCGAAGTTTGGTCTTTGACGACAACAACTTGTTCGAGGTCTCGAAGTTTTCAGGCTACGATCGGACGGAAACGGGAACGCGGGCCAACGTCGGCTTGCAATATACCTTCCAGGCCAACAATGGCGGCTATGCACGCTTGTTAGCCGGTCAAAGCTTCCATCTCTCGGGCGATAACGTCTATCGC
>JANMII010000117.1:0-16835 GCA_031375665.1 Hyphomicrobium sp.
GCGCTTGAAGAAGTTTTCTAGGAAGCCGATGACGAGGCGGCCTTTGTCCTCGGGCACAAGGCGCTTTTTGTCGATTTTGACATAGTCGCGCTCAACCAGCGTCGCCATCGTCGAGGCGTACGTTGACGGCCGACCAATGCCCAGTTCTTCCATCCGTTTGACCAATGTCGCTTCGGAAAAGCGCGGTGGCGGCTGGGTGAAATGCTGGTCGGCGCTGATCTCTTTTGCAGTCAGGCGATCGCCAACTTCGAGCGGCGGCAGGCGGCTGGTATCGTCTTCGTCGCTGGCATCGTCCTTGCCTTTTTCAACCACGCGAACGCGGTCATCGCGACCCTCCTCGTAGACACGCAAAAAGCCGTCGAAAATCACGATCGAGCCGTTCGCGCGCATGACATAGGCTTTGTCGTCGCGACCTTTCACGTTGAAATCGACAGCCGTTTGTTCGATGTCAGCGGACGCCATCTGGCTGGCAATCGCCCGCTTCCACACGAGGTCGTAGAGCGCCGCTTGATCGCGGTCGAGATGTCGGCGGACGCTGTCGGGCGTGCGGCGCGGGTCGGTCGGGCGGATCGCCTCGTGGGCTTCCTGCGCGTTCTTCGCTTTGGTTTTGTATTCGCGCGCAAACGGCGTGTAATTCTTGCCGTACTCACTTGAAATCAAGTCGCGAATTTGGCCGACGGCTTCCGGCACGATTTGCACGCCGTCAGTTCGCATGTACGTGATGAGGCCGACGGTTTCGCCGCCGATGTCGACCCCTTCGTAAAGTCGCTGGGCGACCTGCATCGTCTGCTTGGCTGAAAACCCAAGCTTGCGGCTGGCGTCCATTTGCAACGTCGATGTGGTGAACGGCGCATACGGATTGCGCTTGGTCGCTTTCTTTTCGAGGTTTGAGATCACGAACGGCTGGCCGTCGACGGCAGCCTTGATGGCCATCGCGTCGGCTTCGGTTTTGATGTCGAGCTTTTTAAGTTGCGTGCCAGCGACCGTCGTCAGACGGGCGTGAACCGGTTCTTTTTTGGCTGTCAGAAGATCGGCTTCGATGGTCCAGTATTCTTCGGTCTTGAAGGCCTCAATCTCGGCTTCGCGATCGCAAATCAGGCGCAGGGCCACGGACTGAACACGGCCAGCCGAGCGTGAACCCGGAAGTTTACGCCACAGCACCGGCGAGAGCGTAAACCCGACGAGATAATCGAGAGCGCGACGCGCCAAGTAGGCCGACACCAGCGGCTGATCAATCTGGCGGGGCTGAGCGAGTGCTGCCAGGATCGATTGCTTGGTGATCGCGTTGAACGCGACCCGCTCGATCTCAAGACCTTTTTTGATGACCTTCTTCTGATTCAAAATCTCAAGGATGTGCCACGAGATGGCTTCACCTTCCCGATCGGGGTCGGTGGCGAGGATCAGTTTGTCGCACGTTTTCACGGCTTCGGCGATTTCGCGCATGATCTTGACGGACTTGCCGTCAACATCCCAGTGCATCATGAAATCGTTGTCGGGTTCAACCGACCCGTCTTTCGCTGGTAGATCGCGGACGTGCCCGTAGGACGCGATGACCTTATAATTCGATCCCAAATACTTGTTGATTGTCTTGGCCTTAGCCGCGGACTCGACGATGACGACGTTCATCTCGCGCTTGCACTCCTTGGCGGGCAGTACCCGCCTCGCTGGGTTGGTCTGCGGCGCTTACGTCCGAGTTTGGTGACGGGCCGGGAACATGGTTGATCGCCGCAGCGGTGTCAAACGGGGTCCCGCAGTGCCACCCGTAACTATCATAGGTTAAAGGACTGATCCCATTGCAACCAAACAGAGATTTGGCTAGCCCAACCGTCGAGTTTCCACGACCTGGGGACTGATTTGAGAGGCATCGCGTGCATGCAAGATGGCATCTTTCGACGAAGCGCTGCGGCGGCGCAGGACGATGAACGGCGCGAGAGGCTGGCCTATCTCGCCGATTTGACACTCGAATTGCGCACGCTCGCCGAGCGCGAGGGCTGCGAAACGCTCGCTGGTTTGCTGGCGCTGGCGCGCACCGAGGCACTGCGGCAAGCCGACATCGAGCGTGGATCGTCAGTTTGATCAGGTTGTTCAATCCGACGCGCGTGAAATCAGCCCGGTTCCGGTGCGCGTGATGCGGCCAGCGAGCGCCAATTCCAGGATTGCGACCTGAACTTCGCGGATCGATAAGCCCGTCGTCCTGACGATCGCATCGACGTCCGTTGGGGCCGGACCGAGTGCCGTTAGCACAGCGGCACATTCCTTTTCGCCGACATCTGGCATCGGTTGGGGTGCAGGTTGGGCTGGTGGCGACGCATCGAATGGTGTGACGGTCATTGTGCGCAAGCCAACCATCGGCGCTAAAACGTCAAGCACGTCGTCCGGCGTGGTGACCATCGTCGCGCCAGCTTTGATCAGGCCGTTGGTGCCCTCCGCGCGGGGATCGAGCGGGTGACCTGGGACGGCGAACACCTCACGACCCTGTTCGTTCGCATAGCGCGCGGTGACGAGCGTGCCCGATCGGCTGGCTGCCTCGATAATGACGACGCCGAGCGAAACACCCGCGATAATCCGATTGCGACGAGGAAAATCTTTCTCGCGCGCAATAAACCCGGGTGGCCGCTCTGTGATAACGCAGCCTTTGCGTGCGATCTCAGCGAACAACGCGGCGTGTTCTGGTGGATAAATTTTATCGATGCCACCTGCGACGACGGCAACGGTGCCGCGCTCGAGCGAAGCCTCGTGCGCAACTCGATCGATGCCACGGGCGAGCCCGGAGACGATGACGTATCCAGCCTCTGACAAACGCGCAGCGAACAGTGCCGTAAGTTTCGACCCCGCCGCCGAGCATTGGCGTGAGCCAACGATGGCGATAGCCGGACGGTTCAAGAGTGTAACGTCGCCTTTGGAATACAGCATCGGTGGCGGCGCGTCGGTCGCGGCAAACACGGCTGGGTAACCGGGCTCGATCGTGAAAATTGGCGTGGCACCGGCTGTGTCCGCCGCCGCCAGTTCCGCTTCCGCTGCTGCAAGCGTGCAGATGATGATCGGTCGCCGACCGCCGCCGCGGCGCGATAAATCGGGTAAAGCGTCTAGTGCTCGGGCTGCACCGCCAAATTGATTGATGAGACTTCGAAACGTCACGGCGCCGACATTTTCGGACCGGATCAGGCGCAGGCACGCCAGCTGTTCTTCGCGCCCGAGTTTGGCGACCGGCAGCGGGGCTGGCTGAAAAAGTTGCGGCGCGTCAGGCTTTGGCACCGATCTTTGGCTCCTCGCCGGCGCTAAGGCGCTTGATGTTGCTGCGGTGTTTGATGACGATCACCAGGGCCATGATCGCGGCGGCGGCTGCATATTCTGGGTGACCAAGGGCGAGAAGAGCAACCGGGGTTGCGATGGCCCCGACGAGTGCGGCCAGCGACGAATACCGAGTGAGCAATGCGATGGCCAGCCAGAGCGCCGCAAAAATCAGCGCGCCGTAGACAGAAAGACCGGCAATGATACCAAGAAACGTCGCGACGCCCTTTCCGCCGCGAAATTTCAACCACACCGGATAGAGATGACCAACGAATGCACCGAGCCCCGCCAGGATCGCTGGGCCTTGGCCGAAATAGTGATCGGCAATGACAACTGCGGCCGTCCCTTTAAGCCCGTCGAGAAGTAACGTTGCAGCAGCCAAGCCTTTGCGGCCCGTGCGCAGCACGTTGGTCGCGCCGATGTTGCCCGAGCCGATCTTGCGGACATCGCCGAGGCCTGCGGCTCGTGTCAACAGCACGCCGAACGGGATCGATCCGAGAACATAGCCAAAGACCAGCGCCAAGGCGAACCAATGCCACAAACCGGCGACCAGCAGTGTCAGAGTTGAAGATAACGGGCTCATGGTGTGGGACGCCGGTGGTTGAAAGCAAAAACCCTGCGGCGAGCCGCGTTAGGTTCGCTCGACACCAGCGTATTCATACACGGTTTGGCCGGCAACCACGGTTCTCAAAACGCGGCCCTGCATTTTCGCTTCGTCAAACGGGGTGTTCTTTGACCGCGACCGCAGCAGGTCCTTGTTGACGACCCACGGTTCGCCCGCATCAAACAACACCAAGTCCGCGATCGCACCTTTGGCGAGGCGGCCGGAATGCAGCCCGAGCAAGCGCGCTGGGTTGATGGTCAGGGCCTTCAACATTTGCAAAAGCGGAATATCGCCGCTGTGAACCAAGCGGAGGGCAGCCGCCAAGAGGGTCTCCAACCCGACAGCGCCATCGGCTGCCTCGGCAAACGGGCGGCGTTTGGTGTCGGCATCTTGCGGGTCGTGGCTTGATACGATGATGTCGATTTCGCCGTTGGCGATGCCGCGCACCATCGCAACGCGGTCGTCTTCACGCCGCAGCGGTGGGCGCACTTTGAAAAAAGTCCGATACGGGCCGATGTCGTTTTCGTTCAGCGTCAAATGATTGATCGAGACCCCGCACGTGACGGCGAGTTTCCGCGCCTTGGCCTCACGGATGACGGCCAGGCTTTCAGCGCAGCTGATGGTTGCAGCATGGTAGCGCCCGCCGGTCATTTCGACGAGCCGCACGTCGCGCTCCAAAGTGATGGTTTCAGCCAATTTCGACGCGCCGGGCAATCCGAGCCTCGACGCCACTTCGCCTGAATTCATCGCAGCCGAATTGGACAGGTAGGGATCTTCGGTGTGATGGACGATGAGGGCGCCGAAGTCCTTTGCGTAGTTCAGCACGTTGCGCATGACGCGCGTGTTGGCGAGGCTCGCTTTGCCGTTCGAAAATGCAATCGCGCCCGCCCGTTTGAGAAGGCCGATTTCGGTCATTTCTTCGCCGAGCAAGCCTTTGGTCATGGCGGCCATGGTGTGGACGTGGACCAGGGCATTGTCGCGGGCGCGGCGCTGGATAAAGTCAACCAGGGCAACGCTATCGATGACGGGGTCGGTCAACGGCATCACGACAATGGTGGTAACGCCACCGGCCGCTGCCGCATGGCTGGCGGTTTTGAGGGTTTCGCGATGTTCAAATCCAGGCTCGCCAGCGAAAACTTGCGCGTCAATCAAGCCCGGCGCGAGCACGTGGCCTTTGCAATCGACGACCTTTGCTCCATCGGGGGCGTTGCGCCGCAAATGGCTGCCGAGGTCAGCGATCAGCCCGTCATTGACGAGCAGGCCGCCAGGCTCGTCGCGATTGGTTGCCGGATCGATCAGGCGGGCGTTGATGAAAACCGTTGCGTTGCCGGTGGCCTTGGTTTTCTCAAGAGATTTGGTGGCTGATTTCATGGTCTCACCGCAGCGCTGTTGGTCAGGTGCGCGGACAACGCTTCGAGCACCGCCATGCGAACCGCGACCCCCATCTCAACCTGCTCACGAATAACGCTGCGCGAATGATCGGCGATGGTCGACGCAATTTCTACGCCGCGGTTCATCGGGCCGGGATGCATGATCAGCGCGTCGGGTTTGGCTCTGGCGAGTTTTTCGTGATCAAGACCGAAGAAGTGGAAGAACTCGCGCACAGACGGCACATACGATGCATCCATGCGCTCGCGTTGCAGCCGGAGCATCATGATGATGTCGGCGTCGTCGAGCCCTTTCCACATGTCGGTAAAGACTTCCGCTCCAAGCCGTTCGGGCGCTGACGGCAACAAGGTCGATGGCGCGATAATGCGAACGCGTGCCCCAAGTGTGTTGAGCACGTTGATGTTTGATCGCGCGACGCGGGAATGCAGAATGTCGCCGCAGATCGCAACCGTCAGACCGGCGATGCGGCCTTTCGCGCGCCGGATAGTCAACGCGTCGAGCAACGCTTGCGTTGGATGTTGATGCGCGCCGTCACCGGCATTGATCACCGAACAGTCGACCTTCTGCGACAGCAATTCAACCGCGCCAGCGGCGTGATGGCGGACGACGATAATGTCGGGGCGCATGGCGTTGAGCGTGACCGCTGTATCAATCAGCGTCTCGCCCTTGGTGACCGATGAGGTCGCGACGTTCATATTCATGACGTCGGCGCCGAGCCGCTTGCCAGCCATCTCGAACGACGCCTGCGTGCGGGTTGACGATTCAAAAAACAAATTGATCAGTGTGCGACCGGCCAGCACGTCGCGTTTGTGGCTGCCCGTGCGGTTGTGGTCGGCGGCTTGATCGGCCAGATCGAGCAAAAAATTGATTTCGTCCGCTGACAAACCTTCGCAGGTCAGCAGGTGGCGGCGCGGAAACATAGCCAGCGCGCGAGGGGTGTTCTGATGTGCCATTAAAGTGGTGTCTATAGGGGGTATCATCGAACCCCGCAAGGAAACTGCGCACGCCAAGCCCGGCGTGCTTAATCAGCAGTGAAAGAAGGTGTGCTACGGGGCGCTGCGGTAGTTGAGGCGGCTACGTAAAAAGCCAGGACGAGACGCCGCCACGTCGGCTCAAGTCGGCCATTTGCTGATCAAACGCGCTGAATTGTGCATCCGATGCGGCGTCGTCCAGCCATGGTGCGCCGCCGGTCGCATCACGATAGGGCTGCAGAATGCGCTGCCATGCCGATTGGTCGAGCAAAGCGGACATCGTCCGCGTTGACATCAGCTGAGGGATGCGGCGCAAATTGTCTTGTCGCGCCAGCCAACAGTATGCAGCCTGCCAAACGTCTGTCCCCGCTGGCATGTTGTGGCGCGCCTTCAACTGCCGGATCGATAGAATACCAACTTCGCGTTCGTGTTGGGCGATTTCCAAGGTCGCAACGCGCTGGTCGACTTTGCGAACTGAGAACAAGCGGCATGTGCCCAGTGCCAAACGCTCGGCAAATTGGTCAGCGCAGTTTTGCATGGCCTGGGCCTCGCTGAAAATCTCGGCATGGTCGAGCAAGGGCACGAATGTGAAGCCGTTGACGGTTCCAGGCTTCAACCAGCAATCGTCGATGGTACCCGGTGGCAATTGCAGAACCAGCCGGACGCGGTTGAACCAACTTTTGGCGGCGCACAACGCTGTCTCGAATGAGATCTCAGAGCGCCACGGTGCAACGATGTAGCGGTGGCCTTCTGTCTCAGCCTGTTTTGAGAACCAAGCATAGGCAGCAAGGATCGGAAACATAGCCTCACAAGGCGCGCCGTCTTGAAACACCGCTTGGCCCGCGAGCCAAATCGCAAAGTCTTCGCCGCAGGCCCGTTCGGCGAACAAAACGCTATCGAGCCAGAATGCGGCATCGTCCCGGTCGCGCGGCAACCGGGCTGTAATTCGTTTGGCAAAGCTTTCAGATTGCGGCAACGCTGGCGGCAATCTGACGAACGCTTCAGGGGGCAAGCGGCGCAGCCACATCGGCATATTCAAAACGCGCGCTGCCGATTTCAGCGGAGCACCGCCTTCGATCATGCGCAATGCCGCTATGCGATTGCGGGGGCTACCGCGACGTGCCGCTAATGCAGCTAACAAGCCGGGATAGACCGTGGCCAGATCGGCAATCCGCGCGGATGATAAATACAAACGCGTGACTTTGCGGCGGATGCGGGCCGGAAACCGACCTATAACGGCAGCCGCCTCTGGCGGCAAAGCCGGGGTGGTCAGGTGTAGCGACTTTGGCCGTTGTGCAACTGACCGTCGGGACGCCGATCGCAACGCATCACTCATGCAACAAAACTCGCCGCCGCGCTAAATTTTTTGCGTCAACCGATTGGGAGCGGCGAGCGAAGAGATGGGCGTGTCAGTGGGGTGGTTATCAGCGGTGGTTATCAGCTCAGCCGTTCGTCATTGTGGTCTAGGCAACTATTGCGGCGCAGTTGAGACGTTTTTTGTGCTGATGCGTCACGTAATGTCACGTCACAGCGGCGTCGGCGGATCTGCGCGCTGCTGGCTGAACCGATCGAGTGCACTTTGTAAAATGAGTGTTGCGGCTAACTTATCGATCACTTCACCGCGTCGTTTGCGACTTTGATCGGCGTCAATCAACATGCGCTCGGCCAACGCCGTGGTCAGTCGCTCGTCCCAAAGTAAAATTGGCAGCGATGTCAGCTTGTTGAAATTTCGCGCCATCGCGCGGGTCGCCTGCGCACGCGGTCCTTCCCGACCGTCGAGATTGCGCGGCAGCCCCAGCACAAGGCCCTGGATGTCGTGGCGCTCACACAACGCCAGCAGATGGTTTGCGTCGGCAGTGAATTTCGTCCGGATGATGGTCTCCAGCGGCGAGGCTATGGTGCGATTGACGTCCGATAGAGCAAGGCCAAGCGTCTTTGTGCCAGCGTCAATACCGATCAGGCGACGGTTCGCCACCAAGGCTGCGGCGAACGCCTGGGCGTCTTCGGTTGTGCAACCTGCAGTGGGCAGGGCTTGAAGAGGTTGAATTGGGTCAGGGCTCATCGGCCCAGTTAGCATGATCCGTAGCCGGGCCGCATCCACTGGTCCATCTCACGTCAACGATGACGGCCGTCACGGGTCACCGGCTATTTTGTGTGCCGCGACGACATGCCAGTGCGATTTTACCCGAGCTAAGTTGGCGAAGCCGCGGTCCTTGTTGGAACGCCCGGACGGTGGAGGTTGCGTCCAGCCGCGTCTCACCGTTAAGAGTGCGCGACAAGCTTTATGAAACTGCCTCCGCCCTTCTAATCCTCAGCCATTAATCAAGGATGATCACCATGCAGGTCGACGAAGCGACCGTCAGGCGCATTGCCCGGCTGGCGCGGATCAAAATTTCTGATGCCGAGGCCAAAAGCCTCGAAGGCGAACTGTCGGGCATTCTCGATTGGGTGGCACAACTCGACGAGGTCGACACGTCGGCCGTCGAGCCGATGACGCGGGTGGTGGCACAGGACATGAAAATGCGTGGCGACGTCGTCAATGATGGCGAGATCGCCGATATCGTGACGGCCAACGCACCAGAGTCGGAAGACAATTTTTTCGTTGTCCCAAAAGTGGTGGAGTGACCGAGATGCGCATGTTCTGCTCGTTTGCCGCCAGTTTGATAATAGCGTCCCTCGCAGTAAGTGCTCCGGGCATCACGAGCGCTGCTGCTGCGCCAAAGTTGACGGGTGCATTTATTGGTCCCGGTACGTATTCGCCTGACGATGGCTGCCAGAAACTTCGAGCCATCGCGTCGGGATCTTTGATGCCGAACATTTCGAACTATCCCGACAAGTTAACACGCGATGGATACTTCAGTTGGGAAGGCGGGTGCTCGTTTTTGGCGGTCCGCAAGCTCAGGTCATCGGTCTGGGTCGCGCGCATGCATTGCGCCGAAGGCTCGGTTGAGAACAAAGTCACCAACACGTTCGTCAAACTCAAGGGCGATCGGTTCCGCGTCACGGAAAATGGCGTTGGCCAGATCTACAAGCGCTGCAAGCCGGCAAAGGGAAACTCGTTTTGACGGATCTGACCAGTCTGACACTTGCCGACGCGCGTGACGGCCTTCGCAGCAAAACATTCACAGCGCGCGAACTCACAGATGCATTCATTGCCGCCATCGACGCATCAAACGCGGCACTGAACGCCTACGTGTTGCCAACGCCAGATCATGCGCGGGCGCAGGCTGCCGAAAGCGACAAGCGGATCGCCGCTGGCACGGCGCGGCCACTCGAAGGTTTGCCGCTTGGTAATAAGGATCTTTTCGCCACCAAGGGCATCCGCACGACGGCGTGCTCGAAGATCCTCGATGATTTCAAACCAGCCTACGAATCGACCGTTGGCCAGAACTTGTGGGATGCCGGGGCGATCATGCTCGGCAAGCTCAACAATGATGAATTCGCAATGGGCTCGTCCAACGAGACGAGTGCCTTTGGCAACGTGGTATCGCCGTGGCGGCGGCTGGGACGCGATGGCCGCAGGTCGACCGATCAGCTCGTGCCGGGTGGATCGTCGGGCGGGTCGTCGTCGGCGGTCGCGGCCGATTTGTGCTTGGCTGCAACCGCGACCGATACCGGTGGCTCGATCCGTCAACCCGCGGCACTGACGGGCACAGTCGGCATCAAGCCGACCTATGGGCGCTGTTCGCGGTGGGGCATCGTCGCGTTCGCGTCGTCGCTCGATCAAGCGGGACCCATTGCCAAAACGGTCCGCGACGCCGCGATCATGTTGACGGCGATGGCCAGTCACGATCCAAAAGATACCACCTCGGTCGATGTGCCGGTTCCCGACTATGAAGCAGCGATCGGCAAAGGGATCAAAGGTCTGCGCGTTGGCGTGCCGAAAGAATATCGCGTCGACGGCATGTCGGCTGAAATTCAAAAGCTCTGGGACGATGGCATTGCGTGGCTGCGGGCGGCGGGCGCCACCATCCACGATATTTCCTTGCCCCATACCAAGTACGCTCTGCCCGCCTACTACATCGTGGCACCTGCGGAAGCTTCGTCGAACCTCGCGCGCTACGATGGCATGCGCTACGGGCTGCGGGTCACCGGTTCAAATTTGACCGACACCTATGAGCTGACGCGGGCGGCTGGCTTTGGCCGAGAGGTTCGGCGGCGGATTTTGATTGGCACGTACGTTCTTTCGGCTGGCTACTACGATGCTTATTATCTGAAGGCGCAAAAGGTCCGCACGCTCATCAAGCAGGATTTTGACCGGGCATGGGATAACGTTGATGTGGTGCTGACGCCGACGACGCCGTCGCCCGCTTTTGCGTTCGGCGAAAAAAGCGGCGATCCGCTGGCGATGTACCTCGAAGATATTTTCACCGTCACCGTCAATATGGCCGGGCTGCCCGGCATGTCGGTGCCCGGTGGGCTCTCGTCGGAGGGCACGCCACTCGGCCTGCAATTGATCGGCAAGCCGTTTGATGAAGCGACGCTGTTTCGAACCGCGCAGGTGATCGAGGATGCGGCTGGGCACTTCAAAGTGCCTGAGCGATGGTGGATAAAAGGCTGACCGATGGACCCCAAACGCCCATGGGACTGCGCTGACATGGCTCAGGTGAGAGCTGAAATCGATCGCATCGACGATCAGATGGTGGCGCTCATTGCTGAACGCTTCGGCTATGTTGATCGGGCGTGGCAGTTGAAAATGAAATCAACCGAAGGTGCCGTAGTTGCCTGGCGCATTCAGCAGGTCATCGATCGCGTGAGAACACAGGCTGCCGATAAAGGGCTGCCGCCCGAAATGGTCGAGATGGTGGGCGCACAATGGCGCAATATGATTGGCTGGTTTGTGCAGTACGAAGAAGAAAAACTGCGCAAAGCGAACGATGAACTCACACAGGGTCACGCACCCGAGGATCGCAATGGGGCCTGAGCTTCAAGCCGACGTGCCGTTGTTGGAAGTGGCGCTGTACGCGGTATTCAATCCAGCGACGATTTTGGTCGCAGCCTGGCTCGGCAGCAAAGCCGACCAGACCAACAAGCTTTTGATCGCGGCCTTTGGTGGCGCCATTGCCGGTGTGGTCGTGCTGTACTTCGCAGCACTGCTCCGGATCTGGGAGGGGCCAACGCTTGGTCGCGCGGCTGCGGGCGTTTTCGTCGCGTCGCTGCTGCCAGGGTGGATCTACGCGCGCATCGGATATGCCCTGAAGCGCTAGACGCTCGACGAAATTTTTTGGTCGCAATTCCGGTGCCGACCCCGATCGATTGGAGTGAATGACAATGGCGACAACCCAGCCCTCAGGTGCGGCCACGAAGGCGGCAAAGCCATCGAACTTGATCGCTGGTGCGACTGGTGATTGGGAGATCGTCATTGGCCTCGAGGTCCACGCCCAGGTGGCGTCAAATGCGAAATTATTCTCGGGCGCGTCGACCGCATTTGGCGCTGAACCCAACAGCCATGTGTCGCTGGTCGATGCGGCGATGCCGGGTATGCTGCCGGTGATCAACGAAGCTTGCATCGCTCAGGCGATCCGAACCGGCCTCGGGCTCAAGTCAGCCATCAATCTGCGTAGCATTTTTGATCGCAAGAATTACTTCTATCCGGATTTGCCGCAAGGCTATCAGATCTCACAGTACAAACACCCGATCGTTGGCGAAGGTGAGATCGAAATCGATGTCGATGGTGACACGATGATGGTCGGGGTTGAGCGACTGCATCTCGAACAGGATGCTGGCAAATCACTGCATGATCAGCACCCCGATTATTCGTACGTCGACCTCAATCGGTCCGGCGTCGCGTTGATGGAGATCGTCTCGAAGCCCGATATGCGATCGGCAAAACAGGCGCAGGCCTATATCACCAAGTTGCGGACCATTTTGCGTTATCTCGGCACTAGCGATGGCGATATGGAAAAGGGCAATTTGCGCGCTGACGTCAACGTGTCGGTGCGTAAGCCTGGCGCGGCGCTTGGCACGCGCTGCGAAATCAAAAACGTCAACTCGATCCGCTTCATCGGCCAGGCCATCGAGGTTGAGGCACGCCGTCAAATCGACATCATCGAGGATGGTGGCAGAATAGACCAGGAAACACGCTTGTTCGATGCCGCGCGCGGCGAGACCCGCTCGATGCGATCGAAGGAAGAGGCGCACGACTACCGTTATTTCCCCGATCCCGACCTGCTGCCGCTCGTGTTTACGCAATCCTATGTCGATCAACTGAAATCGACGTTGCCGGAATTGCCGGACGAAAAACGCGCGCGCTTTGTTAAAGACTATGGGCTATCGGCCTACGATGCCGCGGTTCTCGTTGCCGAACGCGCGTCGGCAGATTTCTTCGAAGCTGTTGCTAAAGGTCGCGACGGAAAAATTGCTGCTAACTGGGTCAACAACGAGTTGTTCGGACGGCTCAACAAGCAGAACCTCGACATCGCCGAAAGCCCGATGACGGCCGCCCAACTAGGCGCCATCGTCGAGCTGATTTCGTCCAACGCGATTTCGGGTAAAATCGCCAAAGACTTGTTTGAAATCGTGTGGAAAGAAGGCGGCGATCCGGTCGCAATCGTCGAAGCGCGCGGTATGCGGCAGGTCACCGACACGGGCGCGATCGAAAAGGCAGTCGACGACGTTATTGCGGCTAACCCTGATAAGGTTGAGCAGGCGCGAGCCAAGCCGTCATTGCTCGGGTGGTTTGTCGGTCAAGTCATGAAGAGCACGGGCGGTAAGGCCAACCCATCCGCCGTGAATGATATTTTGAAAGCGAAGCTCGGACTTTAGAGTGCGGGTGGATTGCAGATCGCGTGCTGGCGCGTTGCTGGCAATTTTCGAAATTTTGGAGTTGGAGGGATGGCGCTTCCGGATTGTTTCGATTGCAAGTACGGCGGGCTCGAACACCCTTGCCGAAAGCCGGATGGCAGCTACGATTTTGACAAAGCTGCGGCTGCACTCGTTGTGCGCGGACGCGAGATCCGTGCGGAACGCAGTATCGCCGATGCGCAAGGCGAGCCCGGTGATTGGATCACGGATTGCGAATACGAGTTGGTCGCAGACCACCCCGACCTCATCATGCCGCTGATCATTGCCGCCATCGACGCTTGTGAAACGCCAGCCGATGCGGGCTTCGTTGCGGCTGGGCTGATCGAGAATGCCTTGGTCAAGCATGGCCAGCGATTGATCGGCGACATCGAGCGATTGGCCAAGCTCAGTCCCAAGGTTCCGTACATCTTATCGGGTGTGTGGAGCCAGAGCGGTGCTGTCAGCGCAACGGTGTGGACGCGGCTCGGTCAGGCGATTGGTGCCAGTGGCCGCATGAGCGATGATCCACGCGAGGCACACGATGGATCTTCGATAACAATCTTAACGGATGGCGAGGCTATCAAGCTGTTGGCGGACAAACTCGGGCCGACGCTTGCTGCGACGAAGCCTAGGTAACGGCGAAGCCTAGGTAACGACCAAACCTAGGTAAAACTGAGCGTGGCAACGTGCGCTCGAAAGCGCCGAGACCTGCAAGCTGGAACTCAATTTGCCCTGTTGATCAACACGGCGGATCTCCGCTCGTCCGCACGTCACGGCAAGTTTATATCGTCGGCCGCTCAATCATCGCGTCAGATCTAGCCTGCAGCCTTTGCCGCGCGTGCCTTGCCAGACTGCTTTTTCAGGCGCGTCCGAACGGCAATGGTGTTGCCTTGCACGCGCGTGACTTTGCTGCGCGGAATTTTGCGGCGGGCTTTTTTCTTTTGCTTCTGCACGCTCTTCAAGGATGTCTTCGGCATAACACTCGTTGTCCGTAAATGGGGTTCCGGCAGCACGCTCGCGCGCGAACCTCGGAAGTGATGGCGCGGCGGCACGTCGTCTCGCCACCGTCTAGGGGAAGTCGCCCTGCAACGCAATGGGGCGGGGCCGCGCGGATCGGGCTGTTAGCCTAAAAGATACTGGAGCCCGAAGTAAGAAGGCGCGATGACCCCCGCCGCCCAAATGAAAGCCGACGTGATGTTGGCCAACTGAAACTGCCATTGCGGCACGTTATACATGCCAGCGACCACAGGGATAACCGCGCGCACCGGGCCAAAGAAGTGGCCGAAAAAGACGCCAAACGCACCCCAACGATCGAAAAATGCTTGACCGGTCTCGATCAGGCCTGGATTGCGGCTAAATGGCCAGAGCGTTTTAATGTCTTCTTTGTAGTAAGCGCCGATCCAGTAGGACACGGCATAGCCAAGTGATCCGCCAACACCTGCGGCGACGATTGCCGGCCACAACACATCAAGTTGCACACCACTTTTGGCCATCAGCGCGGAAATGCCAATTAGGATCGCTGTGCCGGGCCACAGGATCGACAAGAAACAAAAACTTTCAAGAAATGCCACAAGAAAAGCGGCGGGCATCGCCCAGCTTTGATGCTCGCGAACAAATTCAACCACAGCCGCGACGATCTGCTGAACTTCCATGAATGACTGCTCCCATTGGCCGAAGCCCCGATGGGGTGCGGTGGCGTTGCGGCCAACACATAAGGCAGCCAGCGCCTAATTCAACCTAGCCACAGCGTTTCGACAACTCGCGTGACAGTTCGCGCGAGACGTCGCTTGCCAGCATGACACCGCGAGATACTTGCGCCGGTGTCAGGTGCGTGCCGCCCGGCCCGCGCAGCGCAGGTGCTGCACCGTCAGCTTCGCGCTTGCCGTGTTGCAACTCGTCGCACGATAAGTCTTTGCGCCGTTTGCTGTAGGCGAACAGGCGGACCCCGGACGCATATGCCGATGGCGACGCAGGTTGCTTAATCCAAGCCTTCGATTTGTCAGCCATGTAGCTGTCGAAAACCTTTTCGCGCTGGCTGATGCAATGATGGCTGTCGTCGACACACCCGAGGCCAATTGAAAGCGGCGCCGATTGTGGTTCTCCCGAGGAGCACGCGCCAAGCACGATGGTCGCCAGAATGAGAACCCGGTGTCCGCTCGGTGATCGGTTGGCAATCTTCGTGGACATGGTTGGAACCGGTTTGTTGAGCCGCAAGCGACCGAATGAGCATTTCACGTTTAGCGGGTAGAAGCTGAGAGTGGCGGGCGCGTGGCAGATCAGCGACGGTCCAACTATGGTCGGTGGCTGCGTCGTCGGTTGCGAGGGATAGCCGGATTCGCGCCACCCTCCCACTGTCGCAGGACGACATCGTGCCGCTTGCAACTTTCGATTGGTCGAAAGGCTGCGGAGAACGCGCCCCATGATGGACAAACTGTGGCACGATCAGTCGGGCGAGCAGCAACCACTTGGCATGTGGAGACCGCGATGACGGCCAAGGCAATGCGGATCCATCAGTATGGTGGTCCCGACGTATTACACTTTGAGGATGTCGATATCGCAGACCCGCGTCACGGTGAAATCCGTATTGCGCATACGGCCATTGGCCTGAACTTCATCGATATTTATCAGCGGACCGGGTTGTACAAATTGCCGTCGCTTCCAGCCGTCCTTGGGCAAGAGGGCGCTGGCGTCGTGACAGCGCTCGGAGACGGTGCAACGGATCTGCGGATCGGCGATCGCGTTGCCTACGCTGGGTGCCTCGGCAGCTACGCCACGGAACGCATCATACCAGCCGATCGAGTGGTCAAAATTCCAGACGGCATTTCCGATCAGACTGCCGCGGCCATCATGTTGAAAGGTATGACCACGCGGATGCTGTTTCGTGAAACCTACGCGGTGCGGCCAGATACAGTCATGCTGTTTCATGCAGCGGCCGGTGGCGTCGGGTTACTGGCGTGTCAGTGGGCCCGTGCCATCGGGGCGACCATGATCGGAACGACGAGCACGGCGGCGAAAGCAGAGGTGGCGCTAGCGTTTGGCTGCACGCATGTGGTGGCAGCGAACGATCCGGATTTCGTCGAGCGCGTCAGAGCACTCACCGGTGGCAAAGGTTGCGATGTCGTGTTCGATTCTGTTGGACGCGACACGTATGAGGCGTCGCTGGCATGTCTCAAGCCGCGCGGCCTGTGGGTGTCATTCGGCAATGCTTCTGGGCCTGTTCCGCCGTTCGATCTCACGCTGCTGAAAGGCTCAATTTTTGCCACACGACCGTCGTTGTTCGCCTATACCGCTCTTCGTCACGACCTCTTGGCCAACGCGAACGAACTGTTCGCGATGGTCCTTAAGGGTCACGTCAAGAATGTGGTGCAAAAAACCTATGCGTTGAGCGACGCCGCTATGGCGCAGCAAGATTTGAGCGATCGCCAGACGACGGGATCTATTGTGCTGATCCCTTGATTTTTTCGATTGCCGAGACCGCCGCGCGTTGTGTCAAGCGCCAGGCCAACGGCAGATAAGGATAGTTATGGCCAACGAGATCGCGGACGATGCAATCGAAGCCTACCTGTGGACCACGCCGAATGGCTTCAAGCTCGCAATCATGATGGAAGAACTGGCCGTTCCTTATCATTTGCGTTTAGTCGACATCACAAAGCGCGAGCAGTTCGCGCCAGCATTTTTGAAAATTTCGCCCAACAACCGCATCCCCGCGATCGTTGATCCTGACGGTCCCGACGGTCAACCGATCTCAATTTTTGAGTCTGGCGCTATTTTGCAGTACCTCGGGCGCAAGTTCGATC
>JANMII010000118.1:0-7232 GCA_031375665.1 Hyphomicrobium sp.
TTGTCATCGTTGCTTCTCCAGTTGTCGCTTCGCTTTGATGTGTTGGTTGTGTTGGGCGTCTCAACAGCCATGCTGTTGCGATCGCCTTCGTGGCATCGACACGGCGCAACCACCCCCGCCCGAACCGCCAAAAGTGCGGCAACGCGCGATAGCGAGCGCGCCGCACGTCGGCGTAATCGGAAATGATTTTTTCTATGCGTGTGCCTGCGATCGCGCCGCGCGTAACCGGCCCAATCTCACCATCAACCTCGACGCCGAGCGCCTGCTGCAGCAATCGTATTGCGCCGCCAACGCCATGGTTGACGCTGGCATCGAAGTGCATGATCGCCAGCGCGGGGGGGAGCGCTTCGCACCTCGCCGGCTGCCAGTACCGCGCACGATAAATCTGCTCCACCGTCGCGTGCGGAATTCGTTTGAGCGTTTCGATCAAGCGACCGCGTGACGCCGCATCAAGCGTCTCACCGCGCCAATTTGCCAGCACGCTGAGTGTGATGCCGCGATTTGTCGGCCCGCCTGGATCGTGCGGGTCGTCGCTATATCCGCCCTCCATGTCGAGCACGTGCCCCAGCGCCACCTCGAACAGGTTGTGGGTCAGCGGTGGACGAGGTGGTGAACGAGGCGACGCGCCCACCGCCTCAGAGTTCGGCCATCGAAATCCCAACAATCGGTCGGCTGAAAACGCTGCAACCGAAACACGGTCAGATTGATTGCCACCCAGTAGGATGACGTCATGGGCCGTTCGGCCCAGATAAAAACCGACGTGACCTGCTGTGGGATCTGTGCCGCGCGTTAGAACGGCGATGGCGCCAGGTTGGGGTTCGGCTATCGCCACACCCCACTTAAGATACGACTGCGCTAACAGTGAGCCCGTTCCAGTGTGACCAGCGCCTGCCAGCATCGCTCCAACGTATGCCGCGCACCACGGCGTCTCATCATTGACGATCTGGCGGTGGCCGCAAGCCTCGAAGTAGCCGACGATGGTCGGCGTATGTCGGACGCCTACGATCTCGCGCACACCAAAGTCGGCCCACGCCCGGCTCAACCAAGCGGGTTGCTGCATAGCGAAACCTCCACAGTGGAACTGCGTCTTAGACGGTTGCCGCGCGCGGCGATCCACGTCCCACCGACGCGCTGATCTGATAGACCCGCACCGAAAGCGACGTCTGCGCGCTGCCAAAATCGCTGATCTGATGCGCCGCGCTATAGACACACTCGGCTTGCGTCGCGGTCAGCGTGCGCTTCACGACCGCGCCGTCCATCACATCGACGTCATAGCGCTCGCTCTCCTCGCCAAGTGGCACCTCATGCACTTCCCAGCTGTCGCCACCGATCCGGGTTCGCCGCGTCCAACGGATCGCAATATCGTCGCCAACGCGACTGGCCCGAACATGCGCCGGCGCCAGCGGGACTAAACCCGTGCCTTGAAATGCGTGTTCGCGGGTTTCGAACGATGCATCGCCGATATCGCGATTGCCAGGCCCACATCGCCAGTTGAGCGGTCGCTTGATTTCGCCAAGGTCGAGCGCCACCTCCGTCACGGCGCTATCGAGCAGCACAAATGTTGCGCCGCTTGGGATCAGATCCGCCATCGCAGCATCGCTGCCGAACTGCCCGCGCAAAAATGTCGAAAGCTCATACGTGCCAACGTCGACCAGTGTCGCATTGGCGAACTGGATGATTTCCCAACCGCCACTTGGTGTTTTGATCGCCGCACGATTTGTCCCCGCCAGCATTCCACCGTCGTCTGTCGCCGACAATAGTCCCTGCGTCAGCCGCACGCGCAGCTTGGTGGCGCGATCAAAGCGGCCGACAGCACCTGCTGGAAATCCATCGAGCGTCACGCCCAAAGTCGCTGCCGCTGAGACCAGAGCTTTCAGATCAAAGCCGCTCGCCTGCGCTGACGCATAAATCGCGACACTACCCGGCCACGGCTTTTGCAAAGCCGCAACAAAGCCCGACGCCGGGTTCGCATTTTCGTCGATGAGCGGCAGGTCAAGAAACACAATCGCAGGCGAGCCAATTTGAACTGCGGTCGGCGTCGCAGCCGGTCGAGCAGGAACAACGGTGCGGCCATAAACATCACGGTCGATGCTGCGCGCTTCGATGTCGCGTGCGCCGTGTTCGGAGATTTCGGTCACACGCATATCGCGTTGCAAGCCGCCGACATCAAGCGAAAACACGTCGCCTGGCTCCAGCGCGAGCGCAGATGGCGGCAGCGTCAACGACGCGCGCTCGCGCGCAGCCCACGCTTCAAACAGCCACGAGTCCGCGATGTTTCCAGCCAAACCGTCATCCAACACGATCGGCAAATCAGCTTGCGCCACGCGACCACTCGCGCTCGTCAAGCGTCGCGCTTCTGCAACCGCCTGCGCGTAGGTATCTTCAGCTGAGATAAATCTGATCTTGGCTGAAGCTGGCAACTCTGTTTCTTGGCCGCGCGTCAGCGAGACCAACGCGTCGCCGGGCCGCGTCTCGACACATCCGTTCGGCGTTATGGGCGTTGGCCACGGACTTTCACCGCGATGGCGAAATGCGATGGACCCTCCACTCTCCACGCTATCGAAAAAGTATGCGAGTTCGAGCGGTTGCAACGCATCCCGCGCCGCCATCACCCGATCGATGACGTAGCCTGGCACGGTTCCTTTTAATGACGCAGCATTGAACTTGGCGAAGCCGTAGTCAGTCAGGATCTGGCGCACGAGGCTCGCCAGGTCACTGCTGTCGAGCCGTCCGTTCAACCAATGTCCAAGCGGCCAATTCAGTCCATCGCTCCAATAGGTCAGCTCGTTCGGGAACGCTGGATACGGCCGCGCGTCCCAACAGTAAACAAACATCCGATCGATGTTGACCATGCGCTGGCCATTGACGATCGAGACCGGATTGAGGTCCGCGATATAGCCGTCCGACGTCCAATCGAAGGCATCGCGAAACGTTTTGATAAACCGCGCCTGCATCAGATCATCGCGCGTTCCAGCCGAATAATATGGCAACGCGTTTTCAAAACTTTTCGGATCGACAAACACGTTGGGTTGATTGGCGCCTTTATCGACCGCCGGACAACCGATCTCCATCAGCCAAAACGGTTTTGATTGCGGCACCTACGCCGTCGCAGTCGGACTTTCGACGCCGCCTGGACGATTGTAGTGCGCGTTCTGCCACCAAGATTTGATATCCTTGTAGCGATACACCCACGGCTTACCCGCGCCGTCGCTGATTGGGGTTCGAATTTGCGCGTTGCGGTGCGCGCTCGACGTATAATACCAATCGAAGCCTTCGCCGCCCTGCACGTTTGATCGCAGATACGCTGGATCGTAGATCGACGTTTGGCCGGGCTGATAATCCAAGTGACTTCGGCCATCGCGCCAATCTGACAGCGGCCAGTACACATCAATCCCGATGCAGTCGATGTTGGGCGAGGCCCACAACGGATCAAGATGGAAATAAACATCGCCGGTGCCATCGCCCGGCTGGTGGCCGAAATATTCCGACCAGTCGCCCGCATACAAAATCTTGGTCGCTGGACCGAGGATCTGGCGCACTTCAGCCGCTAGCGCGATCAGCGCCGCAACGAACGGATAACTCGACGCGCCACTGCGGACACACGTCAGGCCGCGCATTTCCGAACCGATCTGAAACGCTTCGACACCGCCAGCCGCTTTTGCCAGGCACGCGTGATGCAAGATCATTCGGCGATACGACCATTCGTTGGGGCCGCTGTAGGTGATGGTTTCGCCGTTGACCGCAAAATGGGCCGCTGTCGCAGTCCCGACGAAAGCTGCCACTTGAGTTGCAGCAGCGGCTGTCTTGTCGACCGTACCCGATTGCCCCGCCGCTGGATGACACGTGATCCGCCCCCGCCACGGATATGTCGGTTGCGATGACCCGCCGTAGGGATTTGCCAATGCGTTGCCGCTCGCAACATCCATCAAAATAAATGGCGTCATCGTCACGGCGAGGCCGCGCGACTTGAGATCTTGGATCGCCCTCATCACGGTCTGATCGGACGGCGTGCCGCCGTAGGCCGCCCTGCCATCGCGTTGACTGACCAGGTACGCATTGGCGCGGGTGCGGCCTGCGACCGACCACGTCAGCGGCTTTGTCACTTTGCTGCGCGTCTCGACGCCCGGCTGCAGCTGACAAACGCCGGCCCTGAGATCGCTACCAAACCAACTGACAACCAGCGATACGGCTTGCGCGCGCGGCAGCCCACTCTGCAATTGGTCGACTGCTACATCCCAATCGGTGGCGCCCTGCAGCGTGTGGAGATTTTCGGATGTCGCAACGCCCGCCGCAAAGGTTTGCTGCACAGGCTCGGTGGCGTAAACGAATTCACCCGAGCCCGGGATCATCACAACGGCCGAGATGCCGTGATCATCGGCCTCGGTGGTTCGGAGCACTTCAAACGAGAGCTGCGGCACCCGATTACCAAACTCGGCCAGCGCCAAGCGTTCGAACACGATATACGCGACACCGCGAAACGCTGGCGCATTGCCCGCGCCCTCGCGCGCTGCAATCAAACTGTCGACGGCTTGATCGTTGGTGCCGGTGTGCAGCCGCCACGTCACACGGGACAGCGAGATTTCACGCCCATCGGCCCACACACGCCCGACCCGCGCCACCGGCCCCTCACACAGCGCCACGGCAAAATTTGCAAAGTAGCGATATTCCGTTGTGCGCGTGCCACCACCGGCGGCAGCACCGCCCTTCGATGCACCGGTTGCCTTCGACGACGTGATGACCTGCTCTTCGAAGTCGGTCGCCCAGATCACCTGCCCGCCCAGCCGCGCCCGGCCATACAGCCGTGGGATCGGCGCGCCCTCCGTTGAACCGGTGATATGCAAATCAGTCAATCGCGGGCCTTCGACCGCGCGGCTTTGACCGGACGCGCCAAACAACGCGTTATCGACATACGATCCAGCCAACGCACCAAGCTGCCCGCCAAGTGTTGCGCCGGTGATGGTTGCTCCGAGAATGCCAATGCCAGCGGGCAACAAACTTCCGCCGACCGCTGCTCCGACCGCTGCCAGCGCTAACGTTGCCATGTGGCCGTATCCTTCAATCGAAATTGAGTGCCGAAGAAAAACGGAACGCGCCTGCGATCCGCCGTCGCCACCACGCACCAAGCGCGACTTCACAGACCGGCCCACCTTCCATGGCGTGGATCATGGTCTCGGCACCGTTTGCGGTCGCTGTCGCGATGATGGCCGTGTGCTTGGCAATACTGTTGGGCCGCAATCGAAACACCACCACATCACCTGCCGCGATCTCGGCGACATCAATGATCGTCAGATGACGGGCCGCTCCCGCCAGCAGCGCTTCGTTGCCGCTGGCCTCAGCCCAATCAGCGCTATATCCCGTGGCCACTTCGGCATCACGGCCGTAGAGCTCTCGCCAGATGCCGCGCACCAGCCCGAGGCAATCGCAACCGACTGACTTACAGCTCGCCTGATGATGATAGGGCGTGCCGATCCACTGCCGAGCGATTTCCACCACCCGCGCACGCACAGCCACATCATAATGGGTCATCCGCGCCGTCCGACTTTCGTCAAAAAATCGTTGCCCGGCATACCTGGAAATCCTCGGAAATTTTCAGCGTTGGAAAACTTCGCCCTGCACGTCGCAAATCGTTTGTCGCATCCAGCCGTCACTGTGCCTGTCGTCCCAACCGTTGGCACGGCGCCAACGGCCGCCCACAGTTCAATCGTCGTCACGCCATTCAGTGTGCTGTGCGCTTTGATTTCGACGTCACGCCCGAGCGCTGGTCCAGATGTGAAGCGCCAAACGCCGCGCGTGAAAAAGTCGTGCGCGAAGCCATCAAGTCCGCTGACCGTAAATCGCCGCGCCGTCTGTGCAATCGTGATCACACCGTTGCCGCTATAGGCCCCCGACGCCAAGTCGACGCCACACTGTGCGTCGCCCAAATCAGCGTCGCAGGTATATTGAAACAATCGTCCTTTCGGCTGTTGCAGATAGTGCGCTAAGCCGCGCACCTCAGCTGTAAACGACGTGCCGGTGCGACGAACTTCGCCAAGGCTGCCCGATCGCATCAGAACGCGCTGTGTCGGGTCCTGCCAGTTGACGCGATAAATCTCGATTGCCGCGTCGTCATACCGCCCGGCTGCAAGGTCGGCTTCGTTGAGCGCCGCCGACGACAACGCGCCGCTGACTTCCAAGTTGTCGACTGACAAACCAACACCATCTTTGATGTCGCTGGCTGTAAACCCAGCCGAGGCTTCATACGTGATGCCACCAAAACTGACTATGCGATCGTGATCGGTAAAGCCCTGGATCACGCCATCGCCGCGCGCCAGTCGCCAGCACCAGCACAGCGTCGTCGCGCCACTGTCGAGATGGCTTTGGAGTTGCGGTGAGATCTGTTTCACAGCCGCACCTCCAGCAATGGAATGTTCGGGATCGCGCCGTGCGCGAAGCCTGTCACGTTGATATCGAGCTTGTCGGTGTCGAACCGCACCGGCACGTCGAATTCAAATCCCGCTGTCACGCTTTGGCCAGCCGCTGGAATGTGGCCGGACAAAAACGTCACGACCCCTGTCGCAGCCGACACCGTGAATGCCGACCCCAATGTTTTGGTCGCGCCCGCCACTGCAATCTTGACCGAACCGGTCACGGGCTTTGCGATGGTTCGGCTCCAGGGCGCATGAACCGAGCCGTATGTTTTCTTCAGTTGAAACGTCGACTGGCTGCCAGTCCCAACGCCGATTTGTTGATCGAGCGCAGACGTCACAGCCATCGGCGGACACGATTTCCAATCGGCATGATCACGCCACCGGAAACCATACAAGCGTCCGCGCCGCTCCTCAAAAAATGCGATAACCGCGTTGAGATCATTCAGCGACTTGACGCCATACCCGGCATTGTAGCTGCGGCGACTGTCGGCCCATCGGCTGTTGCGTTCTTCAAAGCCGGAGCCAAGCACCACCACATCCGTGCGCCGTTCCGGCCCGCCTTGCGCGCCGCGCGATATGGCGGTTGGAAATCGGATCTCGTGAAAGCTCATTGCATTTTTCCTTCATCGCGCGCGGGTTCATTCCTGCGATAGAGGCGCACGCGCAGCAGTCGTTATGCATCGCGCTCACATGTTGCGCTGGCCGAGTGCTGCTGCCCGCGCAATCATGGCCGCCACTTGCGTCTCCGAGCGCCTGAAACTTTCAACGTCGTTGGTCGCGATGCTGATTGTGATCGAGCTGCCACCACCACCTTGCACCGCGACG
>JANMII010000209.1:0-2278 GCA_031375665.1 Hyphomicrobium sp.
AAAATCGACCGTGAGGGTGAAGATCCGCTGACGCTGCTCGATGACATTGCATCCGGCTTGGCGCTCGATCTGGTGCCGATGGGCTGGCCGATCGGAATGGGGTCGGATTTTCGTGGCATCATCGATCTGGTCGGCCACAAAGTTCTGATGCCTGAGGGCGATCGCACCACACCGTTCGGACGCACCGCGCCGCTCGCCAAGCTTTCAGATCTCATGCACATCGACGGCATCGATGAACGGATTGCACAGCGCGCGCTCGACGGCGTCGAGCTGGCGCAAGGCGCGCTATCGACGTTTGATCTGCAAGCGTTTCGTGAGGGCCACCTCTCGCCGGTCTTTTTCGGTAGCGCGCTGCGCAACTTCGGTGTCGAGCAGCTGTTGGATGCATTGGCCACATGGGCGCCCGGGCCGCTGGCTCGCACGGCTGTGCAACGGGTCGTCAATCCGAGCGAAGCTCAGGTCACGGGCTTCGTGTTCAAAGTCCAAGCCAACATGGACCCCAACCATCGCGACCGCATCGCGTTCGTGCGTCTGTGCTCGGGACGGTTCAAGCGTGGTATGAAAATGCTGCATGTCCGCGACGGCAAATACATGACGATCTCGTCGCCGACGTTGTTCTTTGGTCAGGGACGCGAGACCGCCGATGAAGCGTTTGCCGGCGACATCATGGGTGTGCCCAATCACGGCACGCTGCGGGTCGGCGATACGCTGACCGAAAAAGAAAACTTGAAGTTCACCGGCATCCCAAATTTTGCGCCCGAACTCTTGCGCCGTGTGATCATCGAAGACGCCATGAAAGCCAAGCAGCTCAATCGTGCGCTGGAAGATTTGGCAGAAGAAGGGATCGTTCAAGTCTTCACGCCAATCATTGGAGGCCGACCGATCCTCGGCGTCGTTGGTGTCCTGCAGTTTGAAGTGCTGCAGTCGCGCCTGCTTACCGAGTATGGCGTGCCGATTTCGTTTGAGAACGCGCCGGTTGAGTTGGCTCGCTGGATCTCGTCTGAAAAACCTGGCGCACTCGATAAGTTTATTGCCGCTCACCGCGGTGAAATCGCCCGCGACCGCGATGATGCGCTGGTGTTCTTGGCCGAAAGCGCTTGGATGCTTCGATATAAGGGCGAAAAGTTTCCCGATATTGTGTTCTCAGCTTTGCGTGAACGCGGGGCTTAAGGAGGTCTCATGGCAAACGTTTCAGTCTCGCGGCGCGGCGCTCTCGTCGGCGCAGGCGCGATCGTTGCGGGTGTGGCCGCGACGCGCACCGCGCCAGCCACCGGTGAAGTTGTGGCTCGGCCCGTTGGGTTCGTAAATCCCCCGGCATTCTACAATTTTGCTCACGGGGATGTGGCGATTACACTCGTGTCGGACGGCCCGCTCGCGCTCGGTGACGGCCGCAAACTTATAAAACAAGCGTCGCCAGACGTGCTGACTTCGCAACTAGAAGCGGCATTCCTATCGCCCGATGCCATGGTGCTCCAGCAAAACATCCCCGTCGTCCGGGTCGGCGGGAAAACAGTCATCATCGATACGGGTACTGGTGCGACGACCATGTTTGGCGACACCACCGGACGGTTGGCGAAGACCTTAAAAGCGGCGGGTATCGATGCTGAAAAAATTGATCTTGTGGCGCTCAGTCACTGCCATGCCGATCATCTCGGTGGGCTCATCGATGTCGACGGCAAGCCGGCTTTTCCCAATGCGCAAATCGCCGTCAATGAAGCCGACTACAAATTTTGGACGGATGAGGCCAATCTGTCGGGTGAGCTCAAACCATTTATTGAATTCGCCCGATCGCGGTTGCTTCCACTGAAAGATCGACTTGTTTTCACTAAGGGCGGCCAAGACATCGTCCCTGGTCTGCAGGCCATCGATGCGCCGGGCCATACCGTTGGCCACACGATATTCATGCTGACGGCGGGTGCAAAGCCGTTGGCCATTACGGCCGATTGTGCGCACCACCACATTCTCTTTGTCGAGACGCCAAAAATTGAGTTCGGCTACGACACAGACGCGAAGCAGGCTGTCGCATCGCGTCTCAAAATTTGGGATATGTTGGCCACGGATCGCATTCCCTTCATCGCCTATCATTTCCCCTGGCCCGGCCTTGGTCACCTCGCGAGGGCCGTTGACGGCTACCGTTTTGTGCAAACGCCGATGGCTCTGTAGGCGCTCGCGACATGCTCAAAATCCGCATTATTCCGTGTCTCGATGTCAAAGACGGCCGCGTCGTCAAAGGCATAAATTTTGTCGATCTGATCGACGCTGGCGATCCAGTAGAAGC
>JANMII010000212.1:0-1611 GCA_031375665.1 Hyphomicrobium sp.
ATCCAGCGCTGGTCAACGGGGGCGTGGGTCACTTTCCACCCTTCATCGTTACAGCGTCTCGTCATGACGGGATTTCATCACAAGCGGCGGGCCACTAGCGCATCAGCGCTTTCATGGCAGCGTCCAGGCCATCGAGCGTCAGCGGATACATGCGGCCACCCATGGCGGTGCGGACCATGCGGATCGACGGCGTCCAATCCCAATGCGCTTCCGGCACCGGATTGAGCCAGACGGCATGTTTGTAAACGTCCGTGACACGTCGCAGCCACAGCGCGCCGGGTTCCGGGTTCATGTGTTCAACCGATCCGCCAGCGACGGTCAGCTCATACGGGCTCATCGACGCGTCGCCAACGAACACAACCTTGTAGTCGGCTGGGTACGTGTTGAGGATTTGCCAGGTGTCGATTTTATCGGTGAAGCGGCGGGCATTGTCGCGCCACACGCTTTCGTACAGGCAGTTGTGGAAATAGGCGTATTCGAGATGCTTAAATTCGCTGCGGGCGGCTGAGAACAGCTCTTCGACGTCTTTGATGTGATCGTCCATCGAGCCGCCGATATCGAAGAACATCAGAAGCTTCACGGCGTTGTGGCGCTCTGGCCGCATCCGGATGTCGAGGTAGCCTTTCTCAGCCGTGCCACGAATGGTGTCGACGAGATCGAGTTCGCTGGCAGCACCGGTGCGGGCGAACTGGCGCAAGCGCCGGAGCGCAACTTTGATGGTGCGCGTGCCGATCTCGGCGTTGCCGGCGAGGTCCTTGAATTCCCGTTTGTCCCAGACTTTGATCGCGCGCCGATGGCGGCTTTCGTGCTGGCCGATGCGAATGCCCGCCGGATTATAGCCATACGCGCCGAACGGAGATGTGCCGCCAGTGCCGATCCATTTGTTGCCGCCCTGATGGCGGTCTTTCTGTTCGGCCAAACGCTTTTGCAGTTCTTCCATGATTTTGTCCCAGCCGCCGAGCGCGTTGATGCGAGCTTGGTCTTCGGCTGAGAGGTGGAGTTCGGAAATACGTCGCAGCCATTCCTCGGGGATGGAGGTCTCAAGCGTAGCGGTGGTGAGATCGAGGCCTTTGAAGACGTGGCCGAAGACCTGATCGAAGCGATCGAGATTGCGTTCGTCTTTCACCAGCGTGGCGCGGGCGAGATAATAGAAATCCTCGACCCTGTCGCCGGAGACTCCAGCGCTGACCGCTTCCAGCAGTGTGAGATACTCTTTCACAGTGACGGGCAGCTTGGCGGCGCGGAGTTCTTGGAAGAATGCAGCGAACATTCGCGACTTATAAAACGGCTTGGCGCTAGATAAAAGCCGCGGCACAAACAAAGAAGCCGCCCGGTGAGGGGCGGCTTCAATTTCAAACCGGCTGTGATCAGGTTAGAAGTTGATCAGAGCACCGGCTTTGACCAAGTCAAGGTCTTCGGTGTCAAGGTCGAGACCGCCCTGAGTAATGTCGGCTTCGTAGTGGCGATACGCCAACCACACCGACATTGCAGCGGCGTCAACTTCTTGAACAACACCAATGCCGAACTGCTGGAGTTCAGAGTCCGTAACGCCAGCAAGGAAAGCATCGCTGTCCATCTTATCAGTGTTCTCGCCGTACTCACCGTAGAAGA
>JANMII010000223.1:0-3361 GCA_031375665.1 Hyphomicrobium sp.
GGACGCCGCGGACGCGGGCTTGCCGTTCAGGGTTGAACCATGACGTTGATTTCAAGCGACGGACCGCGACGAAGTCAGCATGGTCACCACTGGCGTAGTCGGTAATTTTAGTCAGATCGACGCCGCTTGTTCCAGCCTCGATGACAAACGTGCCTGACAGCCCGGCATCGAATGGTGGCGCGGTGTAGACGAGGGCCGCGTGAGAAAAAATTGAGTTGGTCGCCCACCGGATGATCGACGAGCCGATGTCGCCAGAGCGGCGGGTGAGGATGATGTCGGCCTTGCTGAGATATTCGCCCGCCAGAAACTCGCTGACAGGTTTGGGCCAAACATCATCGCGCGCTTTGCCCGGCGCGGACATGTCGTTGGCCGCTGGCGTGTCGTCGCTCCCGCTCAATGCGCCAACTGATCCGCTGTCGAGCGATAGCGTCGCCGTCGCACAGCACAATGCTATGACGGCGGTCCGCACACACCATATCGGATGCCGCCGCGCTATCATTGACCAACGCCCCATCGCCCACCCCACTCGTGCACCGCTTTTCCCCACCGCGGCCACGCTGTTATCGCACCGCCATCCCTAGCGATGAAAGCGCCCGCCGGTCGCGCCGCCATGCGCCCTCCACTTCATACCGGTTGTGTGGCAGCGATACCATGGCCGCAGGCGTTTGACCCAACCCGTCACACAACAGGCAGGAGACTGCGTAGCCTTCCACGTCACAGAACGCATCAGTCAGCGGTAACCCGCCACGTCATGACACTTTGCATATACCGGGCACATACGGGCGGGCCTTGTGCAGATCGAAATTCCAGGGCACGCTTGCGTCAACATGATGTTATCGAAACGCGAATTGATGGGAGGTGCGGTTTCGCTGTTGGCTACGTCGCGCGCCAACGCAGCTGACGTGTCAGCTCGCGATGTCACCGAAACGCTCTTTCGTTCCAGCCCGGACGTGCCGGCCAACTACGCTGGCAAGGATCTCAGCTTTCTTGATCTTGCAGGTCTCGACTTCAAACACGCCAACCTGTCGGGAACGAACTTTTATGGCAGTGACCTGACGCGGGCTATTTTAGTCGAAAGCAATTTGGCTGGCGCCCGCTTGGATCGCACAAGCCTGTCGCGGGCGGATTTGTCGGGCGCAAACCTCAAAGGCGCGACGCTGCTGACGGTGACGGCGCATTTGACAACAGAACCGGTTCCAGCCGATGCGCCGTTATTTATCGGCGCTGATTTGACGGACGCCTACATCGCTGCGCGCTTGGATGGCGTCGATTTTACACGAGCCAATTTAACCCGGGCGCGGCTTGGAAAATTAGTGCCGACGTGGGGTTCATATCGCTCACGTGCCGTCATCAATAGCGCCAAGTTCACCGCGGCAACGTTGCTGGAGGCCGATCTCAGTTCAGCGATGATGCGCTTCACCGAATTCCGCGATGCTGATCTCCGCCGTGCGAATTTACAAACCTGCGACTTCACCAAAGCGGTCTTCACCGGTGCCGACCTGAGCGGCGCTGATGTCTCCGGCGCTGACTTCGATGGCGCAGATCTCACAGGCGTTCGCGGATGGGACCGCGTCATCGGCCTTGCGTTGGCCAAAAATCTCGACCGCGCCACGCGCTGAAAACAATCCTGTTCTCAATGCGACGGAAACGTCGTTTTGCGCCGTTGTTGGCTCCAGAAGGACGCAGAACGCCAACATCCATCCTCCCCTCGGCGACCCTGTTTCCTCAAACAGAGGAGAATTGCAAAATGACAAAATTATCGCGGGGCGCGTGGTTTGCATTGGCGGCCGTTATCGCCATTCCCGGCACGTACGCTATTGCCAAGACCTATGAACGCTCAGGCTGGCAACGGATGTCGCCGGAGACGCGCGCACGGCTCGACGAAGGCCGACTGGCAATGGCGAAGACAGCCCTCAAGTTGACGCCCGATCAAGACAAGTTGTGGCTGTCGGTTGAAGCTGAGGTGCGCAACGAATTCAAAGCGCGGCAAGACAAAATGGCCGAGCGCCAAAAGATGCGCGAGGAGCGCAAAGCCAAGCGTCAAGCTGCGAAAGCTGATGGGGCGAAAGGCGACGCGGCGAAAAGTGATGCCAACAAAGATCAAAACGACAAAGCATCAGCTCAAAAGCGCGGTGACATGGCCGAACGTTTTGACAAAATGAGTGCCGATCTCTCACAGCGCGCCGATCGTTTGAAGGCATTCAGCGCCGCCTTCAAACCTTTTTATGTGTCGCTGAGTGATGAGCAAAAAGATGTTTTGCGACCCCTGATGCGGGATCTTGCGCCGGGCTTTGGCGGTCCGCGTGGCAAGGGCAATCGCATGGCGCAGGGCAGCGGCTGGGGCGGTGACAAGGGCCATGGCAAGTGGCATGACGGCTGGAAGAAAGGCGGCAAAAACTCTGACGATCATGCCGCCGACAACGATGACAGCGCTTCGGAAAGCGCCAACGATGCCGATACGCCTGCGCCGACAACGCCACCACAGCCTTGAATTCTTGATGTGTGGCGATGCGTCAATGCTAAGTTGATGAGCGATTAAAAAGGCCAGCGACTTAAATTCGAAAACAGAAAAGGCCGGGGTATTGCCCCGGCCTTTTGTATATTTTGCGGTCTTATTCAGTCAGCACTAAGCGGCAGGTTTGCGATTTGGCCGACCGGAACCTTGCGGTTCACGCTGGCTGTCCCCGCTGGCGCTGCGGCGTTGACCTAAGAATTTTGGTGGTTGCTGACCGTGCCAGTTGCCATCACTATTTCGCTTTGGTTCAGCGCGCGGCGTGTCATTGCAATCACCATTGCGATAAGCTTTCGATGGCGCATGAGCCGCGTGTGCTTTGCGATCGCCTGCCGCGTGTGTCGCGCGCTCAGGCGAGCGCTCGGTTCCGCGATCATTCGACCGGTGATCGTTTGAACGGGTGCCATTTGACCGGGTGTCAGCGCGGCGGTCATCAGAGCGCGCCTCGCGGTGCGGGCCAGAATTGCGAGGCGTATCCCGAGCCTGATCCCGACCTTGGGCCGGACCAGCTTTGTCAGTGCGGGTTTCAACACGCTGACTATCTGAACGCGGTGGCGTGCGGGGTCCACTGCGGCTGTCGTCCGACCGAACCCGTGTCTTTGATGCCGTCGGATCGTAGCCGCCGGTGGTCATCGGGCGGCTATCGTCGCGTCCACCGCGCTGGTCGCTGCCACGATCAAAGCTACGTTCCTGGTTGCGCATAGGGCCGCGTTCCTGGCGCGGACCACCACGACTTTGCTCACCCCGGCGATTGCCTGATGAATTGCGCGCTGGCGCACGCGGATCGCGCTCGTAGGCGCGCTTTTCCGGCATGGGTAGGACTTCGCCGCCAACGTCGCCGATGACCTC
>JANMII010000291.1:0-6644 GCA_031375665.1 Hyphomicrobium sp.
ACCGACGTTCTGCGTTGCCACGAGATTGTGCATCTGCGTGATGATTATTAAGGCTGGAAGCGCAACGGCGATATGCGATCGTTCTGTCGATCCCGTCAGACGGCGTGGTAAAATTGCTGCAACGCGATGAATAAAAGCGAAAAAAATTACGATTTTTCAGCGATATAAGGCAAGTGATTAGGTGCATCGCAAGACGTTATATTTGTTTCTTCTTACGAATAATTGTTGACTTGGCGGCTCCAGGGTGCGTCATTTAGGCACGATCGTTTTGACTAATTTTTACGCGCTTGGGGCGAGGCCTCGACGTCGAAGCTGGATTTGCAGGCGACGCTGCCAACTGGCCGCTCGGGTGCAATCGGCCTGGCAAGCTGAGCTGCAAGAAGGAGAACGATGCATGTCGCAAAATCAACGGGATCCGCGCATCGGCCGAATGTTCAGTTCTGACCGGACGTGGTCACTGCTTTCACTGATCGTGTTGTGGGCGCTCTACGCCTTCGTGTTTTTCTACATCGCCGATCAAACCGGCAGCCCCGAAGTGTTCTGGGCGTTGGCGATCTCGGGTGGCTTGGTGCTGGCATTCAACACGGCGGCCATCGTTGCGATGATCGCTAATTTGGACAGCAGCGCTGAAGAGATTTACGGCCTCGACCTCCACTATCTCGACATCGAAATCAAAAAATAAAATTCAACTGGGAAGAGATCATGGGACAATCGCCCTACGAGCCGCCCAAGCAATCCGCCTTTGGGCAACTGATCGATAGCCTTTTTCTTTTGGCACTGGTTTTTGCCGCACTGTTTGCGCCGCTTTATCTCGGTCTTGCGGGCGGCGGCAAAACCGAACTGGCGATCGCGGACAAAACCACATGGGCGGGGCTCGGCCAAAACGCGGTCCAGCAAGCACAGTGGGAAAAACTCGGAATGACGCCTGAAACGGCGGCGTCGATGATTGCGTCGCGCTTTGATTACACGTTCGATCCGATCGCGCTTGGTCTGACCGCGCTAGTGGTGATTGGCTATTTCATTTTGTTGTTCCGGTTTTCGAAAAGCGAATATCGCGATGTGATTTCCGAACGCTTTGGCAACAAGTGAGGCTGGACCAATGACGGACGCAAATTGGTTTGAATACGGGGCATGGGCTCTATCGGCGATCTTCGGTGTATGGATGCTGATCGACATGCTCATGACCGATCGGACGTATTCGGAAGACCTGTTGACCTCGTCGCGTGAAGGCGAAATCGACGATGCGCTGGTGATCGATCCGAGCCATCAAGGGGTTCGTCCGGGGGTGCAGTCATGAACCAGACAACGGTTATTCACGGCGAGAAAATCTCTCTGCTGCGCGTGCTCGGGCCGGGCCACGTGTGGGCGCTTGGCGTCGGCATCGTTCTGGTCGGTGAATTCATGGGCTGGAATTTCGCCGTCGGCAAAGGCGGTGCGATTGCAGCACTGATCGCGTGCTGGGTGGCGGGCTTGCTTTATACGTGCGTCGCGATGATCGACTCCGAAGTGACATCGACGGTTGCTGCGGCGGGTGGTCAATACGCACAAGCTAAACACATCGTCGGGCCGTTGATGGCGTTCAACGTCGGGCTTTATCTGGTGTTTGCCTACACCATGTTGGAGGCCGCCAACGCCATTACACTCGGCTATCTGGTGCAGACGGTCGGTACGATGGCGGGCTTTGAAGGTCTGCACGACAAACCGTTCATCGTTTTGACGATCATGTTCCTCGCTTGGCTCAACTACCGCGGTGTCTACGCGACGTTGACGTTCAATCTGGTTCTGACGGCGGTCGCGTTCATCGCGATTTTGGTGCTATTTGCGGCGGTCAAGCCGTGGAGCAGCGAAATACTCAACCATCAGGCGCTGCTCAACGGTCTGCCCTATGGCTGGTTGGGCGTGATCGCGTCGCTTCACTTTGGTCTTTGGTATTACCTGGGTATCGAGGGCACGTGTCAGGCTGCCGAAGAGGTTCGCTCGCCGGCGCGTTCGCTGCCGCTTGGTACGATGACGGGCATTATCACGCTTTTGATTGCGGCCACGATGACGTGGTACATCTGCGCGGGGTTGATGCCGTGGGAGTATCTTGGCCAAGCCGTGACGCCACTGTTTGACGCGTCGCGATTGACCAATTCGACGCCACTGATGGTGCTGCTGTTTGTCGGCACGGTGTTTTCAACGCTTGCCTCCGCCAACGGCTGCATAAACGATGCGTCACGGGCGTGGTTTTCGATGGGGCGGGACCGCTATTTGCCAACGTGGTTTGGCGCGGTTCATCCTAAAAATCGCACGCCGTATCGCGCGATCGTGTTCTTGGTCCCGGTCGCGTTGGTGTTTGCCTATTTCGCGCCACTCGATCAGGTCATCACGTTCTCGATTTTATCGGGGTTACTTGGCTACACGTACATGGCGTTCAACGTTGTAATGTTCCGCCGCAAATGGCCGCTTGGAACGATCAAGCGGGGCTATGTGCATCCGTTCCATCCGCTGCCAGCCATGGTGTTGCTGCTGCTGTGCGCGGCGACCTACTTCGCCGTTTTCCTTGGCTATGGCACGCAGTTGATCGCGATGATGGTGTTCTTTGTTGCAGCGTCGCTGTGGTTCCACTTCCATCGCTACAAGTATGTTCGGCGCGGCGACCAGTTCACGATGCAATGGCCGCGGCCGCAAGGGTATTGAGTGAGCCAATGAGCGTTCTGCTGGTGGCTGCGGGTCTTGCTACAGGTATTGTCGCGACGATGGCGTGGCGCGATCATGCCCGGATCTTGGATGCGCGCGGCGGCTTGCTTGATGACTGTAAGGGCGCGTTGCAACAAGCCGTCATCACACACGGCGGCGATGGGCTACCGCGTTTGGATGGTATCCGTGATCAAAGGCCGATACGTGTTGCGCTTGTGCCCGATACGATGACGATCCGGCGCTTGCCGCAATTGTGGATGGTGGTGACGCGGATGGATCGCCGACCGGGAATTGCGGAATTTGCGATTTTGCGGCGGCCAACCGGCACTGAGTTCTATTCACTGACCGCGCATTACGATCACCGGCTCGAAGTTCCGGCCAATCTTCCCGACGAAACCCTCGCGCGTGGCAACGGGCCTTTGGCGCAAGCGCGCCTCGACCGAGCGGCTGACTGCATCGCTGGAATTTTTGCCGACGCCCGTGTCAAGGAGATCGGCGTAACGCAGAAGGGCCTTCGGCTCGTGTGGCAGGCGGCAGAGGGTCGACGTGGCGAACACCTGTTGTTGCGCCAATCGGTGTTCGATGGTGCTGGCGTGGACTGCGCGGCGCTTGAGCGCCACCTGGCCAACCTCGACGCGTTGGCCGATGCTATCGATCGTAGTGGCAACGCGAGCGGCGCGGTTCGCGCGGCATGATCGCCCAAAACGATCCGAAGCCGTTGAGCCCGTTTGTCGTGCTCGCCATCGCGGTTGTTATGCCGGGGGCCGGTCATGTTGCGATCGGGATGCCCAATCGCGGACTAGGCTTTGCATTTTTTTCGCTGCTGCTGGCAGTGCTGACGTGGCAAATCACAACGCCGGATCAATCGTTCATCGGACGGTCGGCCGCTGGGTTGTTCGTGTGGGCGCTGTCGATCCCGGATGCTTATAAATTGGCGCGCATTCGTCTTGAAACTTGGAACGCGCGCCATCCTGCATCGGTGCGGTCGAGCACTTGAGGTGATCGGCACGCGTTGGCTGTCATGCTGCCGGCGTTGCTTCAGCGACGCTCGCAAGCAGCGTTTTGCGCATGATGGCTGCAAGATCACGCGGAAGGTGGCCAAGCTCGCCATCGCGCGCAACCAGCGTCAAACGACGCGTCATCTGCGGACCCGGCATGCGGCACGTGATCAGCCGCGTTGCTGGAATGTTGGCTTCGAGCAAGCATAACGGCGTCGTGATGGTGAAACCGCGGCCAACGGCCACCATCGCTGCCGCGCCGTAGGGCTGCTCGAACTCAAGAGAGCGCGGCACGTCGAGACCGAGGCGGCGGAGGTGACGCTCGATATCGATACCGGTTTGCGAGCGCGCGCTGAAGCGGATCAACGGCAGGCTCGGAGATAGCTTCTTCAGTTCAGCCGTGGTGCGGGGTGCGCGTGTACCCGGCGGCAGCGCGAGAATGTAGGGCTCTTTGATCAATTCGCGGCGTTCGAGGCCTGGGATGTCTTGCAGATCATCGATGCCAAGAAAAAGATCGAGGCGGCGCGTCAGCAATTCGCCGGCGTGGCTTGCAGTCAGCCCCGATAAAATGGCGACCTCGTCGGCGCGCGCTGAGACGAATTCCGCCAGCGGCACGGTCAGCGTGCGGCTGAGGCTGTCGACCAAGCCAATACGAATAGCTGGCACCTTCGTCAGTTCGGTTTCGCGCAACAGCGGCGCGATTTGGCGCGCATCCGCAATCAACGCGCTGGCGCGTTGCCGCAGCATGCCGCCGGCCGTCGTCAAAGCGAGAGGCCGGACGGTGCGATCGAACAACGTGGCGCCGGTTTTGCGTTCAAGTTCGCCAATCGCGAGCGACACGGCCGGTTGCGTTAGCCCGAGGCTGCGCGCAGCCGACGCCATCGCGCCCAAATCGCAAACAGACAGGAAAATCTCCAACGATCTGAGATCGAAAGGCAGGCCAGGGTCGCGATCGCTCATGGGCTTAGTATAAGTCAGGCTTATAGTGAAGACAACGCAACGAATCTGTATGTTTGGGTATCGGTTATCAACCTGCGTTGGGCATCCAATGGCAAACTCCCGTTACTCGATTTTTTCGGTGATCCGCGAGGCCTTCAACGGGCACGCCGGGTGGACCCCAACATGGCGGGATGCAGCGCCCAAGCCTGACTATGACATCGTCATTATCGGCGGTGGTGGGCACGGCTTGGCAACGGCATACTACCTGGCGAAAAACTTCGGCCAAGCCCGCATTGCGGTTGTCGAAAAAGGCTGGATCGGCGGCGGCAACGTCGGGCGTAATACGACAATCGTGCGGTCGAATTACATGCTGCCGGGCAATATCCCATTTTATGAAACGTCGATGAA
This sequence comes from Hyphomicrobium sp., assembly GCA_031375665.1. Classification (GTDB taxonomy): domain Bacteria; phylum Pseudomonadota; class Alphaproteobacteria; order Rhizobiales; family Hyphomicrobiaceae; genus Hyphomicrobium_B. The sequence continues at coordinate 5,025 of JANMII010000291.1, forward strand.
GCTGTGGGAAGGGTTGGAGCAAGACATCAACTACAACGCCATGATCAGCCAGCGCGGCGTGCTCAATTTGTATCATTCGGATGCGCAGCGCGATGCTTATGCGCGGCGCGGGAATGCGCTCCGATTGCACGATGTCGATTGTGAATTGCTGGACCAGGCAGCGGTGCGGAAAATGCTGCCGTTTCTCGATTTCGAAAATGCTCGGTTTCCGATCCAGGGCGGATTGATCCAGCGCCGCGGTGGCACGGTGCGCCACGACGCGGTTGCTTGGGGGTATGCGCGGGCTGCAGATTTGCGCGGCGTTGACATCATTCAAAATTGCGAGGTGACAGCGTTTCGTCGTGAGGGCAATCGCGTCACCGGTATCGAGACGACGCGCGGGTTTATCGGCGCGAAGAAAATCGGCATGGCGGTGGCTGGGCATTCGTCCCGAGTCGCGGCGATGGCCGGTCTAAAGTTGCCGATCGAAAGTCATGCCTTGCAGGCGTTTGTCTCGGAATCGATCAAGCCGTTCATCGACGGCGTCGTGACGTTTGGCGCCGGTCATTTCTATATCAGCCAATCCGACAAGGGCGGGCTGGTGTTTGGCGGCGACATCGACGGCTACAACAGCTACGCGCAGCGCGGAAATTTGCCGGTCGTTGAAGACGTTTGCGAAGGCGGTATGGCGCTGATGCCGAGGATCGGTCGCGTTCGATTGCTGCGCCAATGGGGCGGCATCATGGATATGTCGATGGATGGTAGTCCGATCATCGATCACACACCCATCGACGGCCTCTACATTAATGCCGGCTGGTGTTACGGCGGGTTCAAAGCGACGCCGGCGTCAGGGTTGTGCTTCGCGCATCTGATCGCCCGCGATGAGCCCCATCCGGTTGCTGGCGCTTATCGACTTGATCGATTTAGAACCGGCCATGCCATCGATGAAAAAGGCCAAGGGCCATTTCCAAATCTGCATTGAAGTTGCACCGAATCGAAGAACGCTGAGGCACGCCTGTCATGCGCATTACCTGTCCCCATTGTGGCAACCGCAGTCTTGATGAGTTTCTGTATTACGGCGATGCGACGGTGACGCGGCCTCGGGCGATGGAGGGCGGGCAAGCGTCCGCCTCGGCGATGGGTGATTTTTACGAATACACCTATCAGCGCAACAACGTGACCGGTGATCATCAAGAGCTCTGGTATCATTCGGCGGGCTGTCATGTCTGGCTGGTCGTTACGCGGAATTTGACGACGCATGCGATTTTGTCCGTTGCGGCAGCGCGCGACGTTGCGCTGGCGCGGGCATCTGCGGCGGCTACATCCGCGCCAGGAGATGCGTGATGGCAAACGCTGGCCATCGCGGCAAAAGTGGTAGCGCCCATCGCAGCCGTTCGGGCGGCGTGGTCGACCGATCGAAAACCATTCGCTTCACGTTCGATGGCGTCTCGTATCCAGCCCATCCGGGCGATACGTTGGCGTCCGCGTTGCTGGCCAACGGCGTGACGCTGACGGGGCGATCGTTCAAGTACCATCGTCCGCGCGGAATTTTGTCGGCGGGGTCGGAGGAGCCGAACGCGCTGGTTGAATTGCGCAGCGGGGCTTATCGCGAGGCGAACACCAAAGCGACGATGGTTGAGG
>JANMII010000317.1:0-5420 GCA_031375665.1 Hyphomicrobium sp.
CAAGCCGGTGAAGACGACGAGCGCGTCGCGCGGGATTTCGAGATCGACGTTTTTCAGATTGTGCTCGCGCGCGCCGCGGACGTGGATGGTTTTCATCAGATCGGATTGCGGGCGGCTGCCGGCGAGCGCGCGGGACGGTGCGGGCCTAGCAGTGCTGCCTGGTGCAGCATCGGACGGCTGGCTCGATGCGGGCGGCTTTTTCGGGGATTTGATCATGGAGCGACGGTCTAACCGAGGCCCGGGACGCGGGCAATGTGGTAGGATGCAGTGAAACTGGATTACGAGGGACTAGGTCTGCGCCAGCGCCGCATTGGCGGCGGCGTGCGGCGCGATCAGCGCGCGGACGTTGACGCGGGCTTTCAGGCGGCTGGCGAGCAGGAACACGCCGGCGATTTTGCGCTGCATAAACAGCGTGTCCATCGGCGGCATATGCCAAAAGCTGCGATCGACCGCGATTGTGAGGCCAGCGTCGCGGAGCCGGGCCGCGATATCGGTTTGGCCAAAGTCGAAGGCGCCGTCGAAACGCACCGCCTGCATGGCGATGTCAAACATTTCCATCACGGTGGCTTGGTGTTGGGCAGGCGTGGCGGCGTCGAAGAACCCGAGTGACATCGCGATCTGGCGCGCGGCGGGTGCATCACCGTTGAGCCCGGCGATCATCAGGCCGCGGTAGCTTTCCGTCACCGATGGCGGGAAGGCGCGGGTTGCGCCGAAGTCGAGCAGGATCAGTTGCTGGGTGTCGCGGCTGTAGTGGTAGTTGGCGAAATTCGGATCGGTCTGCATCAGGTGGAAGTCAAAGATCTCGCGCACGACGAGGCGCATCAGCAGCGTCGCGACGCGGTCGCGCTCGGCCTGCGGACCATACGCCAGCCGATCGACCGCGATGCCGGACGCGAACGACATGGCGAGCGTGCTGTCAGTCGTCAAATCACGATGCAGCGTTGGCACGCGATAATCGGCGTCGCCCGACAGCAACGATTGAAAGCGATCCAGACAATCGCCTTCGCGGGCGTAGTCGGCTTCTTCGTGCAGCTGGCGCTTGGCTTCGGTCAACATCGGCGCGAGGTCGAGCGTTTTTGGCACCAGCCCCGATAGGGCGAGAAGCGACGCGACGTTGTCGACATCGCTGTCGATGCTGCGGCGAACGCCTGGATATTGGATTTTGATCGCGAGGTCGCGGCCGTCGAGCGTGGTGGCGCGGTGAACCTGCCCGATCGAAGCGGCGGCGATGGGTGTGAATGAAAACGTCTGAAACCGGCGTTGCCAGTTCGCGCCCCATTGGCGGTCCAATTCGGCTTCGAGTTGAGCGCGCGGCATCGGATGCGCGTTGGACCGCAACTGGCTGAGGATGTCGGCCAGTTCGGCTGGCAGCAGGTCGCCGGCATCCATCGAAAGCAGTTGGCCGAGTTTCATCGCAGCGCCGCGCAGTTGTGACAGCTGCTGCGTGATGCGGATGGCGTTGGCCGGTGTCAGCAACAGGTCGGTGAGCGACGGGCGCTCACCTGCTGCGAACCGCCGCGCACCTTCGAGCGCCATGCCGCCAGCGATGGTGGTCGCGAGGCCGCCAAAGCGGGTCAAGCGTGCCAGCCGACTTGCCGGCACGGCGACGCCTTTGGGCTTGATTTTATCAGTGTCGGACACGGTGTTGGCTTTGGATGACGGGGGCGGAGAAGAGTGTTCGACAATCACGCGTTCGATGGGCGGTGTAGCGTTACCGGTACGGGGTGGTGGTTCGAGAGGATCGGTTGGCGCGCGGCAAAACCATTGGAGGAAGGCCGCCGTCGGATGGTAATCGCAACTGTAAAATGTGACGATGCCCGCTGACGGTGTGTCAGCGGGCATCGCACTCAGTATTGCGTCAATCGCGAAAGTGTTCGCTTACGACTTCGGCATAATCACGGTGTCGATGACGTGAATGACGCCGTTGGACGTGACGATGTCGGCCTTCGTCACAGTTGCGTCATTGACCTTGACGCCGCTGGTTGCGTCGACAGCGAAGGTGGAGCCTTCGACCGATTTGACGTCCATCTTCTTGCCGCTGATGTCGGCTGCCATCACCTTACCGGCAGTGACGTGATAGGTCAGGATCTTGGCCAGCTTGGCTTTGTTTTCTGGCTTCAACAAATCTTCGACCGTGCCCTTTGGCAACTTGGCGAAGGCTTCGTCGGTTGGCGCGAACACCGTGAATGGGCCAGTGCCTTTCAGCGTGCCAACGAGGTCGGCTGCCTTGACGGCGGCGACGAGCGTTGTGAAGGAGCCGGCTGCGACTGCCGTGTCGACGATGTCTTTCGTCTCGGCCTGTGCGGTTGCGACTGTTGCAAGCGATACCATCGAAAATACCATTCCTTTAAGATACGTCATGAAGTCCTCATGAAAGCGAACGGCCGAGCAAACGTAACGCCACGATGGCGGTGCTCACCGTCGAAGCTTTAACGCGGTACACGGCTGATGGTTCATCGCCAGTGGTGCACGATAATGTGCGCAGCATCGTCACAATTGTAGTGCAATTGACGCGACTGGTTTTGCGCAGTGCGCATCGGCTTCACCATCTCCATGGAAGGGCTGGACCCGGCGATCCAGGGCAACGCGCGCAATAGGCATCGCAAGTCTGGATGGCTGCCGCGCAGCGCGGCCACGAAGGAGGGGTGAATGCAGCGCGCAGATCAAAGACTTTTGCGTTGGCCCGAGGATGACATTGTTGAATGCGAGGCAGAAGAAACATGCGCGGATTGCCGTTGGCAAAGTCGTGAACGGCATGTGAACCGCGTGCTCAATCGCCGTTCAGCATGCCGCGTGTAGGTGGATCGCCACATCCCCGGTATAGTGAGGCTGCCTGCATGCCGCGTGCTCTCTCAATTTTCGATGAGGCTTTTTTCATGTCTGACCAAGCTCCCCGCTCGTCGCTTTCGGCTTTAGCGCAGCCCGCAACGAAAGCTGTCAATCGCACGCTCGATCTGGCGAAGTTCGCCGTGCTGGTGGTGTCGATTGCCGCCGCCGTGCCGACTGCGCAAAATCTCTACTATTCGTGGAAGCACGATGTGCCGTTCAACGAAGTCTCTCACCGCCTCGAGCAATACAATTTGTGGATGAAGAACCTCGACTGCAAAATCGATTATCGCGCGTTGTCGACGGCAGCGGGCTCGAAGGTCGATGTCGGCGCGTGCGCCAAGACCGGTGATATCGCAATCAAAGTGTCGAGCGCTGGCAAGGCGACGTATGAGTGGATTGCCTATGACAACTTGCAGAAGCCAGCGCGCAGTGCCGGTGTGATGGGCTTGCTCGTTGCGTCTGCTCTTGCGGCCGAAGTTGGTGATGACGCAAAGCCCCAAAGCCGCGACGGCAATAGCGATCGCAGCATTGAAGTGGCGCAGAGTGGCATGGAAGTTTTATGCGAAGCCAAAGACAAAGATAAAATTGTTCGCATCGTGAAAGACGGCGACAAGTGCTTCCGCGAAACCGTGTCGCCGTTCAAAGGTTCGATCGATGCGCGTGAAGAAGTGCCGTGCAATACGCAGTGCACGCCGGCTGGTTGATGCGCAAACGTGGTTGCAGTGCACGCGAAAAACGTGATCGCTGAAAGCACGAATTGCCGTTGACGACGGGCAAAACGAGGAACACACTTACTGCATGCGAGGGCGCTTTTATTACGCGTTTTTGTTGTGATGGGTCCCAGCCGATGGGCTGCTAAACCTCCGACATCAACGTGCGTCCCACACGTGCTGAAGGTGAAATGCATTGGTCAGAAACGCAGCCCGTATTGGATTGGGGTGATGCGAGACGCCAATGACAAACGCTTTACAGCGTGCGGTTGAGAAGCGCGCTTCGCGGCGAAACTGTTTAGGAGGGCGGATGACTCCACCTGGTAGTCACTCAAGGCCTCGACCGACAACGCACGAGGCCACCGATGGGGCCACACAGTGGGCCATCGATTGATCATTGAGCAAAACCTGATGGGTTTGCTTGGAGCAATCGGAACCATCACAATTTGGATCCTTCATACGAGGGCGGCCACCGCCAAGGTGCGCCAGAGCCTCGCAGCAAAAGCCCGGAGATAGTCTGGGCACTCCATCGACGGAAACAGAGCCCCGCGCGCGTCCACGGACACGGCGGGGTTCATTCGTTTGTGGGGGTGGGGATGTGCGTCGATCCGCGAAATCATGCTTTCGGAAATTTGTCGTGGGTCCTCGGGACAAGCCCGAGGATGACATGAGTGGGTAGGGCGGCGGCGGTGACGATGCGAGCAGCTTTCGTTTCTCATCTCACACCGTCATCCCGACACGGCGTTGCAAGATAGAGCACCTCGGCTAGGACACCCCTGTCATCTTCGGCTTTATGCCGAGGACCCATCCCGCCGAAGTCCTGTGCGTCTTTTTATTTGCGCGGGACATCAGCACACATCAGTGGCGTTCAGCGCTTGCGGTTCGATGGGTCCTGGGGACAAGCCCGAGGATGACATGAGGGGGTGGAGCGGTGGTGATCACGCGAGTAGCTTTGCTCCCTGCGCGATGGGTCCTCGGGACAAGCCCGAGGATGACATGAGTGGGTGGGGCGGCGGCGGTGGGGCGCGCAAACGATGCGCGCCAGATACGAGATCGTGTGATCAAATTTCGGACGTTGAACTTGCTACTCAATCTTTGTGGTTGGTGATGGCGACGAAGGTGTCGTCGTTTTGGCAGCGGCGTTCGTGCATTAGAAAGTCATAGTAGCCACAGCGGCCCTCGCCTGGATAAGCGCGGCAAGCAGCGGGGCGGGCGTGATAGATGGTGCAGCGGCGCTCTTTTGTATCAAAGAATTGGCAGATGCGGCCGAAGTGTTTGTCGCCCTTGCGGCGCATTAGGTATTTGTGGCCGTGGCCTTCACGTGTGAAGCGCTTGCGGGCACTGGCGTAGGGCAGCTTGAAGTATTTGGCGAGCCGCTCAACGTCGCGTTTTTGCAGCGCGATGACCGGATACGAGCAGCAGTAGCCGGGACATTTCAAGCAGTTGTATTGTGCCATGTGGCGTGTGCACGTCCCCAAGAGGTCGGGCTCAGTTGCAGCGCTAGGATCGACGTGCGCGCATGCGTGAGCTAACCGAAGTTTGATTTCGTTGCGCCAAAATGACGAGCAGCAGCAACCATGATCTCGCTCTGCCTTAGCGGCTCAGAAGGTGCAGTCAAGTCGCGAGTGGTCCTGCTGTCGGAATGCTGGTCGAATGAGCAGTGCGACAAGTGGTTGGGCCACGTGTTTCAGTTAGCTTTGAAGATGGAAGGCTTGTGGCATGGCCGATAGCCAGCCTCGAAGTTGCAGGTCGCGGCTTTACCTTTTCCGAGGCCGCTTTCCGAGGCGGTAACTGAGACATGCGTTACTGATTTCGGACTTGGCTCTGGATGGCCGGGTCAAGCCCGGCGATTGATTTGGTGGAGTGGGCGCGCACTCCCAA
>JANMII010000322.1:0-4303 GCA_031375665.1 Hyphomicrobium sp.
CGATTTTTGGCATCACGCCGCGCAACTTTTTCTATGTGCTCGATGGCTTTGCCCGTACTGTCTACGATATGGGCTTCGATGCCGTTGTCTGGGTGTTGGAATATCTAGCGCTCGGGGCCATGCTGGTGGTGCCAATTTGGCTGCTGATGCGTTTACTGCGCTCGCGGTCTGATCCCCGCGACTAGCGTCGCCGATTTTTCTACTGGAGTGGCCGTTTCGCCCATGTATCGGCATTGCGGCCTGTCAACGCCGCAATGTTGGCTGCGTTCGAGCGCCGCACAGCGTGACTCAGATGCTGCTTGATCTGGCCGATGAGCCCTGGGCCTTGATAAATCAAGCCGGTGTAGATCTGCAAAAGCGATGCGCCAGCTTCGATTTTCGCCAGCGCCGTCTCAGGGCTGTCGATCCCGCCGATGCCAATGATCGGAATTTGGCCGTTGGTCTGTTGATAGACCCGGGCCAGCATGGCGGTTGAGCGGGAAAATAATGGTCTCCCCGACAAACCACCGGCTTCCGTAGCTTGACTGCTGGTCAAGCCGTCGCGCGCTAACGTCGTGTTTGAGACGGCGATGGCATCGACGTTGTGGGCTCGCAAGCGATCGCAGACCGGGCCAATGTCGGCTTCACTGATGTCGGGTGCAATCTTGACGACGATCGGCCGACGCGGGCTGCCAGCAGCAACCAGTTTCGACCGCGCCGCGAACACCTTACCGAGCAGGTCATCGAGTGCTGCGGGGGCTTGCAGATCGCGCAAGCCGGGTGTGTTGGGGGACGAGATGTTGACGGCAAAATAACTGGCAACAGAATTGAACACGTTCAGGCCTTCGACATAATCTGCCGCCCGATCAACACTGTCTTTGTTGGCGCCAATGTTGACACCGACAATGCCGCCGCGATGGCAACGCGCTTGCAGACGCTTAAGAGCTGCGGCGTGACCCCCGTTGTTGAAGCCGAGTCGATTGATCAAGCCGTTATCGGCGACCAATCGAAAGACGCGCGGCGCGAGATTGCCGTCTTGTGGCTTTGGCGTGACCGTGCCGACCTCGGCAAAACCGCAACCCAATCCTAAAACCGCGTCCGGCACGCGCGCATCTTTGTCATACCCAGCTGCGATCCCAACAGGATTGGGGAACGACAACCCCATGACCAGCTGAGATAATGCAGGATCGTCACTGCCAAACGTCCGGGGGTAGAGCCCGGCTTCTAAGGCTTTGAGGGTTGCTTCGTGGGCGTCTTCGGGTTGCAACGCAAAGAGCGCTGGTCGCGCGAGTTGATACAGTCCGCTCAACATTCCAGCCATGCCGCGTCGATGAGGTGATTGCCGGCGGCGTCGAGATCGAGGTCTCGTTGCCAGGCCACAGATGTCAGACGCAAAGGTCCGTAGAGATGCGGAAAAGCGTCGCCGCCACGCGACACTTCGAATTTCAACGCCTCACCCAATTCGTCAGCACGGACGGCGATGAGTTTGAGATCACCTTGGCCAGCGAAGTGGCGGTGCAGTGTTGCGACAACCTGATCGGCAGTCGAAAGGTGGATGAAACCATCACGGTGATCGTCGCGCGAACCATCAAACGCGCCGTCACGCTCGGCAATCTGCCAGTCGCCCCGCGTTACAATCTTATACACAAAAGTTGAACGATGCGGCGATGGTTCGATGGCGCTTGTGGCGGCGGGATCATACGGCGGCATTTGCAGATTCAAATTTCTGGCCAGTGTTTAAGACGTACCATGAGGATTCACGAGGGTCGCGGCGCTATACTACGGTCTTGCGATGGCGCGCACCACGGAAACAGTTTCACCACATCATATTTGAGCACAACGCATCTGGCCAGCATGCTAAAATCTGTTTGCCAGATTGCAGCGCCCGATCGCAATGCCCGCTCGCCGCTCATTTTAACGGAGAATAACGGTTCGTGTTTCCTACGGCCTCAGTTTCAATTTCAGGTCTGCTGTCGACACCATTTTTATTGAATGTGCCTTTGTATCAACGGCCGTTCTCGTGGGGTGAAGACGAGGCCGAGCAACTTTTCGACGATCTCGTCGAAATGATGAACGTGGACGAGCCTGATCGCGAGGCTGCCGGGTATTTTCTTGGCACCATCCTGCTGATGGATGGCTCAAACCTCGAGCTGCCGCGGCTCTCGGCGAAAATGCCGTTACGCGAATTCGATGTTGTCGATGGTCAGCAGCGCCTGATCACGTTGATGACCATGTTCGCCGTGATGCGCGATCTTGAAGCCGCCAGCCAAACGTCGAGCCGCCGCCCGATCGCTAAACGGGTGCAGGGCTTCTTGCTCGCTCAGATGGGTAATCGATTTTTTCGCACCGAGAGATTTCGGCTGCACGCGCAGGGCCGCGATCGGGAATTTTTTGAAGAGTACGTTCTCCCGGCTGGAAGTACGCAAGCGCTGCCGGTTGCGCGCGTAGACGACGACGTGACTTCGCTATTGATGGTGGTCCGCAATCGGCTCCGGGTTCTGCTTGGTGACATGAGCGAAGACGATCGCGATCGGCTGTTCGCGTTTGTTGCAGATCGAGCGCATGTCGTTGTCATCATCTCCAACGACATCGACCGCGCGCACCGCATGTTCGTCGTCTTGAATGAGCGGGGCAAGAAACTGCAACGCAACGATATTCTAAAGGCCGACGTTCTCAGCCGCTTGCCGTCGATGGATATCGATTGGGCATCGAAAAAATGGGACGAAGTCGGCGCCATGCTTGGCGAAGATTTTGAGCGCTTCTTTGCTCATCTTAGGGTCATTTACGGCTACACGCGGCCACAAATTGTATCGGGTGTTCGTGCCATTGTTCGTGACGCGGGCGGCGCGGAAGTATTTTTCAAATCCGTCTTCGTGCCACTCGCGCGGGCTTATGCGAGCATCCGGCACAATCGCGACGAAGTCCTACCGCCTGCCCTGGCGCGCCACTTGCAGTATCTCAATCGGATGTCGGACGGCGATTGGGCGCCCGCTGCAATGCTGGTTATGAAAGATTGGCGACGCGATCCTGCCCGTGCAACCGCTTTGATCGGCGAAATCGAACGGCTTGCGCATTTGATGCGTTTGCTGTGCGCTGGCACGGGCAAGCGCGTTCGACGCTTTGCCGACGTCATCGAAGCCATCCGTACGACGTCGGATATTGATGCATCCCATGCCGTTTTTCAGTTGTCGCGCGAAGAGGCGCGCAGCATCGCATTTCATCTCAAGGATTTGCATAAGCGCAATGCCAAAGCCTGCAAACTTCTTCTGCTGCGCTTGAGCGATGAGATCGACGGGCATGTGTCAAACGTCGATTGCGATGCCTACACGATCGAGCATGTGCTGCCGCAGCGCCCGGCGGCGACCAGCGAATGGCGCCGTTGGTTTCCAGCCGCTGAGGAACGGGCCCGCGCCACCGAGAGCCTTGGTAATCTCGTCTTGATCACCCAGCAGCAGAATGATCGGGCGCGCAACGCATCGTGGTCGGCCAAAAAAGAAATTTATGCAGCCAACTCCGCCCGGGCGCCGCTGTTGGCGATCACGGACGATGTCTTGGAGGTCGCAGAGTGGCGGTTCGCCGACGTCGACGCTCGCGAGCAGCGGATGATTGAAATGATCGATCGCATTTGGCGGACCGATTTTTCAAGCGTAAGACGCGCCATCACCAAGGGTGATAGTCCAGAGGCATCACCCCTCACGTCTCAGACGAACAGTCGGCCGCTTCCCAACTGAATGGGGCGTGGCCGGGTCGTGATCGGGGCGAGATCGTCGGATTGCCAGTTTGCATTCGAGGCGATCGCGCTCATGCCGCTGGCGAGGCGAGTGTTCCAGCCAGGCACTTTGCAATCAGCGCGCGTGTTTCAGCGATCCCGTAGAGAGCAATGAACGTGCCAAGCCGTGGTCCGCGTTCTTGGCCAAGCAGGGTTTCGTAGACGGCTTGGAACCAATCGAGCTTGACGCCAGGTCCGCCGCTCGGGCTGACTTTGGTCGGGTCTTGATAGCGTGGAATGGCGCGGGCAACGTCGAGCAGGGCATTCTGAATGACGTCGGCATCGGCTCCAACTGGCAACGCTGCCAAAGATGCGTCGAGCGTCTGCAGCGCTTGCACTTCGATGGCATCGGGTGATCGGTATTTTTTCGAAGGTCTGACAAAGTCTTGATAATAGCGGACGGCGTAGCCTGACAGTCGATCCAAAATCGGATTGGCGCCTGGGCTGGCGCCAGGAGAATAGCGCCGCAGAAATCCCCACAACACGTCTTTGCTTTCGGCATTTGAAACCGAAACGAGATTGAGAAGCAGGCCGAAGGTGATGGGCAGCTCCGGC
>JANMII010000022.1:0-41153 GCA_031375665.1 Hyphomicrobium sp.
GGACCTTGGCCACAGCAGCGCCTTTCAGGCAGTCGCAGAGACAGTCATTTAGAAGTCCGTCGCTATGCCACCGGTCTCCCAATCGCCATATCTGACGGGGTCCGGGCCGTCTCGTCCGCCAATTTCCTTGGCTTGATTTGCTAGCCGCACGGCCTCGTCTGCGGCGGCTTGGCGGCGGGCCTCGGCTTCAGCGAGCGCGCGCTGCGCTTCCGGCGTCAAGATGCGGGCTGGATCAATGTCGCCGCTGTCTGGTGTGTCTATCTTGGACATTCTTCCCGATCTGAAACAATGTGGCGCCTAATTTTGATCTGGGCGCCAAGCGGAGGGGGTCTTATTCGCGATCACGTCCCGTCATATATACCCACTGATAGGCGAAGTGGATGCCTGCTTAGCGCTCCGCGACAAACCGTTGCCGCTGGTCCGAAGGAGTAACCTATGCCGATGAACTATGCGCGCACTGCACTGTTGCTGGCTGTCCTGACTGCTATTTTAGTTGCGATGGGCGCTGCCGTTGGTGGCCGGGGCGGCATGGTCGTCGCCTTCGCTGTGGCCCTAGTGATGAATGTCGTCAGCCTGTGGAAATCTGACACCATGGTGTTGCGGATGTTCAAGGCCAAAGAGGTCGACGCCCAAACAGCGCCCGAGCTGTACGGCATGGTTCGCGATCTGGCGCACCGCGCCGAACTGCCGATGCCGCGCGTCTACATCATGAATTCGGCTCAGCCCAATGCATTTGCCACGGGGCGCAGTCCGGAGCGGTCTGCCGTCTGCGCCTCAACTGGGTTACTCGAAGCCCTCACAAAAGAAGAAATTGCGGGCGTGATGGCGCACGAGCTGGCGCACATTAAAAATCGCGATACGCTGACAATGGCGGTGGCCGCCACCATCGGTGGTGCGGTTTCGATGTTCGCTCAATATCTGCAATTCGGCATGTTATTCGGCAACGGCCGCCATGACGACCGTGGCGGACTTGGCATGATTGGCACGATCGCGGCGGTGATTGTCGCGCCGCTGGCCGCCATGTTGGTCCAAATGGCCATCAGTCGTTCCCGCGAGTATCAGGCCGACCGCCTCGGGTCCCAGATTGTCGGCAACCCACTGTGGCTCGCTTCCGCGCTGAAAAAGATCAACACAATTGCGCGGCGTGTGCCCAACGAGGCCGCCGAGCGCATTCCAGCGGCGGCGCACGTCTTCATTATCAATCCGCTGAATGGTCGAGGCGTCGATAACTTCTTCTCGACCCATCCCGACGTCAATAATCGCGTCGCGGCTCTTGAAGCTTTGGCGCGCGAAATGGGTGTGCAGGGTGACGAGCGGATCGATCCGGCAGGTTCAAGGGGCGGAGCATCAGAAGACGGTGGCGGTGTTGTCAGCGGCGGCTCAGGCGGCGTATGGATCGGCGGCCGAGACCATTCAGTCAAATCGACAAAATCTTGAGGCGGATAATGTGGGCCAACGATGCGGGTTGCTGATTTGGTTGTGATACGGATGACGCCGCGTCGTCGCAACGAATTGTGATGAAAGACCGTGGTGTCGCCAAAGCGATCAACACGGCTGCGCGTTCTCGCTCGCGAGATAGCGATGACCGGCCGCATGTCACAACAGAGCGCGACCGCGGATCGTACCACGACGGTGTTGCTGCGCGTGACGTGGCCGCCTCCGCGCTATTTTCGGTGTTCGTCGAAAAGCGCGCATTCGATGATGTCTTTGCGAAGGTGTCTGAGTTACGCGGGTTATCGCCACGGGACCGCGCTTTTGCGCGCAATATCGCCGCAACGGTGCTGCGCCACCGGGGCAGCTTGAATGCTGTCCTCAACCGATTTTTGGCAAAGCCGCTGCCCGTCAATCAAGGCCGACTTGAGCCGATTTTATTGTCCGCCGCGGCCCAGCTCCTAGTATTGAAAACGCCGCCGCACGCTGCGATCTCACTCGCGGTCGATCAATGTCGCGTCGACAAAGCAGCCCAGCGATTTGCGAAATTGGCGAACGCCGTCCTGCGTCGCGTCAGTGTCGAAGGCCCCCCGATTTGGGCAAGCCTCGATCACGCTGCGCTCGATGTGCCGGATTGGTTGATGGCGCGTTGGCGCAGCAGCTATGGCGTGGATGTCGCACATGCCATCGCGCAGGCGAGCCTCTTTGAAGCGCCGCTCGACTTGTCGATGAAGGCTGGAGATGCAGCGCATTGGGCCGAGCGTTTGGGCGGCATCGCTTTGCCGACGGGCTCCGTTCGCTTAGTTGCGTCGGGTCGCATTGATGAGCTAGCCGGATATGATGACGGCGCGTGGTGGGTTCAGGATGCGGCCGCTGCTCTGCCAGCCAAGCTCTTCGGTCGGGATCTTCGTGGACAACGGATTGCTGATTTATGCGCGGCACCTGGCGGCAAGACGGCTCAACTTGCCGCGGCGGGTGCCATCGTCACTGCGGTTGATAAATCGCCCGGACGGTTGAAGCGCTTGAAGATCAATCTCGCCCGACTAGGACTTGACGCAGACACCGCGACGGCCGACGCGGCGACATTTGAAACCGATCACTTGTTCGATGGGATTCTTATCGACGCGCCCTGCACCGCGACCGGCACGATCCGGCGCCACCCCGATATCTTGCACCTGAAGCGCCCCGAAGACATCGCCGCACTGGGCGATGTACAAGCGCCCATCCTGGCGCGTGCGGCTGAACTGGTCAAACCTGGCGGCAGGATTGTTTACTGCACCTGTTCGCTGGAGCCGCAAGAAGGTCGCGATCAGATCGAACGATTTTTGGCCGACCGACCAGACTTTGCCCGCGTCGCGATCACATCGGCTGACCTCGTTGCGGGCGAGATTGCGGCCGCATTCGACGACGGCCAAGGCATCCAATCGTGGATATCGCCAGACGGCGATCTGCGCACTTTGCCGTGTCAGATGAGCACGTTGCCACCCGGCCTCACGGGCCATGACGGCTTCTTCGCGGCTCGTTTGCAGCGGATTGGCTGATCGGGGCCAAACGCTCAGCCAGCGTGCTCAACAGTTGCGTTGACGCCGTGCCTTGTTTTGGCAATTCCGACCGGTTAGTGCGGTGAGGCTTCGCGGGCGTCATATGCGTCGGCGCTGGGGACCTTCATGACGGACTTAAGCCTCACGGAACGGCTGAAGATTCGCTCGCTTTCAGTGGAGCAATCGCGTCGTCGTGTCGTCACGCGGACGCTTTCGTCGCCACTGCTGCGGTGGCGCTACAGCGGCGGGTCCGGCGATCAAATCCTGATTGTGCCGCAAGAGCTGCGGCCGGCCGACGCCAGCTTCTGGTTTGAATATCAAAACGATCAGTTTGGCTTGGCGTCTGAAATTGCCGATCTCAGAGGCGCGACGCCGTTTCGGATTGTCGCGCCATCGCTCGCCTGGGAGCGCGAGCTGCATGGCTTTTCGTGGTTGCGCCATATGGCGGCGGCGGCCGGTGAAAACGGCGAAACGCCAGCAGTAGCGGCGGCAAGCCGACAACTGGTTTTGGAGTGGATTTCACTCCATCGCGCACCAAAGGGCATCGCATTCGAACCGGACGTGATCGCGCGGCGGTTGATGTCGTGGATCGCACAAGCGCACCTGCTGCTCGAAGGCGCCGACGCCAAAACCTACACGCTGATCATGTCGAGCATCACGCAGCAGGTTACGACGCTCAAGACGACGTGGCGTAACGCGCCAAGTGGCGTGCCCCGCATGGTGAGCCTGATTGCGTTGGTCATCTCAGGTTTGGCCATCTCCGGTCATGATCGCCAACTCGCCGATGCCGAAGCAGCACTTGAAGCGGAATTAAAGCGCCAAGTACTCGACGATGGTGGCCACGTTAGTCGCAACCCGAGTGTGCTCGCGGATTTGATTTTGGATCTTCTGCCGCTCGGTCAGTGTTTTCAAGCGCGCGGCCGCCGGGCACCGGAAGCGATCCCAGCCGTTGTCAAGAAAGCTTTGGCTTTCTTGCGTTTCATGCGCATGGGCGATGGCATGTTGGCACGCTTTAACGGCGTCAGCACGGGATCACCAGCAGCGCTTGCGACCGTACTTGGATATTCTGGCGGCGATCTCGATGCTGTGTCGGCTGCAGAAACGTCGGGATATGCCCGCCTTGAACGCGGCGAAACCATCGTCATCGCTGACATCGGCAAGCCGCCCCCGCTTGAAATCGCAACGGAAGCTCAAGCGGGTGCTCTGTCATTTGAAATGACGTCGCGCGCGCGGCTGATTTTCGTCAATTGCGGATTTCCCTGTAGCGCACACCAGGATTGGAATGCTGCAGCGCGCGCGACCGCTAGCCACACAACGTTGTGTTTGGCCGAAACGTCATCATCGCGCTTGGTTCGGCATCCGCAGCTGGAAACGATTGTCGGTGGGTTGCCGATCAGGGGGCCAGAGCTCGTTGTGGCGGGCATGACCGACGAAGGTGGCGTCGCGGTCCTCGCTGCGAGCCACGACGGTTATGCCAAGCGCTACGGTGTGATCCACAACCGCCGCTTGGCGCTGTCGGCAACGGGCACACGGCTTGATGGTCTAGACCGGCTCGACCATCCGTCAGCGAAGGCTGTGCTACAGGCTGAACTTCCCTACGCGATCCATTTTCACGTTCATCCTGATTGCCGCGTTGAGCGCGATAAGACACGCGACGGCTGCCACATTCGCTTGCGGGATAACCAAGTGTGGCATTTCACGGCGGATACCGGCCTGATCTCGATCGAGGATAGTTTGTATTTTGTCGACAGCGCCGGACCGCGGCCCACATTGCAGATCGTCGTTCGCGGCACCTTACAGGGCGCGGTTGAAATTCGCTGGCAATTGGTGGCTGAAAGCAGTGCCGAGTAAGCGCCAATGATGCGGGATGAGGCGGGTTGCTGTCGGCCAAGGTGTGTTCATTTGCCGTAGCACGTGATAACGCCGCTCTCGTTCATAGGGAGCCGCACCATGCCAGATCAGAAAATTCGCCGGGCGTTGCTGTCGGTTTCTGACAAAACGGGATTGATCGCCTTCGCCCGCGCGCTGGCACGCCATGGCGTGGCGCTGATTTCGACGGGCGGTACGGCTGCGGCACTCAAAGCTGCTGGTCTTACTGTGACCGATGTGTCCGAGATCACCGGATTTCCCGAAATGATGGACGGTCGCGTGAAGACGCTGCATCCGCGCGTTCATGGCGGACTGTTGGCCGTTCGCGGCAATGCGGATCACGATCAAGCGGCGGCTCGCCACGCCATCGAGCCAATCGATTTGTTGGTCGTCAACCTCTATCCGTTCGAAGAATCGGTGGCGGGCGGGGCCACACCTGAAAACTGCATCGAGAATATCGATGTTGGTGGACCTGCCATGATCCGCGGGGCTGCGAAAAATCATGACGGCGTGACGGTTGTCGTTGAAGCCGAGGACTACGCAGCGATCTTAGCCGACATGCAAGCCAATGGTGGTGCCACAACGCTCACGTTGCGTCGTGCGTTGGCTGCTAAGGCGTTTGCGCGCACAGCTGCCTATGATGCCGCCATCAGCAATTGGTTCGCTGGCCAACTCAACAAGCCAACGCCGACGTGGCGCGCGTTTGGTGGACGCCTTGGTCAAGCGCTGCGCTATGGCGAAAATCCGCATCAGTCGGCTGCGATGTACGTCACCGACTGCAGCCACTTTGGTGTCGCAACAGCCAAGCAGGTCCAGGGCAAGGAGCTGTCGTACAATAACATCAACGACACCGATGCAGCTTTTGAACTGGTCAGTGAATTCGATCCAACCGTTCCAGCCATAGCCATCATCAAGCACGCAAACCCATGCGGCGTGGCGACGGCAGCCTCGGCGAAAGACGCTTATTTGAAAGCCTTGGCTTGCGATCCAACGAGCGCATTCGGCGGCATCATCGCGGTCAACCAGACACTTGATGCGGCGTTGGCCGCCGAGATGACCAAACTGTTCACCGAGGTTGTCATTGCGCCAGATGCAACACCTGACGCCATCGCGCTATTCGCTCAGAAGAAAAACCTGCGGCTGTTGTTGACGGGTGGCGTTGGCGATCCGTCAGCCAAAGGTCTGGTGGTCAAGTCGATTACCGGTGGCTTGCTCGTACAGTCCCGAGACGATGGCCGGATCGATCCTGATGCTTTGCGTGTCGTTAGCAAGCGACAGCCCAAGCCGAGCGAACTCGCCGACATGTTGTTTGCTTTCAAAGTCGCAAAGCACGTCAAGTCGAACGCGATTGTCTACGCTAAAAACGGTGCAACCGTCGGCATTGGCGCGGGTCAAATGAGCCGCATTGATTCCGCCCGCATCGCGGCCTGGAAAGCGGGCGAGGCAGCCTCAGCCGCTGGTCTGGCCGAGCCCACCACAATCGGCGCAGTGGTTGCCTCAGACGCGTTTTTTCCATTTTCTGACGGGTTGTTGGCTGCAGCGGACGCGGGTGTCACGGCGGTCATTCAGCCGGGCGGATCAATGCGTGATGATGAAGTGATCAAAGCCGCTGACGACAAAGGGCTTACCATGGTGTTCACCGGCATGCGCCACTTCCGGCATTAAAGCTGCCATCAAACTCGCGGTTTAGTTTTGCTGAGGCGCAACGCGGACGAACGCCATCATGGCAGCGCCAATGATCAAGAAGGCCAGAAGTGCCGCCATCCCGATGCGCTGACTGCCCGTTTGCTGCGTGACGATCGCGACGACGAGCGGTGCCATGAACGCCGTCACTTTGCCCGAGAATGCAAACAGCCCGAAATATTGGGTGATCTTGTCGGGTGGAGCCAGTCGCGCCAGCAGCGATCGGCTAGCGGCCTGCACGGGTGCTGCAACCAAGCCGACAATAATTGCGAACGCCAGAAACGTCTGCTCTCCCAGCGACGAGAACGGCCCAGATCCCGCAGCTTTTGCGTCAACGACGGTTGTGAACAGAATGTGCGTTTGATCAACGGATAAAATGCCGATGGCGCCCACCAGCAAAATGACCAGAGCAGTGATGATCACAGTTTTGGGTCCGAACGCGTCATCCAAGCGACCACCGATCAGCGCTCCAAACGCTCCGACCAATGTCAGCGCAATGCCGAAAATGCCGAGCTCTAGCGGTCCCCAACCGAAAACAGATGCGCCGTAAATGCCGCCGAATGTAAAGATCGCGGTCAGGCCGTCCGTGTAGAGCATCCGTGCAATCAGGAAGATCAACATGCTCGGTTGAGACGGCAGCGATTTGACCGTGTGCCACAACTCAGTCGTCGGCGATCGCTTTGCGACGCTGTCCGAAGCAGCGTTAGACGCAACGCGCCGATCCGGCACGAAGAGAAAAAACGGAATGATGAAGATCATGAACCACAGGGCCGCAAACGGACCGGTTAAGCGGTCGCCTTGGCGCGCCGCCCAATCGAGCTTGAGAAGGGGTTCGATGCCCAGCATGGTTGTGGTTGCGCCCGGTAGCGGCACCAGAAATCCAGCGACCAGCGCCAGGCTTGCTAATCCGCCGAAATATCCAACGGCCCATCCCGTACCCGACAATCGCCCAAGTTCGTGCTTGGGCACGAGGCCGGTCATGATCGAGTTCGAGAATACGCCCATCAATTCAGCCGTCAGAGTGGCGACGATAAAGCCTGCCAAAATGAGCATGATGGTCGCCGCCGGTGCTGCAGGCGTTGCCAACCATAATGTTGCGAGCCCCGCTAGAAATGCCACCGACAACAGCGCCATCCACGGTTTGCGACGACCGCCGCCATCGGCAACCGCTCCAAGAAACGGACTGAGGATGGCGATCAACAATCCAGCGATTGCGGCGCCATAACCCCACAACGATTGACCGCAGGCGGCTTTTTCGCTGCCAGCTGCAATCATTGATCCGCACACGCTGTTCTCAACCACGGCGTTGGCGAAATAGGGCGCAAACAAGAACGTCAGCACCAGCGTGTAGTAGGGCTGCGTAGCCCAATCAAACAGCATCCATGATGCGCGAGCCCGCAACGGCGCACGTTCAACATCACTGCTGATGTCATCCCCCGGCGACCGCGAGTGAGCGGCGCTGGTGGTGCTTATCGTCATGGTTTCCCCCACCGTAATGTGACGTCGTGATGTGGCATCCGGCAATTCGAAGCTTCCACGACCATGGTTTTGATATCAAAGCGGTGTTGCGACGTGGACGAAGCGCGGTTTCGGCAACCTACGAGTCTAAGACAATCAGATGATCCGGCAGCTCATTGCTGTCGATCGCGCCCGGTGGAAAGTGCTCGGCCAAAAGCGCACCCGTTGTTTCGATGGCATGGATAAAGCCGTCGGCTGCGCGCCCGATTGCGATCTCGCTGGTCAGACGATCGACGATCGTTTGCCAAGTCCCGTCAGCAACCTTTTGGTCGATTGCCTTATCAGCAAGAACGACGGCGTGGCGTTCAGCAACAGAAACAAAAATCAACGCGCCCGTACGTCCGGCCGTCGTGTGAAGATTTTGCGCTAGGAACTGTTCTTTGGCGCGGCGCTCGACGTGGGCGTTGCGGACGCGACGGAGCACAAGCGCGGTGCGGCGAGATTTCGGCCACAACACAACGACGAGCGAAAAGAAAACCACGAGCTGCAAAAGGTAGATCCACTGGACCGTAATCCAGGTGAAATGGATCAACGGCCATGGCACGATCAAAGCTGCAAGTGCAGCCCACATGAACGGCACATAAAAATAGCTTTCGCTGGCTGGCGCGACGACCGCAATGATCTCGCCGGACGTGCCGGCCTCTGCCTTGGTAATGGCATTTGATATGCGACGGCGATCGTCGTCTGAAAAAAAGCTCATCACGTCAGATCACCCTCGTTACGCATGTTTCACAGACGACCGTCGCGAGACATTGTCTTCGCAAATCACCAATCACCAGACGCGCCGCCGCCGCCAAAGCCGCCGCCGCCGCCGGACCATCCTCCACCGCCGCCGCCACTCCAACCCCCTGAGCCACCAGGAATGAAAATCGGGCCGCTGCCATAGCCGCGCCGTCGCGAGGTGCGGCGTTGGCCATCCGGGCCAATGGTTTGCTGCATATCGCGGGCAGCCCGCATGTTGATGTAGATGACGAGCGCAAAAATTCCAAAAATGACCAGAAAATGGATCAGAGGCATCCATTCGCCCTGAGGGTTTCTTGCAATCTTAGCGCGCGTCTTGACCTCCTCGGCATCACCCAGGAGGACGGCTTTGACGTCACGCACACCATCGCGAATGCCGCCTGAAAAATCGCCGCGCCGAAACTTGCTGAGTATGGCGTTCTCGATAATCAGTTTTGACATGGTGTCGGTCATCAACGGCTCCAGCCGCCGACCGACCTCGATGCGGACTTTGCGCTCATTAGGCGCGACGATCACAATGATGCCGTTGTCTTTGTCTTTTTGGCCGATTTGCCATTTGCGGGCGATGCCGATGCCGTAATCTTCGATTGGATAGCCGTCGAGTGATGGCACCGTCACGACCGCGATCTGATCGGTCGATGTGGCTTCGAGCGCTGTCAACTCAGCTTCGATCGCTGTCCGGTCTTCAGCGGTCAGCAGATTGGCATTGTCGACGATGCGCCCGGTGAGTTCTGGATAATTTGGCACGGCGATCGCGACGGCCGCGAAGATCATCGCGAGTGCGACTGCAACCAGAACCGCAGCTGGCCCAGCGGCGCGCGCGCCAACGCGTGTCCGCCGCAGCTTGCCGGTAATTTCCAAACTGGAACTCAGCACGTTGGCCATCACGCGGCGTCCTCGAACACTGAGATCAACCTCGTGCTACTCGCCGTTACTTCTTGTCGAATTCGACTTTTGGCACGGTCTGCTCTTGCACTGGGATTTCGAACGACGCCATTTCTTTATTGTTTGGATACATCGCGGCTTTCCACAGACGGCCAGGCAGCGTGACCAATTCGGTATTGTACGCGCGGACGGCCTCGATGTAGTCGCGGCGCGCAATGGCGATGCGATTTTCGGTGCCAGAAAGTTCGCTTTGCAGCGCGAGGTAGTTCTGACCTGACTTGATGTCCGGATAGCGCTCGATCACGACCATCAGTCGTCCAAGCGCGCCGCCAAGCGTGTTTTGCGCATCCTGGAATTGCTTCATGGCATCTGGGTTGTTGAGGATATCAGCTGGCAGCTGCATTTGCGTCGCCTTCGCGCGCGCTTCTATGACCTCTGTTAAAACTGATTTTTCCTGCTCCGAAAAACCTTTCACCGTTTCAACGAGGTTTGGAATGAGATCGCTGCGGCGCTTGTATTGGTTCAAAACCTCCGACCAGTTGGCCTTGGCCGTTTGTTCGTAGGTTGGGATGTTGTTGATCCCACAACCCGCGATCAGCACGGTAGCGGCCAGTACGGCCATGATGGCGATGGCGCGCGAGTGCAGGTGTTTGGCGGTGCTGATCATAGAGAAACCTATTCCTGTTTGAACCGATGGGGCATGGAAGGCGGGAGTACGGGCGAGGCCCGCGCGACAGCGGTACTGCGTAACAATCAGTCGGCCGCTTAACACGGTCCAATGACCAGCGTGCGTAAGTCGGTTTGATCACTCTCGATCAGGGATAAATAAACGGCGCTTCGACAGCCGCAGAACAACTGGCCACCGCGCGCACACTACAGGTTTACTATTCCGACTGGCAACGCTTCGGCGCAGTGCGATTTTCAGGTACGCCTCGCCCCAAGGGCAGAGTTCAAGTGATTGGCGTGGATCCTTCACGGACGATTTTCGAACATCGTGCGCGGATTGATCATCCGCTTTCAGGAGACGTTTCATGCGTTTAACTGCTTTGGCGGCGGGCCTTACTTCTGCAATCGTCGCCAGTTCGGCAGCGCCAGCCTTCGCCGGGCATTCGGGCTGCGGTGGCCGCATTATCGAATGCTACACCAAGGTTCAACTACCAGACGTGTATGCAACACAGGCTCGGTCGGTGCTTGTGCGTCCGGGTTTCCGGCAGGTCATCAAGACGCCGCCGGTCGTCATCAACCGCGCCGCGCGTGTGGTCGTGAGCCCAGGCCGAACGCGCGCGATTGGGGTTCCGGCGGTTTACGGAACGTCGCACCAGCGCGTCATGGTGCAACCGGCGTCAACTACCTTTACTTACGTGCCAGCCAAAAAACATGTCGTACATGAGACCGTGGTAGTCCACCCAGGCGGAGTCCGTTGGGAGCACAAACGCGGCTTGTTCGGTCGCGAAAAACTTTGCAAGGTCGCGACCGCACCTGTGACGAAAACCACTACGCGTGAAGTTGTCGTCGCACCGGCCCGCCGTGTGGCTCACGTTTCGCCAGCTGTCTATCAAACCGTTGCAACGCCCGTGGTCCTTCGACCAGCGTCTGTCCGCCACATCCATGAGCCAGCTGTGACAGCACTGGTCCATCGGCCGGTCGTGGTTCGCCAAGCCAGCCAGCACGTGATCTCGCATCCGCCGATTTACGGCGTTGCCCATGAGCGCGTTTTGGTCCGCCAGGGTGGCTATGGCTGGGCGGCGGCTGGTGAGGGTCGCGCTCATTACTGAGCCAGTATCACTGGCATGTTGTTGGTCATCATCGAGGCGGGACTATTGCTGCCACTGCGTAACAAAAAGGCGCCCCGTTGGGAGCGCCTTTTTTGCTAAATAACTAAAAACCATTTGGAGCGGGCGAAGGGGATCGAACCCTCGACCCCGACCTTGGCAAGGTCGTGCTCTACCGCTGAGCTACACCCGCATCCATGAGTGTCAGCGCCTTGCGGCGCCGCAGAGCACGCCTTATGACGCAACTGCTTTTTGATTGCAAGAGGCGGATTTTCAGCAGCGATCGCAGACCTCTGTTCAGCTGTTTGGCGGCAAAGCGGTCCATTCGCCGACGGGGGGCACCACCGGTGGCGGACGGATGTGCTAACGAGCGTCGCAGCCTTGTTCTCGTGACCGCCAAAAGTACCGCCGTTATCAATTTGAAGGCGGCAACAAATAGTTGAGCCGCTGCGGCGTGTTGTTTACGACGCCAAAACTTCCGCTGCCGCAGCTTGGCGTTGCGTCAGATCTGCCGCCGCATTCGCTTTTGTCCTGACCGTCGCTTGGCTGTTAATGTCGTTTTCGATCAGGAACGTCTGGCCAGCGGCAGTTTAAGCTGCCATCCACTCGACAAGCCGGTGACGACCAACATTGCACGCGAAGACCTTTTGCGGTTCATTCGGGTCACCGGTCACGAACGAGATGTAAGAGCGCTGTGGGCCTCATTGATCGGACACAGACCCACGTCAGACATTGTCGGCGCACCAGCGCCACGGAGCAGGTTGTCTATGGATTTTGGATCGCGATCGGTTGTTCCCAACGCGGCCTCTGCTGCCGATGTTATCAAGGACGCGACATCGGCAACTTTTGCGGCGGATGTGATTGAAGCGTCAAAGTCCGTCCCCATCATCGTCGATTTCTGGGCGCCATGGTGCGGCCCCTGCAAACAACTGACGCCGGTGCTGGAGAAAATCGTGCGCAGCCACGGTGGCAAAGTGCGGCTTGTGAAAATCAACGTCGACGAAAACCAAGCCATCGCCGCGCAGTTACAAATTCAGTCACTACCGACGGTGTATGCGTTCCGTGATGGTCGGCCGTTGGATGGTTTTGCTGGCGTGCAACCGGAGGCAACCATCAAGGCGTTCGTCAATCGGTTGGTTGCTGAAGATGCGACGGATGCATTGACCGATGTATTGCTGACCGGCGACGAATTGCTGGAACAAGGCGATCTGCAAGGCGCCGTCGAGGTTTATGCGGCAATCTTGCAGGAAGACAGTGGCAATCCCTCGGCGCTGGCCGGTTTGGCACAATGCTATCTCAAGAGCGGCGACGTTGCCCGCGCCAAGCAGACCATTGAACTGGTCGCGCCAGACAAGCGGACCGAGGCCAGGGTTCAGAGTGTGTTTGCTGCGATCCAATTGATGGAGAAAGCCCCCGAAACCGGGGCTCTCGACCTGTTGCGTGAGAAACTGATGGCTGATCCTAAAGACCATCAGGCCCGTTATGATCTGGCAGTTGGGTTGGCGGCCATTGACGAAAAAGAAGAGGCGCTTGAACTGCTGCTTGATCTCGTTCGCCGAGACCGAAAATGGAACGAGGAAGCCGGCCGCATCCAGGTCTTGCAGCTGTTTGATGCTTGGGGACCGAAAGAACCTCTGGTCGCCGAGGGCCGGCGCCGGTTATCGTCAATTTTGTTCAGTTGACCAAGACCATCAGCGCGATGGCTAAGGAGTGAGTGCTTCGTGACTCTGACAGACCGCTATCGTCGTCCGGCCGACCTACCACCGCGCATTCCTGTCTTCCCCCTGCGTGGCGCTATCCTTTTGCCACGCGCTACACTGCCACTGAACGTCTTCGAGCCGCGCTATCTCGAGATGCTCGACGACGTCATGTCGGGTGGACGCATTATCGGCATCTTGCAGCCAGAAGGCTCAGATGACGATGACGCCGAGAGCCCCGAGGGTGCAGCCAGCGGTTTACGCCGGATTGGATGCGCTGGGCGGGTGACATCCTACCAAGAGCTCGACGACGGCCGCCTTGTGATCACGCTGACCGGCATCATGCGCTTTGAATGTGTCGGCGAGGCAAGTTCGGGTACGCCGTACCGCATCATGAGCGTCAGCTACGATCGGTTTGCGGCTGATCTGACCGAGGGCCTTGGCGAAGATCTGGTTGATCGACCCAATCTGTTGCGTGTTCTCAAGAGTTATCTCGAAGCCAACGGGCTCAAGACCGATTGGTCGGCCATTCAAAAAGCGTCGAACGAATTTCTGATCAATGCGCTCTCGGTTATGTGTCCGTACGGACCAGAAGAGAAGCAGGCTTTACTTGAGGCCAAGGATCTGAAATCGCGAGCCGATGTTTTAGTTGCGCTGGCTGAAATCGAATTGGCGTCTAACGGCAGCAGTGGGTCAACGCTCCAATGAGCTACGAGCGCCGGCTCGCTTTAATGATAATCATTTGCGAATGACAAACTCGCATCCCCCAACTGATCCGGCTATACCTGACGCGCCGCAGCCCGCTGCGTCGTCAGCCGTCGACGTCAAATTGCTCGAGCTGCTGGTCTGTCCGTTGACCAAAACGCGGCTCGAATATCGCGCTCAATCACAAGAATTGATCAGTCGCGCTGCCGGCCTGGCTTTTCCAATTCGCAATGGCGTGCCGCTAATGATCGCTGATGCGGCGCGTGTGCTGACGGATGATGATCTAAAGCGCTGAGTTGTGCTCGCGCTCAAAGCGAGCTTGAAACGTAAGGATTAACCACGCTCATTCAGACTCCGGTAAATGTCGGCGTGATCAATACGGCAAGCATTTTGTTGAAAGCGTCGTCGTATCGAAATGATGGTTTTTGCGCATGAGCGATTTCGCGCGTTGTCCGCGGCTGTGCGCGCGGCTTTAACGCGCCGCAGGGCTGCAGCGACAGATACCCCGGCGGTCCTTGCCGATCTCGAGACGTTGGATGACGCGCGCTGGCGGTTGGCTGACACTCAAGCGCGCTATCGCAGTCTGCTCGATACCCAATCTGATTTGCTGATGCGGTGCCACGTTGATGGACGACTGATTTTCGTCAATCACGCTTATGCGGCAGCCTTTGGGTTGTCGCCAAATGATATCTTGGGGCAGCATTTCCGCCCGAAAATCCTCGCCAGTGAAAAACCCTGGTCGCAACATCAAGACCGGGTCCGCTCGATCGAGTTGATTGAAACAACCTGCGGTCCGCGATGGATTTCCTGGCAACAACAATCGATCACCAACGTCGACGGCGCGATCGAGGTCCAGCGCGTTGGCCATGACATCACCGAGGATCGCCGCATCGCCACCGAACTTCGCGATGCGCGCGATCAAGCGGATGCGGCCAACCGAGCGAAGTCGCGATTTCTTGCAGCTATGAGCCACGAAATTCGCACGCCGATGAATGGAATTCTTGGCATGGCGGGCTTGTTACGCGACAGTCCCCTGATGCCTCAGCAGCAAACGTATCTGGGTGCCATCGACGAGTCTGCGCGCGCGCTCTTGCACCTGATCGACGAAATATTGGATTTTTCCAAGATTGAAGCCGGTCGCATCGACCTTGCCTGTCGCGAATTTGTTTTGGCCGATTGTCTCTTGAAGGCCGTGGATCTTCTCAGACCTCGCGCTGTCGCAAAAGGGTTGGGGCTGACGTGTCATATCGACGATGATGTCGCGACGATCGTGTTGGGCGATGAAGCGCGCGTTCGCCAAATTGTTCTGAACTTGCTGGCTAATGCCATCAAATTTACCGACAACGGTAGCATCACGATTCGGGTTCGAAGCGCCGTGCCGGATAACCAGCTACGATCGCTTTCGCGCGTTGCAATCGAAGTCAAAGACACTGGCATTGGCTTCCACAGCGATGACATCGACGGCTTGTTCAATGAGTTTGAGCAAGGCGAAACGACTTTGCATCGCCATCAAGGTGGAACCGGACTAGGACTTGCGATTTCCAAGCGGCTTGCCCGCGCCATGGGTGGTGACATCACAGCCCATGGGCGACCGGGCGAGGGCGCGACGTTTACGGTGATGTTGCGATTGCCGTCAGCGCTGACCATTCAACCGGGCAGCGAGCGCCGTGAACCGATCATCGTACCCGATCATGGCGGGGCTCCTCTGGCACCATTCGCCGATCGCCTCGGTGGGCGTCAACTCCGTGTTCTGGTCGCCGAAGACAACGACATCAACGCGCTGCTGGCCTGCCGTATGATCGAAAAAATGGGCGCAAGGGCGACGCTCGTTGGCAATGGCCGCGCGGCGCTTACGGCCATTGCTGACGCCATTAGCTCAGGTGGTCCGTATTTCGATATTATTTTGATGGATGTCTTCATGCCGATCATGGATGGTTTTGAAGCGACCAGTGCTATACTTGGATTGTACAGCGACCACGTTGCTCGCGGCGTGCCGGTCGCGCCAATCGTGGCGCTGACGGCCAATGCCTACCCCGAAGATCGTCAGCGCTGCCTTGATGCGGGCATGAGCGACTATTTGGCTAAGCCCTTCGACGCAGTGCAGCTCAACGATGTGGTGTCCAAGTGGGTGGCAACCTCGCCCCGACCAACGCCTGTAACACTCCCAAATCGTACCCCACCCCGCGCGCCGCAGGCTGTCCCTACGACGCGTTGAAAAATCAGAAATCTGTCATCAAATCATGTTACGCCCCAATCGTCCTCACAGGGAGATTAAGGTTCATGGTGATGTGGCAGGCTCGACTAGACCGGAGCGCCGCAACGCGATTGATGCCACCGTATGCCACTGGCAAGATCGCGGCGCTGACTGCTTTGACGAAGCAGCACGTCTCGATCAAACCGTTTGAGCGTGACGTTGAACCAAAAGTTTATGGCCGCGTCGGCAATCTTGAGGTTCGGCTCGCCAGAACGCGGTCCGAAATTCGCCAGGCGCAGCGCTTGCGGTATCAGGTGTTCTACGAGGAAATGTCGGCGGTTCCGAGCCGCATCGCGCAATTCCGCCGCCGCGACGAAGATGCGTACGATGCCATCTGCGATCATCTGATCGTGGTCGATCTCGATCAAACCACGCGGCCGTTGCGCCGCGCCGGTCATCCGACGCCAAAGGTTGTTGGCACCTACCGTGTTCTGCGCCAGGACGCTGCCGAGCGCAGCCTTGGTTTTTACACCTCGAGCGAATTCGATATTGCTCCGTTGGTGGCAGCTCGGTCGCCAAACTATCGCTTTATGGAGCTTGGCCGATCTTGCGTGCTAGCGCCCTACCGCACCAAGCGCTCCGTTGAACTGCTGTGGCACGGCTTGTGGACGTACGTTCGCGAACACAAGATCGACGTGATGATTGGCTGCGCTAGCTTAACGGGGGTCGATCCGGCGGAGCATGCCGAGGCATTGAGCTTTCTGCACCACAACGCACTCGCGCCGCCTGAGTGGCGCTGCCGCGCGCACAACCATTTGCACGTTGCGATGGATCGTGTTCCCAAGCACGAGATCAACACGAAGGCTGTCCTGAAAACCATGCCGCCGTTGATCAAAGCCTATTTACGGCTTGGTGCATTCATCGGCGATGGCGCGGTCGTTGATCGGCAATTCGGCACCACGGATGTGTTGGTCATTCTGCCTGTTGAGAAGATCGATCCGCGTTATTTCGATTACTACGGCGCGCCGGACGAAACCAAGAGCCGCATCGCCGTCGAAGTTTAGCGATGGGCTTCGTGCAGAGTTGGCGTACTCACACGCGCCCGGCCCCGTAGGCTGCCAACGCTGCCATGTTGACGACATCCACATCGGTCGCCCCAAACGAGCAGATCTGCACGGAATGCGACAGGCCGACGATCAACGGCCCGATGATTGTTGCACCACCGAGTTCCTTCAACATTTTGGTCGAGATCGAAGCGGCGTGAAACGCTGGCATGATCAAAACGTTGGCGGTGTCTGATAAGCGGCAGAACGGATAATGCTTCATCAGATCGCGATTGAGCGCGACGTCGGCTGCCATGTCACCATCATATTCGAAGTCGACTTGCCGCTCGCGAAGAATGCGGACCGCTTCACGGACTTGATCTGAACGCTCGCCGCGCGGTTGGCCGAAAGTTGAGTATGCCAGCATTGCAACGCGCGGCTCGATGCCGAAGTTGCGCGCAGCGAGCGCCGCTTCGCAGGCGATGTTGGCGAGCTGTTCAGCGCTCGGCATATCGTGAATGCTGGTGTCGGCGATCAAGACGGCGCGGCCACGGCTCAACGCTAGCGACACGCCGATCACGTGGCGGCCAGGTTTATTGTCGAGCACACGATGCACATCGGCATAGACGCTGGTCCAATTGCGGGTCACGCCGGAGACCATTGCGTCGGCATAACCGTGCACGATCATAAGTGCGCCGAAAACATTGCGCTCATTGGCGACGAGGCGCTGGCAATCACGCCGCAGATAGCCGCGGCGCTGCTGGCGCGAAAATAGAAATTCGGTGAACTCCTCGATGTAAACACTATCGGCTGTGTCGATCAGTTCGAATTCAGGTCGTAATGGAATGCCAAGTTCTCGGAACCGATCGATCACAACCTTGCGCGATCCAATCAGGATCGGCTGACCAAAACCTTGCGCCAAAAACGAATTGGCGGCTCGAATGACGGCTGGGTCTTCGGCTTCAGCGAACACGACACGCTTTGGATCGTTGCGGACTTGATCGAAGGTTGCCTGCAGCCATCCAGCGACGGGATCGAGGCGGGCCTTCAAGCGCGCGATGTAGGCGTCCATATCGACAATTGGCTTGCGCGCCACGCCGGAATCCATCGCCGCTTTCGCGACCGCTGCTGGGACGTGCGATAAAAGCCGGGGATCGAACGGAGCTGGAATAATGTAGCCCGGACCGAACGTTGGCCGCTCACCGTGGAAGGCTGCGGCGACCTGATCGGGCACTTCCGCGCGCGCCAATTCGGCGATGGCTTCAGCAGCTGCGATCTTCATCGCATCGTTGATCGTGGTCGCTTGAACATCGAGCGCGCCGCGGAAAATGAACGGAAAGCACAGTACATTGTTGATCTGGTTGGGGTAGTCAGAGCGGCCCGTTGCCATAACGGCATCGGCGCGCACCGCGAACACATCATCGGGCTGAATTTCGGGGTTTGGATTGGCCATCGCGAAGATCAGCGGCTTTGCGGCCATGCTTGCGACCATCTCGCACGACACGACGCCGGCGGCCGACAGGCCGAGAAAAATATCGGCGCCAACCATAATTTCAGCGAGGTTGCGCGCGGAGGTCTTCTGTGCATACGGCGCTTTGTAGGGATCCATCAAGGTCGTGCGGCCTTCGTAAACCACGCCCTCGATGTCGGCGATGAAGATGTTCTCGCGCCGCATGCCGATCTTCACGAGCAGGTTGAGACAGGCCAATGCTGCCGCACCCGCGCCCGCACACACGAGCCGCACATTCGCGATGTCTTTGTCGACGACCTTCAGTCCATTGAGCATGCCCGCTGCGACAACGATCGCCGTGCCGTGCTGATCGTCATGGAAAACTGGGATATCCAGTATCTTTTTAAGCGTTTCTTCAATGATGAAACATTCTGGCGATTTGATATCTTCCAAATTGATGCCGCCGAATGACGGTCCGAGATAGCGCACGCAATTGATAAAGGCTTCGGCGTCGGGCGTATCGACCAGCAGGTCGATGGAATCGATGTCGGCAAAGCGTTTGAACAGCGCAGCCTTGCCCTCCATCACCGGCTTGGCTGCCAGCGCGCCAAGGTTGCCGAGACCGAGGATCGCGGTGCCGTTCGAGACCACCGCCACTAGGTTTCCCTTGTTGGTGTAGGCGTAGACATCGGCTGGATCTTTCGCGATCGCGAGCACGGGGACAGCGACGCCGGGTGAATAGGCCAGTGACAGGTCGCGTTGAGTTGCCAACGGTTTGGTGGTCGCAATTTCGAGTTTGCCGGGCTTGCCGCTCGAATGAAACTGCAGCGCCTCCTGTTCGGTGAAACGGGCAGCGCGAAATTGTGTGGCCATGGGACAAAAAACCGTTTGAGAAGATGGGATGTGCGCGCTTGATAATCGGACCGAAGCGCGTTGCAGCGGGCACGATAGGTTGCGGCCTGCGTCTCAGCAACCTATGCATGGTTTAAGCTTGAGTTGATCTCTTGTCGCCGATCTTGGCGGACCAAAAAGGGTACGCATCACTGCCCATGGCTAAACACAGCGGCGCCCACAAAGACAGGTTGATAAGCGCGAACGACGCGCGTGCTGCTGTGTTCAGTGCTGGCGATGTGTCGCACCACGGGGCGGGCGCGTCCGAGGTCGAGCCTTCCGACGCGAGCTTAACCTCGCCACTCGCGATGGCAGACGCCACACCCTCGATGGCGCAGTATCTCGAAATCAAGGCCGCTAATCCCGATAGCTTGCTGTGGTATCGGATGGGCGATTTCTACGAACTGTTTTTCGAGGACGCGGTGGCGGCATCGCAGGCGCTGTCGATCGTGCTAACCAAACGCGGACGCCATCAGGGGCACGAGATCCCCATGTGCGGTGTGCCGGTTCACCGCGCGGACGAATATCTGCAACGGCTGATCCGCAAAGGTTTTCGCGTGGCAGTGTGCGAGCAACTTGAAGATCCGGCGGAAGCTCGTAAACGCGGCGCTAAGGCCGTCGTCAAGCGCGATGTCGTGCGCCTCGTTACGCCCGGCACGATAACCGAAGAAGCGTTGCTTGATGCCAAATCGCGTAATTATCTGACGGCGATGTTTCGCCAAACACCGGTGCAAGTGCCGCTACTGTCAGCGCAGACCCGTATAGCGCTGGCTTCGATCGATATTTCAACCGGCGAATTCGAACTGTGCGATTTGAGCGGCACGGATCTTGTTGGTGAGCTCGTGCGGCTTGCGCCGGGCGAAGTTCTGGCCGCTGACGAGGTATTGGCCGACGCAGCTCTGCGCCACTGGATCGATGTGGCCGGTGGGGCGGCGACACCTATTCCATCGGCGTACTTTGATAGCGCCGCCGGTGAGCGCGATTTGAAAGCTGGGTTGGGTGTCATCGACCTTGCGGGCTTTGGCGCCTTTTCTCGAGCCGAACTCGCGGCCGTTGGTGCATTGCTGAAATACATCGACATCACGCAACTTGGCCGCAAGCCGGTCCTGCGCCGTCCGCAGCGCTCGGGCCCAGGAGCAACGCTGGTCATTGACGCGGCGACGCGCGCCAATCTCGAACTGGTGAAGGCTGCGTCGGATATGAAATCCGCCACGCTGCTGTCAGCGATCGATCGCACGGTGACCGGTGCTGGCGCGCGCGCCTTGCAAGCCCGGCTGTCAGCGCCCCTTGCCGACGTTGCCGCAATCACTGCGCGGCTTGATACGGTCGGATACTTGGTTTCGAATCGACGTTTGCTCGACGATGTGCGCCAGCTCTTGAAATCAACGCCGGATCTCGCGCGGGCATTGCCACGGCTCGGTTTCGGTCGCGGTGGTCCGCGCGATTTGGCGAGCGTTCGAGACGCGCTGCAAGCCGCAGGTCGCTGTCATGCCGCCATCGCAGCCGCTGACGACGGCCTGGGATTTTCAGCTCCACTTGCCGATATCGCTGCAGCCCTTGTTGCGCCGCCAGCCCAACTGGCAGATCTCCTGTCACGTGCGCTCGGTGATGATCTTCCACTGTTGCGCCGCGACGGCGGGTTCATTCGATCGGGTTACAGCGCTGAACTCGATGCGGCGCGTCGGCTGCGTGACGACAGCCGGATCGTGATGGCGGAGTTGGAACATCGCTACATTGAGCAGACTGGGATCAAAGGTCTGAAAGTTCGCCACAATAATATTCTGGGTTTTTACGTCGAGGTGACGCAGCTCAACGCCAAGCCGATGTTATCTGCGCCGTTGAGTGATACCTTTCGCCACCGCCAGACGATGGCCAACGCCGTTCGTTTTTCAACTGTCGACTTGCTCGACATCGAAGGCCGGATCGCATCGGCGACGGACCGTGCGCTCAATCTTGAACTCGATATTTTCACGGATTTGGCAGGCCGCATTGCAAAGTGTGATGATGTCCTCGGCGGCGTAGCAACGGCGCTTGCCAACCTCGATTGCTTCGCGTCATTGGCGAGTTACGCGATCGAGCAAGGCTGTGTTCGCCCGACGATCGATGATAGTCTAACATTTGAGATTGTCGGCGGCCGGCATCCGGTTGTGCAGCAGGCTTTAGCCAAAGCTCAAGCTGGAACATTCATCGAAAACGATTGTTGCCTTGGCCGCTGGCGGCCACCGTCGTTATCCGAATTTTCCGACAGCAGCGATGACGAAAAAGATGCCCGAATTTGGCTCGTCACCGGTCCAAACATGGCAGGCAAATCGACATTTTTGCGCCAGAACGCGTTGATCGTTGTGCTGGCCCAGATGGGCTCGTTCGTGCCAGCCAAATCAGCCCACATCGGGCTTGTTGATCGTTTGTTTTCACGTGTCGGCGCGTCGGACGATTTGGCCCGGGGTCGCTCAACCTTCATGGTCGAAATGGTTGAGACGGCCGCCATTCTCAATCAGGCCAGCGATCGTTCGCTCGTCATTTTGGATGAGATTGGACGCGGCACGGCGACCTTTGACGGATTGTCGATCGCATGGGCAACCGTTGAGTATCTGCACGACATCATCAAGCCGCGGGCACTATTTGCAACCCACTACCACGAACTGACCGCGCTTGCGCGGTTGCTGCCAGGCGTCGCCAATGTGACCATGGACGTCACCGACTGGCGCGACGAGATCGTGTTTTTGCATAAAGTCAAAGCGGGCGCAGCCAATCGATCTTACGGCATTCAGGTGGCCAAGCTCGCGGGCCTGCCCGAGCAAGTCATCGCCCGCGCGCGCCATGTGTTGGCGAAACTCGAAAAGGCTGATCGGCGTGGCCGTGATGGCCGAGGCGAACTGGATGAGTTGCCACTGTTTTCAGCCGTACGACCGATGTCAGCCCCATCGTCAAAGTGCACGACCGCCATCGAGCAGGCCGTTGCGGCATTGCGGCCCGATGAATTGACGCCCCGATC
The DNA here is from genome assembly GCA_031375665.1 of Hyphomicrobium sp. Lineage (GTDB taxonomy): Bacteria > Pseudomonadota > Alphaproteobacteria > Rhizobiales > Hyphomicrobiaceae > Hyphomicrobium_B. Next base: position 22,416 of record JANMII010000022.1, read on the forward strand.
GGCGCTGGACAAGCTGTACGAATTAAAAGCGCTCGTGAGTGCCGAGCCGGTACCAGACGCAAAGCAGAGATCGGATCGGTAAAGCGTGACTGGAAAGTTTGCTCCATTTTTCGACGAGACTGGGTTGCGTCATGAACTGACTGCGCTGTTCAACAGCTCTGGCACAGCGGCTGAAGCCCGCCCAGCCGTTGTCGAGCGATTGAAGCAACTGGTGCGCCAAGCGCGTGAACAAGCGCACGTCAATTTGGAGCGCGATCGAAACGGCCGGGCGTGCGCTGCTGATTTGTCCGCGTTCGAAGATGCTTTGATCAGCCTGATCTACGATTACGCGCTGGCGCATGTGTATCGCGCAACCAATCCATCCGACGCCGAGCGCATGAGCATTGTTGCAACAGGTGGCTATGGCCGTGGATTGCTAGCGCCCGGATCCGATATCGATTTGCTGTTTTTATTGCCCTACAAGCAAACCCCATGGGGCGAAAGCGTCGCTGAATATATGCTTTATGTGTTGTGGGACCTCGGGTTCAAAGTTGGCCACGCCACGCGAACCGTCGAGCAGTGCGTCAGACTTTCATATTCCGACATCACAATTCGCACCGCGCTCCTTGACGCTCGGTTGATTCACGGTGATCGCCATTTGTTTGCTGAGTTTGAGAATCGCTTCTATGGCGAAATCGTCAAAGGGACAGCGCGTCAATTCATTGATGCGAAAATGGAAGAGCGTGATGAACGCACGCGCCGCGTTGGGGAAAGCCGCTACAAGGTAGAGCCCAACATCAAGGATGGAAAAGGCGGCCTGCGCGATTTGCATACGCTGCACTGGTTGTCGAAGTATATTTTTCGACAGGAGGTGGGTGATGCGGCTGTTGCAGCGGGCGTCTATACGCCTGATGAAGCGCGGACGTTTCGACGCTGCGAAGATTTCCTCTGGACTGTGCGCTGCGCATTACATTTTTTGACCGGCCGGGCCGAAGAGGTTTTGAGTTTTGATGTGCAGCCTATTTTGGCTAAAAGCCTTGGCTACACCGATCACGGCGGTTTGCGCGCCGTCGAGCGGTTTATGAAGCATTATTTCTTAGTCGCGAAGGATGTCGGCGATTTATCGACCATTCTGTGCGGTGCGCTTGAAATGCAGCAATTAAAAACGACGCCAAGCGTCACCCGGTTTCTCAATCCCGTGACCTGGACCAAACGGCGCGACGTTCGTGTCAAAACGGATTTCCGTATCGACAACGATCGCTTGAACGTGGCGGATGGCGACGTCTTCAAACGTGACCCCATCAATCTCATTCGGTTTTTTACGCAAGCGGAAGCGGCTGGCGGATTCTTGCATCCCGATGCTATCCGCGTGCTGCGTCGATCGCTGAAGTTGGTCGATACGGATCTGCGCCACGATCCAGAAGCCAACCGGCTGTTTCTACAATTGCTAACTGCCAGTGAAAACCCGGAGGGCGCGCTTCGGCGCATGAACGATGCTGGCGTGCTTGGCCGCTTTGTGCCGGAATTCGGCCGGGTTGTCGCGATGATGCAATTTAATATGTACCATCACTATACTGTCGACGAGCATCTGTTGCGCACCGTGGGTAATCTTATTGCGGTCGAGAAGGGCGAGGTTGCGAAAGAACTGCCTTTATCGACGGAAATCATCAGAACCATTCAGAACCGTCGCGCGCTTTTTGTTGCTGCGTTTTTGCACGATGTCGGCAAAGGCCGGATAGAAGATCATTCGATTGTGGGGGCCCGAGTCGCGCGCTCGCTCTGTCCGCGGCTGGGTCTTAGCGCTGCTGAAACCGAATTGGTTGCGTGGCTGATCGAAGAACATCTTACGATGAGTAACGTTGCTCATTCTCGTGATATTTCCGATCCAAAAACCGTGCGCGATTTCGCAGCCAAGGTACAGAGCCCGGAGCGCCTGAAACTTTTGTTGCTTCTCACCATCGCGGATATCCGCGCTGTTGGACCCGGCGTCTGGAACGGCTGGAAAGGCCAACTGTTACGCACGCTGTATTACGAAACCGAACCGCAGGTTGCTGGCGGCCACACGCAAGTCCAGCGCGATGAGCGCATTGATGAGGCGCAGGCTGCACTGCGCCACGCGCTAAAGTCGTGGCCGTATGAAGAAGTGCGAGCGTTTATCTCCCGTCATTATCCAAGCTATTGGCTGCGCACAGATACAAAAACGCAGGTCGAGCACGCGAAATTGTTGCGCGAGGCTGCAAGCCATAAGCAAAAACTCGCAACGCGCGTTAAAACCAACGCCTTCGCGGCCATCACCGAGTTGACGGTGTTCGCGCCCAATCACCCGCGATTGTTGGCGCTGTTCGCTGGCGCTTGTGCAGCCGCTGGATCCAACATCGCTGGCGCCCACATTATGACAACGCGAGACGGTTTCGCGCTCGATACGTTCTTGCTGAACCGCGAATTCGCCGATGACGACGATGAGCTGCGGCGCGCGCGGCGAATAGGCGAGACGATCGACCGGCTGCTGAACGGTGAGCAACGGTTGGCGGCGCTCCTGCAGAAGCGGCGGTCGAAACAGCGCCGCGCTGATGCTTTTAGTGTCGAGCCCGAAGTCGTGATCAACAATGGATTGTCAGAGCGTCTGACCGTGGTTGAAGTGTCGGGACGCGACCGGCCGGGATTGCTCTACGATTTGACGAGTGCGCTGTCGGATTTGCTGCTCGATATCGCGTCGGCACACATCACGACGTTCGGCGAGAAAGCCGTTGACGTGTTCTACGTCACAGATCTCACAGGCAAACAGATCACCAGTGAAACGCGCCAGGCTGCGATTAAAAACAAGCTTTCGAGTGTGTTGGGCCAAGTGGAAATGACCGCGTCGAGCGTTCAAACAGCTGCGCAATGAGGTTGAGAAATCGCGCATCAGGCTTGCCGACGGTTGCAAACACCGCTACGGCGCGAACGCGATGAGACTGTACCGATCCTTTGCGACCGTTGGTGGCCTGACGCTTTTAAGCCGGGTGTTCGGATTTGTGCGCGACATCCTGATTGCTGCAACGCTCGGATCGGGCTGGGTCGCTGACGCTTTCGTCGTGGCGTTTCGGTTTCCGAACTTGTTCCGCCGTCTGTTTGGTGAGGGAGCGTTCAATTCGGCATTCGTGCCGATTTTTGCCAAGAAGGTCGAAGGTGAGGGCCGTGAAGCTGCGCGGACGTTCGCCGAAGACGCGATGGCTGGGCTGATCTTCGTCCTCCTCATCGTGACGATCGTGGCCGAAATCGCCATGCCATTTCTGATGTACGGTTTAGCACCGGGCTTCGACGCCCAGCCTGAGAAATTCGATCTCGCGGTTTTGCTGACGCGCATTACGATGCCGTACTTATTGTGCATGTCGCTGGTCGCGCTGATGTCGGGGGCGCTCAATTCGGTTGGTCGATTTGCCGAAAGTTCGTCGGTCTCGATTGTGCTCAATCTGACCATGGTCGCTGCAACATTGGTGTCACTTTGGATCGGCTATTCTGCCGGGCCAGAGGCTGGCGTCATGCAGGCCTGGGGCGTTTTCTTCGCTGGAATTTTCCAGTTGCTACTGCTGATCTGGGGCATGCGACGGGCTGGATTGACGTTGCGCTTGAAGCGGCCGCGAATGACCGACGATGTTCGCCGCCTCTTAAAGCTCGGCGTTCCCGGCGTTATTTCCGGCGGCGTGACGCAGCTCAACATTGCGATTGGGACGATCATTGCGTCGATGCAAGCTGGCGCTGTTTCGCATCTGTATTATGCCGACCGAATTTATGAGTTGCCGCTTGCCATGGTTGGGATCGCGGTTGGCGTCGTGTTGTTGCCCGACGTCTCGCGCCATCTGCGCGCGGGCAACGAAGCAGCCGTAATGGATAGTCAGAACCGGTCGCTCGAATTCGCCATGCTGCTAACCGTGCCCGCCGCACTGGCACTCGCCGTCATGCCAGCTGAAATCGTTAGCGTGCTGTTCGAGCGTGGCGCGTTCACGCCAGCCGACACGGCGTCTACGGCGGCCGTGTTGCAGATTTTCTCAGTCGGGCTGCCGGCTTTCGTTTTGATCAAGGTGTTTTCGCCAGCCTACTTTGCGCGTGAAGATACCAAAACCCCGATGCGGTACGCAGCTATTAGCTTGACCTTCAACACGCTTGGATCGATCGCGTTGTTTTTCTTGTTTCGTCACCTCGGCATGCTGCCGCAACTGGGCATCGCAATCGCGACCAGCCTTGGCGGTTGGCTGAATGCGTGGCTGCTATGGTCGACGTTGCACCAAAGGAAAGCGTTCGTCGCTGACGCTCGGCTCGTGCGTAATCTGCCGTGGATTGCTTTGGCCAGCATTGCGATGGCGGGGGTCTTGATCGCCGCGACCGGCTTGGCTGAACCCTTCATAAACAGCAGCCAGGGGTTTGTTGTTAAGGCCACAGCGCTCGCTACACTTGTGGCGATCGGGCTCGCGGTTTTCTTGGTCATTATATTTGGATCAGGCGTGCTTTCAGCCCAGCAGTTGGCACGTTTCACGAAGCGCCCAAAGTAGCGGTAACGCCGCTGCACCCCGCTGCCAAATGGCTGTGCTGGCGACCGTGGTCCCGGAATGGCTTGCGGTCGCGAATAGAGCACGCGATAACCCGCGCCGGGCTGCAGCATGGTCATCGCGCCGCTGCAGCTAAACTTCCAGATCGAAACTTTAAGATCAAAACTGTGAGATCAATCGAATGACGATCGCGCCGCGCGTATTCTCGGGCATGCAGCCAACCGGCAGCCTGCACCTTGGTAATTACCTTGGCGCCATGGTCAACTGGATCAAAATGCAGGAGACGCACGATTGCATTTATTGCGTCGTTGATTTGCATGCGATCACAGTTTGGCAAGATCCAGTTGAATTGCGCTCATCCATCCGGCAAGTGACGGCGGCGTATATCGCCGCTGGCCTCGATCCGGCTCGCAGCATTTTGTTCAATCAATCGCAAGTCTCGGCGCATGCCGAACTGGGTTGGATTTTGAACTGCGTCGCCCGCCTCGGCTGGCTGAACCGCATGACGCAATTCAAAGAGAAGGCCGGTAAAGATCGTGAGCAAGCCTCCGTTGGCCTTTACGCCTATCCAAATTTGATGGCGGCCGACATTCTGGCCTATCGCGCCACGCATGTGCCCGTTGGCGAAGATCAAAAGCAGCACTTAGAATTGGCACGCGACATCGCCCAGAAGTTCAACAACGATTTCCGTGCGTCTATCGTCGCCAACGGTCACGAAGACGGCGTCTTTTTTCCGCAGCCCGATCCAGTGATCACCGGGCCCGCAACCCGGGTCATGAGCCTGCGCGATGGCACGAAGAAGATGTCGAAATCCGATCCATCCGATTTGTCGCGTCTCAATTTGACCGATGATATCGATACGATCGCCCGAAAAATTCAGAAGGCGAAGACGGATACAGACGCCATCCCGAGCGACAAAGATGGCTTCGCGAACCGGCCAGAGGCTGAAAATCTGGTTGGGATTTATGCCGCTCTGACCGACCAACCGGTCAACACCATCTTGGCTGAGTTTGGCGGCCAGCAGTTTTCAAACTTCAAGAAAGCTCTCGCTGAAGTCGCCACCGAAAAAGTCGGCCGCATCGGATCGGAAGCCAAGCGCTTGATGGCTGATCCGGTAGCGATCGATGCCGTGCTTGCCGACGGGGCTGCGCGCGCCCGAGCGATTGCTTTGCCGGTGCTAGATCAGGTCAAGGATATTGTTGGGCTTATCCGGTCGTAGTTTCGCGCAGCACGTTTCGCCTAGCACCACCGTTGCCGACAGGGTTCGGAAGTGTCAGCATGACAGCCATGAAACCACGTCGGTCATTTGAAGCCGGACATCGTCGCAAGTTCTTGGTCGTTGTCGATGAGAGCGGCGAAGTCGAGAGCGCGTTATATTATGCAGCAAGCCGCATTCAGCGCTCAAGCGGATCGCTAGTCCTGCTCTACATTATAGAACCGGGTGATTTCCAGCATTGGGCGGGCGTCCGGCAAGTCCAGGTCGAGGAAGAAACCGTCAAAGCGAAGGCGCTGTTTCGATTGTTTCGGCGCAAATTGCAGTTGGCTGGTTTTGAAGGGATCGAGATCGAAGACCTGATCCGCGAAGGCAAACCCGCTGACGAAATCATGGCTCATATTGCCGACGACGAGGACGTGGCAATCTTGGTGCTTGGCGCGGCGACGGATGCCAAGGGGCCGGGACCGTTGGTTGCGTCACTCGCTGCTGGCAATCAATCCGGTGGATTTCCGGTGCCTGTCACGGTGGTCCCTGGTCAACTCTCGCTTGAGGACATCAAGGCTTTGGCGTGAGCGGCCATGATCGAGACAGGCTCCCGCCGAAGCCTGAGATGCCGAAGCAGGCAGCGGTTTGACCGAACAGGTCAACCAACAGACCTGGTGGCGCGAAGCCGCGACGCGATATGGCGGCGCAAAAACGTGGCGCGTATTGGCACGGCAACCGGGCCTCGACAATGTAAAGCCGCTCGCCTATATTAGAATGGTTCTAACGCGATGCGGCGATCACATTCGCTGGTTCACGATAGTGCAGTCCGTGCCCCGCCGGTCGAGCGCGGCAAAAATCATAGGAAAATCGCATGTTCATCCAGACAGAAGCCACGCCAAACCCGGCGACCCTCAAGTTCATTCCGGGCAAATCGGTGCTGTCAGATGGCACGGCCGATTTCCGCTCCCGAACGGAGGCGACGACATCGCCGTTAGCCACCCGCTTGTTTGATATCTCGGGCGTCGACGGGGTATTTCTTGGTTCGGATTTCATTTCGGTCACCAAGGGTGACATTGAGTGGCAGCATCTCAAGCCGATGGTGCTTGGCGCGATCATGGAGCATTTCATTTCCGGTGACACAGCGTCAGCTGGCACAGAATCCAACGACGACACGGTCGGTTCGTTCGATCCAGCCGACGCCGACACTGTCGCGACCATCAAGGAATTGTTGGAAACGCGCGTCCGTCCGGCAGTCGCCCAGGACGGTGGCGACATTACATTCAGCGGCTTTCGCGAAGGTATTGTTTATTTGCACATGCGCGGCGCGTGTGCTGGCTGCCCGAGTTCAACGGCAACCTTACGCCATGGGATCGAAAATCTGCTCAAGCATTTCTGTCCCAATGTGGAAGGTGTTCAGGCTGTTTAGTGGCCCTATTTTGAGGTTTTGAACCCCGCGCCTTTTGCGGGGTTCTTTTTTGTCGATGCTATTCATCGAAGCGATGGATTAAACGCACAATACAATTGAGGTCGTCATGACAGGTGAATTGCCAACTGCCGCACTCGAACAGCTTTTCAACTCCGCGCGAACGTACAACGCTTGGCAAAATAAAGATGTGTCGGACGACCAGCTTCGGCAGGTCATCGATCTGATGAAGATGGCACCAACCAGTGCCAACTGCTCCCCGGCGCGAATTGTTTTTGTCAAATCAGCCGAAGCGAAGGCTAAATTGAAGCCGCATTTGATGGAGGGAAATGTCGAGCAGACGATGTCGGCCCCCGTTACGGCGATTATCGCCAGCGACTATCGCTTCTACGACCATTTACCAAAACTCTATCCCCACACCGATGCCAAGGCGTGGTTCGTTGGAAACAAAGAATTCGCCGATACATCGGCATTTCGAAATGGCACGTTGCAGGGCGGATATTTCATTCTGGCAGCCCGCGCCATTGGGCTCGATTGCGGGCCAATGTCGGGTTTTAACAACGCGGCAATCGATACAGAGTTTTTCGCTGGCACGGACGTGAAATCGAATTTCTTGTGCAACCTTGGGTATGGCGACCCTGGTCGATTGCATGCGCGTTCACCACGCTTTGCCTTCGACGAGATGGCGCGGATCGTTTAAGCTAAAAGCTGGAATGAATATCCTGGCTTTCGATACTTGTTTTGATGCGTGCTCTGCCGCGGCCGGGCGGGCCGTGCGATCACTCACGCCATCGTTCGCTTCGGTTTATGAAGAGATGTCGGTAGGCCACGCCGAGCGCTTGATGCCGATGATCCGAGACGTCATGGCGGATGCGCGACTGGCCTTCGAAGATCTCAACATCATTGCAGTCACGCACGGGCCCGGCACGTTTACAGGAACACGGATCGCGGTTTCGGCCGCGCGCGCGTTGGCTTTGGCGACTGGCGCTGATGTTGTGGCCGTCAGCAGTCTGCGGCTGATGGCGATGAACCCGGGGCTGCGATCGGGGCGCGGGCGGGTTGTCGCCATTGCGACCGATGCCCGCCGCGGAGAGGTTTATCTACAGCTCATCAATCGCCATTCTCTAGCGGCCATCGCGCCGCCACAGGTTGTCCGCATCTGCGATGCAGCCGCAGCACTTGGCCCTGGTCCGATCGAGGTTGCAGGCTCTGGTGCCAAGGCATTAGCCGCACAGGCAACCGCAGATGGATGTGATGCGACGTGTGTCAGCGAACACTTGCTGCCTGACGCGTTCGATATGGTGTTTGCCGCAATGTCAGAGCCTCGCATTTTGGCCCCGGAACCTCTGTATTTGCGGCCGCCTGACGCTATCGCGTCGCAGCCGGGGCGCCTGCAAGCTGGGCGTCACCAGCCGGGGCGCCCGCAATCTGGTCGGGCGCCGCCGTCTGGCGTTGGAGTGCCCGAATGACCTCCAACATCACGCCGTTTCGCAACATCAAACACGTGAGCCTGCTGTGGGCCGCGCCAGAACGCGCAGCTGAACTTGCCATTTTGCACGGTCGACTGTTTCAACCCGCCTGGGACGAGGCTGCCATCACGTCGCTTCTCGAACATCCCGCATCGACGTCGCTGACGGCCATCGCCGGTGATCCCAAGGTCGCGGTCGGCTTTATCATTGGACAACTTGCGGCAGACGAAGCCGAGATCATATCCATTGGCGTTGCGCCTGACTGGCAACGCGCGGGCCTCGGTCGAATGCTAGTTGAAGGGTTGGCGCGGGCCGCCAGGCGCGGCGAGGCTAAGCGACTGTTTCTCGAAGTGGCAGCCGATAATGCGGCGGCGATTGGGCTTTACTCAAAACTTGGCTTCGTCGAGGTCGGACGTCGCAAAGGTTATTATGAACGCTCGCCTGGCGTTGCAATTGATGCGCTGGTGCTTGCGCTTGCGTTGTAGTGCGAAAGCGGTGCGCGCCTTGTGTGGCTGGGTGGACGCTTTCGCCGACACTACTTATAACGCAAGCACCGTCGGCAGTTTAGTCGACTAAGCCCTATGTCGCCCAAATTGATTGTCGCCTAAACCTCATGTCGCTTAAACCCATGTCGCCTCAGCGCACGAAATCTTCTGAAATCGAAACGCGCTGTGTTGCGCATGGTCTGCGAATGACAGGGCAACGGCGCACGATTGCGCAGGTACTGTCAGCAGCCCTTGACCATCCAGATGTCGAAGAAGTACATCGCCGCGCCCATAAGCTCGATGAGCGAATATCTCTATCGACCGTCTATCGAACCCTAAAGCTGTTCTCGTCCGTTGGCATTTTGGAGCGGCACGATTTTGGTCACGGTCGCGGTCGATATGAGCCAGCACCACTGCAACACCACGACCATCTAGTCGATGTCGACAGCGGTCGCGTGATCGAGTTTGCAAATGGAGAAATCGAAGCCTTGCAGGAGCGCATTGCTCGCGAGCTAGGATTTCGCCTCGTTGGTCACCGGTTGGAATTGTACGGCGTTGCACTTAGCAAACGAAAATCATCGTCGCGCAACGAATGATGGACATCTGCCACTGATGGGAACTCTCCGCGCGAGCGCGCTTCTGTCGACATTTTTTGTGCTGACGGTTCCGCTGATGCCGGTGCAGGCTGTGCTGGTTCGCATCGCACCCCAATCCGCGCGACGGTTTCCAAATTGGTATCATCGCCAAGTTTGCCGCTTGCTCGGCATCACTTTGGTGGTCGAGGGGACGGTCGAACCGGATCGGGCCGTGTTGCTGGTTTGCAATCACAGTTCCTGGCTCGATATTCCGGTGTTATCTGCGCTGGCACCGGTATCGTTTGTTGCCAAGAAAGAGATCTCAAGCTGGCCGTTCGTATCGTCACTCGCGCGTTTGCAGCGAACCGTGTTTGTCGACCGCAGCCGCCGATCGGCAACCGGCGACGTTGCTGATGAAATTACCGAGCGTCTGCGTGGCGGCGATACTATCGTGTTGTTTGCTGAGGGCACATCGAGTGATGGCAACCGCGTGCTGCCATTCAAATCGTCGTTATTTGGCGCCGTCAAAGGCCGTGACGGGGCAAGTGCGACCCGTCCTGACAATGGTGTTGTGGTTCAGACAGCGGCGGTCGTTTATACGCATCGCCGAGGTTTGCCATTGTCGCGAGCCGATCGCTCAAGTGTCACGTGGTATGGTGATATGGATCTGCAAACGCACGCTTGGAGCTTACTGAAGTCGGGACCCATTACTGTCACAATCCGCGTCGGTTCATCCGTGCCGCTGGCTGATTTTTCCGATCGCAAAGATCTAGCCTTGCGTAGCGAACAAGAGGTGCGGCGCGCAGTGCATGGGATCTTGCGCGGCAGACCCGACGATGTGACGCTGGCGCCAGTCGAGCCGCCACTCGAAAAACGCAGAGCGAAATTGGTTCTGACGACGTCTGGTTCTGAAAAATGGACATGATCGCTCGGCCGTGTGCTATGCGCGGCCAAACAAACGTAAGCACATCGCAACAACCAGCAAAATGATAACGCCTGGCGAAAGATAAATTGTGACGAAAGTCTTGCACGAGTTCAGACCGCTGATGACCAGTCGGACTGCCAAGTTTGCTCAAAACGCCGTATCGCCGGACGGCGGCTCGCTGTCGGCTGCGCCCACGAAGCGCGTTTTCCTCAAGACATTCGGTTGCCAAATGAATGTCTACGACAGCGAGCGCATGGGCGAGGCGCGGGCGCGCGATGGCTACGTCTCAACCGATCTGCCTGACGAAGCGGATCTCGTCATCCTCAACACCTGCCACATCCGCGAGAAGGCCGCCGAAAAAGTCTATTCCGATCTTGGTCGGTTACGTGACATCAAACAGACGCGCGCGAGGGCTGGCAAATCAACCGTCATCACCGTTGCTGGCTGCGTCGCGCAAGCCGAAGGCCACGAAATCACGCGCCGTCAACCGGCCGTCGATCTGGTGATCGGTCCGCAGAGTTATCATCGGCTCGGAGAATTCATCGGTGCGGTGCAGAGCGGCGGTCGCGCGATTGTCGAAACGCAATTTGATGGCGAAGGAAAATTTGAGGCGCTGTCCGCACCCCGCCGCGTCTCATCTCCGTCGGCGTTTCTAACCATTCAAGAAGGCTGCGATAAATTCTGCACATTCTGTGTTGTGCCCTACACGCGCGGCGGCGAATTTTCTCGGCCCGTCGCAGCGCTCGTTTTGGAAGCTCGCGCACTCGTCAGCGCGGGCGCACGCGAGCTCACGCTGCTAGGCCAGAACGTCAACGCCTATCATGGCGAAGGCCCAGATGGCGCGTCTGCAACGCTCGCTGATCTGGTGCGGGCATTGGCCGACATCGATGGCGTTGCGCGCATCCGCTACATGACCAGCCATCCCAACGACATGACTGACGATCTGATCGAAGCCCACCGTGATGTGCCGCAGTTGATGCCCTTTCTGCATTTGCCGGTGCAGTCTGGGTCTAACGCGATGTTGGCTGCGATGAACCGCAAGCACACCGTCGAGACCTATTTATCCGTCATCGATCGCGTGCGAAGCGCGCGACCCGATATCGGATTGTCGAGCGATTTTATCGTCGGATTTCCGGGTGAAACCGATCAAGACGCGGAAGCCAGCATCGCGTTGGCGCGTGCAATCGGATTTGCTCAGACATTTTCTTTCAAATATTCGCCGCGCCCTGGTACGCCCGCCGCGTTGCTTGAAAACCAAGTGCCCGACGACGTGAAAACCGCGCGGTTGCGGGCTTTGCAGGCTGTGCTCGAGGCGCAGCAAGCCGCCTTCAATTCAGCGAGCGTTGGGACCGTCGTGCCGGTTTTGTTCGAGCGTCAGGGCCGGGAGGATGGATATCTCGTTGGGCGGACGGCGCACCTGCAGATGATCCACGCCGAAGCGGCGACCGAGACAATCGGTAAAATCGTCCAAGTCGCTGTGACCGAGGCTCGGCAAATGAGCCTCCGGGGTGTCATCCAGTCAGCATAATTGCCGACTACTTCGCTACTATGTAAAGCTGCGGAAAACTGTCCGACTTTGAGTTGCAACGTGTGCCTGCGTGGTAGCTTTAGAGCGGTGGAACCGATTCGACTGAGCGTGCTTGACGAATGGCGTACCTGGCGACCAGTTAGACAGATCGGCCTTGTAGTACCGAAGCCGGGCGTTGGCTGCAATCAAAGTTGAGGAGTGATGACATTTGGCAGGATTTCGCGGTTCTCCCGCTCCCGCATCGCGGCGGCCTTCGAAGCCCGAAGCGGCCGCAAGCCGGACGGTGGTTCCATTCGAAGACAATCGGCTCCTGACCCAACTGCTTGGCGAATTCGATAGCCATCTCGCCTTGATTGAAGACCGGCTCGGCATCGACGCCCATGCCCACGGCAACGTCATCATCCTAACGGGCAACCAAGCGTCGTGCGCCATCGCGCGCGATGTTCTTGAAAAGCTCTACGGGCGGATTGCAAAAGGTGATGCAATCGGTGCTGGAGATTTCGACGGACTGATCCGCCATGCGCGATCGGGCGGTCAGGAGACTGACGGGCAAGCCCAGGTCGCAACCCGCCGCCGCGTGGTCAAGGCGCGCACGCCGACGCAAAGCACCTACATCCGCGCCATCGACAAATATGACCTCGTTTTTGGCGTTGGCCCAGCCGGGACTGGCAAAACGTATATCGCCGTCGCCTTTGCAGCGCATTGTCTTGAACGCGGCATCGTCGAACGCATCATCCTGTCGCGACCGGCGGTTGAAGCTGGCGAGCGGCTCGGTTTTTTGCCGGGTGACATGCGCGACAAGGTCGATCCGTATCTGCGTCCGCTCTATGATGCGCTTTACGATGTGTTGCCGCCTGAGAAGGTCGAGCGTGACCTTGAGACAGGCATCATCGAGATTGCCCCGCTTGCATTCATGCGCGGTCGCACGCTGTCGAACGCTTTCGTCATTCTTGACGAAGCGCAGAACACGTCAAGCATGCAGATGAAGATGTTTCTGACCCGCCTTGGCGAAGGTTCGAAAATGGTGGTGACGGGCGATCCGAGCCAGATCGATTTGCCACCGGGCATGACGTCGGGGCTCGAAGAGGCTGTGCGCTTGCTCGACGGGGTTGAGGACATCAAGGCGGTCCGCTTTGAAAACGCCGATATCGTACGTCGCGATTTGGTTGCCAAAATCGTCACCGCTTACGACCGAGCCAAATAAAGCCAAATGCCGAAGGGATTCCCAGCGTCCGCCAACCGGATCACCATCGACGTGGTGGAGGCAGGCGGCGACTGGTCGGCTGTGGGAGACATTGAAGATCGTATAGCGTGCGCCATCGATGCCGTGGCGCGTCATCCTGGCCTTGTCGGCCACCCCATTGCGCTGGCCGTCGCTTTATCGACGGATGCTGAAATCGCCAAATTAAACGGCCAGTTTCGCGGCAAGCCACAAGCGACAAACGTCTTGTCTTTTCCGTCCGGAACGCGGGCTGCCGCTGGCGGGTTCATCGGCGACATCATCTTGGCCGCTGAAACGGTTGCTCGCGAGGCTTGCGAACAAGCCGTCCCCTTTGATCATCACGTGATGCACTTGGTTGTGCACGGCGTGCTGCATCTGCTTGGCTACGATCACGAAGCGGCCGCCGACGCTGAACGTATGGAAGCGCTCGAAATTGAAATTCTCGGCAAGCTCGGGATCGCAAACCCCTACACGGCCGAACTGGCTTAGATTATTGTCGAGACCAACCAGGAGAAGCGGGGGTGCGCCCCCATTCCACCATGAGCGACCGAGCAACCGATAAGTCGACCAGTGCCGTGACGCCCAGTGGGCCCCAGAATGGGCCGCAGAGCGGGCCGCCCGGTGTGCAAGCTCGTGCGCAAGGGGGCGGGCCACTGAGCGGGCAGCCCAGTGGGCAATCTGATGAAACACGAATGCTTGGTGCTCAAGGCTGGCTGCAATTGCTTCGTGTCAGGCTTGGTTTGAGTGCGCCCCACAATGTTCGCGACGCTATCGAAGGCGCACTCAAGGCGCCCGATCCGACTGCAACATTCACTGAAGCCGAACGCAGCATGCTGGAGCGTTTACTGCGATTTGGTGCGAGCCGTGTTGAAGACTTGATGGTGCCGCGAGCCGACATCACAGCCCTTGACGAAGACGAACCGCTATCGGAGTTGTTGCAGACGTTCGACGAAGCCGGCGTTTCGCGCATTCCGGTTTTTCGCGAAACACTGGACGACCCGCGCGGCATGATCCACATCAAGGATTTGTTTCGCTGGTTGATGCTCGAAGCCACTTCAGAGCTCAATAAAGCAGCGAAGCCGGCAGCCGACGGCAGCCAACCACGAACGTGGGACAAGCTCGACCTCTCGAAGCTCGATCTTTCACGGCCGATCGCCACCGCAAAAATTCGCCGTCAGGTGCTGTATGTGCCGCCGTCGATGCCGGCCGCCGATCTGTTGATCAAGATGCAAGCAACGCGCATTCATATGGCGTTGATCGTCGATGAGTATGGCGGCACTGACGGGCTCGTCACGATCGAAGATTTGGTCGAGCAGATCGTTGGCAAGATTGAAGACGAGCATGACGAAGCCGAAGAAACAAATATTCACACCGACTTAAAGATTGGCTTGGTGGCGAGCGCCAGAACGCCAATCGACGAACTCGAAAAACATCTCAACACCAAATTGGTCGACGCCGAGGATGACGAGGATATCGACACGCTTGGCGGGTTGGTGTTTTCCATGCTCGGGCGCATTCCGGCTCGCGGCGAATTGATCCGGCATCCAAGCGGTGTCGAGTTTGAAATCCTCGACGCTGACCCGCGTCGGGTAAAAAAGCTTAAAGTGCATTTGCCGCGCACCCCGGCCCAGAAGGCGTCAGCTGATGCGCTGAAGACCTGATGACCCGAGCGGGCGCGATTGACGCACAGATTGCCGGTGGCCTAATCGCGTGGGTGCAACGCGGATCGCAACGGCGCCGCGATATGATTGCCGTCGCCGCTGGAAGTTTGTCGGTGCTGGCATTCGCACCGTTTTTTCTCAGCCCCGTATTGTTTATGACGTTGCCGGTGTTCGTGTGGCTGATCGATGCCAGTCGATCGCCACGCGCGGCTGCTCGCAGCGGATGGTGGTTTGGCTTTGGCTACTTCTTTTTCAATCTCGTCTGGTTGGGTGAAGCGTTTCTGGTCGAGGCTGACAAATTTGCGGTTTTACTGCCATTCGCCATCACTCTTTTACCAGCTGGCATGGCTTTGTTTTGGGCGCTTGCAGCTTTTCTCGCCCGCGTCTTTTGGCTTGGCGGGCTTGCGCGCATCCTGATTTTTGCCATCGCGTTGACAACCGTTGAATGGTTGCGCGGACACGTGCTGTCGGGCTTGCCTTGGAATGTTCTTGGCTACGCGCTTACAACACCGCTGGCGCTCATGCAGGGTGCGGCACTGGTCGGTGTGTATGGGCTGACGGCGATCGCCGTGCCTGTGTTTGTTGGGCCGCTCGTGGTGCTGGCTGATTACACGCGCCAAACTCGAACGCGCGCCGTTGGCGGCATCGTGGCGTTCACGCTTGTGCCGCTCGTCGTGCTCGCGGGCTTTGGGGCCTGGCGGCTCGCGCAAACATCAGTGACCGTTCCGAATGTCCGTTTGCGGATTGTCCAGCCGAGCGTTTTGCAAACCGAAAAGTGGAAGCCCGAACACCAAGGCCGGATATTCCAAGATCACCTAGCTTTATCGACGCGCAACGCATCTGGCGTTCAAGATAACCTTGTGGGCATCACGCACCTGATATGGCCGGAAGCGGCGATGCCGTTTCTGCCACTCGAACACCCGGAGGCCTTGGCAGCGATCGCGGCGCTACTGCCAGATGGCACGACGTTGCTAACCGGCGCTCTTCGCCGCGAACCAACCGACGCAGCGGGGCGGCAGTTGCCACTTGAGCGCCATCGCATGTTCAACGGCCTGATCGTATTCAACGACCGCGCCGAAGTCACCGCGCAGTACGATAAGATCCATTTGGTGCCGTTCGGCGAGTATTTGCCCATCGAGCCGGTATTGTCTGCGCTCGGTCTTAAAAAACTAACGCATGGCCAAGGTGCGTTCACGATCGGTAGGACACCGCGCGTCCCACTCGTGATTCCCGGACTGCCGCCGACACTGGCGCTAATTTGCTACGAAGCGCTGTTCCCGGGCGCGATTGTCCAGACGCGAGACCGGCCAGGCGTGATCGTTAATCTCACCAATGACGGATGGTTCGGTAACTCAACCGGTCCAAGGCAACATTTTCATCAAGCCCGCGTCCGCGCGGTTGAGGAGGGTGCGCCCATCATTCGGGCGGCCAACAACGGCATTTCCGCGGTGATCGATCGATATGGCCGGGTGGTCCACCGCCTGGACATGGATGAGATCGGCATCATCGACAGCGCGCTTCCAGGCGGCGCCGCTATCACGCCTTACGGCCGGCTTGGCGATGGACCGCTACTCGCTATTTTGGCCGTATACGCCCTGTTCATCGGCCTGATGCGTCGTTTTGAACAAAGTTAAACAAAACCGTCTCTGAGCCAGTTTTCAGGGCTTGGCGAGGTTGACGGAGGGCCCCGGGCGCTCCTAAGGAAGTTCGCCAGTGCCATTTTTGTTGGCGATTGTCGGAAAATTGGAAATGCCTAAACCATGAGCAATCCAGTGTATGTCGACGACAGTGCCGAAGACTTTCCGAAAGGATCGCGGCGGGCCAACCCGATGGATGTGCATGTCGGGACCCGAGTTCGGTTGCGGCGCATGCTGCTTGGTATGAGCCAAGAAAAACTCGGCGAACAATTAGGCCTGACCTTTCAACAAGTTCAAAAATACGAAAAAGGCGTCAACCGCATCGGCGCCAGTCGACTTTTCGATTTGGCCAAAGTTCTCGGTGTGCCTGTGCAGTTCTTTTACGATGAAGCGCCCGTTGGAGTTTTGAGTGCGGCCGACCTCGCTGGCGGATTTGCTGAGCAACCCGGCGAAAGCTACGTCGTCGAATTTCTCGGCACCCGCGATGGCATGGAATTGAACAAAGCATTTGCCCGCATTACTGATCTCAAGGTTCGCCGGGCTGTCGTTGATCTCGTTCGGGCCTTAGCCGGCGAAGCGGAGTGACGAATGAGCGGCGTTTTGCCAGTGGTGCTGTCGGCGCAATGACGCGGCGCCTCGCTTGACCCTTGCAATAAAGGCTGCAACAAACCGGCGTCTTTTCAAGGATCGCAATCGTGTTGCGGCCTTTCGGCGAGGTTGCAATTCAGCAGCGCTCGGCCGTAATCGTGGGGGCCAACGTGGCGCGCAAATCATTTCAATTCACCAGCGAATCCGTCTCTGAAGGCCATCCCGATAAAGTCTGTGACCGGATTTCCGATGAAGTGGTCGATGCGTTTTATCGTGAAGGCGCGAAAGAAAATCTCGACCCATGGACCATTCGCGCAGCATGCGAAACCATGGCGACAACCAATCGCGTTATTATTGCAGGAGAATCCCGTGGTCCGAAGGGTATCACCGTTGCCGCCATTCAAGAGCTAACGCGCGCTGCCATCCGCGACATCGGCTACGAACAAGAAGGTTTCCACTGGGCGAACTGCAACATCGAGGTCCTGTTGCATTCGCAGTCAGCCGATATCGCAGCGGGCGTTGACGCGTTGCAGCCGACCAACCAGGAGGAAGGTGCTGGCGACCAGGGCATCATGTTTGGTTATGCCTGCAACGAAACACCAGAGTTGATGCCGGCGCCGATTTATTATTCGCACAAAATCCTGCAAGATTTGGCGCACGCTCGCAAAGCCAAGTCGGGCGACGCGGCCAAGCTTGGCCCGGACTCAAAGAGCCAAGTTACTGTTCAGTACGAGGACGGAAAGCCGGTTGGCGTGACGCAGATCGTGGTTTCGCACCAACATGTCGTCGAAGATCTGTCATCGAAGCAGGTTCGCGACATTCTCGAGCCCTACGTATTGAAGGCGCTGCCTCAGGGGTGGATTTCAAAAAATACGATCTGGCATATCAACCCGACCGGCAAGTTCTACATCGGTGGGCCAGATGGCGATTGCGGTCTGACCGGCCGCAAGATCATCGTTGACACCTACGGTGGTGCGGCTCCGCACGGCGGTGGCGCGTTTTCCGGCAAGGACCCAACCAAGGTGGACCGATCAGCCGCCTACGCATCGCGCTATTTGGCAAAGAACGTCGTCGCGTCTGGCATCGCCGACCGCTGCACGATACAATTGTCGTACGCCATTGGTGTTGCTCGACCGCTATCGATCTATGTCGACACGCACGGCACCGGAAAAGTCGATGAGGCGGTGATTGAAAAGGCATTAAGTGATGTCATGGATCTGACGCCGCGCGGCATTCGCAGCCATCTCGATCTCAACAAAGCAATCTACGCACGCACGTCAGCTTATGGCCACTTCGGGCGTGCACCGGATGCTGACGGCGGGTTCTCGTGGGAGAAAACCGACCTGGCAGCAAAGATCGCCAAGGCTGTCGCCTAACGACTGCAGGTCGAAAGAGACTCTGGAAATACAATTTCGGCCGCGCAAGCGGCCGTTTTTGTGGCCTCATACAGCGCGACCTCAACGGCACAATCGCTCATGACGTTTGATCCAGCCAACACAGAGCTGAAATCGTTTGGCCG
>JANMII010000091.1:0-2050 GCA_031375665.1 Hyphomicrobium sp.
TGACGATTTTGCGATGGCCTGACCCCTGCCATTTTTTGGCACCATCTTGAGCAGAACGCGGTCAGGTTGGGGCGATCCAGTCTTGCACATGACGGTCTAATCAAGGATGTCACGACTGATGATGCGACTGCTTTTGATGATCACGCTGCTGGCCGGTTTCGCCGCTGCCTACATCGCAGCGCCATTCGTGTCGGCGTGGTCGATCCGTGAAGCCGTGCGCAATGGCGATGCAGCGTACCTCGAGCGCGCCATTGATTGGCCAAGCGTGCGCGTGACGCTCAAGCCGTCACTGACACAGCTGGCCCTCGAAGACAGCTTTGACGCAAGCCATCCTCAGGCGAGCGATCAACCGCCGGGCCTATGGCACCGAATTAAAACTTACGTTGGCCAACAGGCTGTTGCGTCAGCCGTTGACACAGCCATCACGCCAGCCGGATTGACGCGCATGTTCACGATGCGAAAAGCCTATCGCGAATATGTGTCGGGCGATCCCGACGACAGCAAGCTGACAGCGCTTGAGCGCATGCGCCGCGCATGGGCACGGGTCAAACGCGCCGAATTCACCAGCTTGATGGCATTCGAAGTCGACATGACCGACAAACTCGATGAAACCCGGCTGTATGCCGCAAAGCTGGAATTGACCGCCACCGGCTGGATCATGACGGAACTTCGGGTCCGCCGGTTGATCGACGCTGCGGCTTTGGCGCCGCGCTTTGCCGGTACGTCCTTTGCCGATGCGCCGGCTGACGCTGCGCCGTCATCGCGCTCGCGCGGCGAATTTGTTTCGCGCGCGGCGACCGCCGCCGAGCCGAAGAACTGACGGCTACATCGATCTGCCGACGCACCGAGTGACAGCCACTAACGCTGCACCGAAAATCCTGGTTGCGCCATCATCTCTCGCCGAGACGATTGGTGGCCGCCGTCAAGCGCTTGATATCGGCTTCAAGATCAGCCTTGCGCTCGCGGGCCTCATCGATCGCTTCTTCCTTCGCCCGCTCGATGAATTGCGGATTTGAAAGCTTCGCGTCCATTTTGGCGAGGTCGCTCTCAGCGGAGGCAATCGCTTTAGCAAGCCGTGCACGCTCAGCCCCCATATCGATGATGCCAGCAAGAGGCAGGGCAGCCGTTGTATCGCCTGCTACGATCAAGGCGGCGCCCTTTGGCACGGCGTCGACGAATTCGATCGTATCGAGGCGCGCCAACCGTTTGATCGTATCGTCGTTACGGGCCGCACATGCGCGCAGCTGAGCGTCAGCGCCGATCAACAACAGCGGGATCTTGGTGCCTGCCGGGACGTTCATTTCGGTGCGCACCGAACGGACTTCTGACACCAGCCGCACGATCCAGTTGATCTCATCAACGGCTGCCTGTTCAACTAGGCCGTCGACAGATGGCCACTGACTAAGGCACAGCAGCGTATCACGCTTGACGCCGTGCTCGACCATGTGGGTCCAAAGCTCTTCGGTGATGAACGGCATAAACGGGTGCAGCATTTTGAGAATCTGATCGAGCACCCACGCGGTCACGTTGCGTGTTTCGAATTTGGCGGCTTCATCATCGCCCATCAAGACCGGCTTGATCAGCTCGACATACCAGTCACAGAATTGGCCCCAGACGAATTCATAGGCCGCATTTGCGGCGTCGTTGAATTTGTAGGCTTCAAGTGATGCCGTGATGTCCTTAGCGGCCAACTCCGTTTCACCGATGATCCATTTACTGACCGTCAAATTAACCGATTTCGGATCGAAGCCCTGAACGCGGACGCACTCGTTCATTTCAGCGAACCGAGAAGCATTCCAGAGTTTGGTTGCGAAGTTGCGGTAGCCTTCGACGCGCGACTTCGCAAGTTTGATGTCACGACCCTGCGCGGCCATGGCGGCAAGCGTAAAGCGCAGCGCGTCCGCACCGAACTCGTCGATCAGCACCAAAGGGTCCATCACGTTGCCTTTGGACTTACTCATCTTCTGCCCCTTCTCGTCACGGACGAGGGCATGGATGTAGACGTCCTTGAACGGCACTTCCTTCATGAAGTGCAGGCCCATCATCATCA
>JANMII010000095.1:0-3289 GCA_031375665.1 Hyphomicrobium sp.
CGGCGATCTGCGCGGCAGCCCTTGCGGCTGTCTTCGCTGGCCAAAAGAACAAAGATTATTCGGCTTGGATGGCTTGGTGCTTTCTGTTCCCGCCGCTTGTTATTTGGCTGATGCTTATGCCGGCCAACAAAGGCCCACGGCCGCGCCAACCAAAGCTTGATGAGATCGATCGCGACGGCGGCGCGCTCTAATCGACATCGCACTCAGCCGGAATTATCGGCGGGCGAGAGCCGCGCACGGATGGCCGCCTGGGCTGCCGACAGCCGCGCCACCGGCACGCGATAGGGCGAACACGAAATGTAATCGAGCCCAACACTTTCAAAAAATGTGATCGAACGCGGATCGCCACCGTGTTCGCCGCAAACTCCGTTTTTCAACGTTGGCTTTTCGGCTTTGCCGCGCTCAACGCCGAACCGCACAAGCTCACCGACACCGGCTGTGTCGATCGAAACAAACGGATCGACCGCCACCACCTCGTTTTCAATGTAATTGGACAAGATCGGCGCGGCGTCGTCACGCGATAGACCGAGCGTCGTCTGTGTCAGGTCATTCGTGCCAAACGACAGAAAGTCGGCGCCATCTGGCCCAGCGACCAGATCGCCCGCACGCAATGCCGCCCGTGGCAGTTCGATCATCGTGCCGACATCATAGGCCAGTGTTACGCCCGTCTCGCGTTCCACCGCTTTGGCCACATCGGTAATCACAGCGCGAAGAATATCGAACTCACGACGATACCCAACGAATGGGATCATAACTTCGGGCCGCACTGGTTTGCCGGTTTTTTGTCCGGCCCTGATGGCCGCTTCGAAAATAGCGCGGGCCTGCATGGCGGTGACCTCGGGAAATTTAATGCCCAGTCGGCAGCCGCGAAAACCTAGCATCGGGTTGACTTCTTCGAGCTCTGCGACACGCGCCTTCAAGCGCCCAAGATCCATGCCGAGCGCTGCTGCGACCTGCGCGGCTTCACGATCTTCGTGCGGCAAGAACTCATGGAGCGGCGGGTCGAGCAGCCGAATGGTCACCGGCAAACCGGCCATGATCTCAAACAGATCCTCGAAATCCGCGCGTTGCATCGGCAGTAATTTATCAAGTGCCGATTGACGCGCTTCATCGCTATCGGCGCATATCATTTCGCGCACAGCAAGAATGCGGCCCTCTTCGAAAAACATGTGCTCGGTGCGGCAAAGGCCGATGCCTTCGGCGCCGAACAGTCTGGCCTGACGAGCATCGCGCGGCGTGTCGGCGTTGGTGCGAACTTGCATGCGTCGCGCCGCATCGGCCCAACGCATCAAAGTGCCAAACGTCCCCGACAGCTGCGGCGGACGCATTTTCGCAGTGCCAGCGAACACGCGGCCTGTTGCGCCGTCGATCGTAATGATATCGCCCGATCGAAACGTCCGCGCGCCAGCGCGCATGATGCCGCCGTTGGCATCAATGCGCAGCGTGCCGGCTCCTGAAACGCAAGGTCGGCCCATGCCACGCGCCACGACTGCCGCGTGTGAGGTCATGCCGCCGCGCGCCGTCAAGACGCCGACGGCTGCATGCATGCCGTGAACATCTTCAGGACTAGTCTCGGCCCTAACGAGAATGACATCACGACCTTTGGCCTTCAGCGCCACCGCCATATCGGGATGAAATACAATTTCGCCGGATGCTGCACCCGGCGACGCCGGCAATCCCTTGGCGATGAGATCATTCTCGACATTAGGATCGATAGCTGGATGCAACAGCTGATCGAGTGCGCTTGGGTCAACCCGCAGCACCGCTTCGTCTTTGCTGATCACGCCTGCGTCCGCCATTTCGGTCGCGATTCTGAGCGCTGCTTCAGTTGTTCGTTTGCCTGAGCGCGTTTGCAACAACCAAAGCCGGTTGTTCTGGATGGTGAACTCGACATCCTGCATGTCGCGATAGTGGGTTTCGAGTTTCGCGAAAATCGCCACCAACTCCTGGAATGCAGCTGGCATTAGCGTTTCAAGCGATTGATCGGCGTCCTTGGCCGTTGCTGCCCGCGTTAGCGGTTGTGGCGTGCGAATGCCAGCCACCACATCCTCGCCTTGCGCGTTTGCCAGATACTCGCCGAAAACCAAATTCTCGCCCGTCGACGGATTGCGCGTAAACGCAACGCCGGTTGCTGAGTTGTCGCCGAGATTGCCAAACACCATCGCTTGGACGGTGACAGCCGTTCCCCAGGCGTCGGGAATATCGTGCAGACGACGATAGGTGACAGCGCGCGGATTTTTCCACGAACTAATGACGGCTGCGATCGCACCCCATAGCTGCTCGCCAGTATCTTGGGGAAATGGCGCGCCATGTTCGCGCTGGATGGCAGCTTTGTAGTCGGCAATGATTTCGCGCCAAGCTTCAGCATCGAGATCGGTGTCGGTCGCAAACCCATTCAGGT
Organism: Hyphomicrobium sp.; assembly: GCA_031375665.1. GTDB lineage: Bacteria > Pseudomonadota > Alphaproteobacteria > Rhizobiales > Hyphomicrobiaceae > Hyphomicrobium_B. The sequence goes on from JANMII010000095.1 coordinate 2,402, forward strand.
TTTTGAAATTCTCCAGAATGTCTTCAAATGCGCCGTGATCAACGCCGAGCACCACGTCGCCGTACATCTGGATAAATCGGCGGTAGCTGTCGAAAGCAAAGCGCGCGTCGCCGGTCAAACGGGCCAAGCCTTCAACCGTCGCATCGTTGAGACCGAGGTTCAGAATAGTGTCCATCATACCCGGCATTGAGGCCCGTGACCCCGACCGTACCGAAACCAGAAGCGGTTTTTGATCATCGCCAAGTCGCGCACCAACGCTTTGCCCGATGATTTCGAGCGCGGCCACGACATCGGCACGCAGCGCTTCGGGCAACGTATTGTGGCCGCTAAAAAACGCGCCGCTGACCTCGGTCGTGATCGTGAATCCCGGCGGCACCGGCAGGCCAAGCCCGGCCATTTCGGCCAAGTTGGCGCCCTTACCACCGAGCAACTCAGACATCGACGCGTTGCCATCTGCCTGTCCTGGCGCGAACGCGTAAACCCATTTTTTTTTGCCGTTCGAGCCTGGCTGTGTCATCACACCTCCGGTGCAGCGCTGCCGCGCTCAGGTGTAGCGGCCCAGCCCCCACCACGTAAAGAATAGCGGCACGCTCGGAATAGCGTCACGCTAGGGCTGGCGTGCCATAGCAGCCAAGCTACGCCATTCCTAGGGCGAACACCGCCTTAGAAAACCACGCAACCGCCCGCAAGCCCGGACAAAATCATGAGTGATCTCGCAAAAGTTCTCGAAACGCTCGATCAATCGCGCGACGCAGGTCTTGACCGCCTATTCCAACTGTTGCGGATCGAAAGTGTTTCAACCGACCCGGCTTTCAAAGCGCAGTGCCAGACGGCTGCTGAATGGTGCCGCGCGACGTTGGCGGAGATGGGTTTCGAGCACGCCGAAGT
>JANMII010000096.1:0-4222 GCA_031375665.1 Hyphomicrobium sp.
CGCTCGCGGTCCTCGCAGTCTATGGCTTGAGCGCGCCGCTGGTTGGCGCGACCACAGCGTTCATCGCCGCCACCTTATTTGCTGTCGCTCCGTTGACTGTTCTCGTGTCACAGTTGGCGATCACTGAAGGCTTGTCGCTGCTGCCCGCAACGATCGCGATGCTGTGCCTATTGCGGATTTATGCTGTACCGGCCGAAGGCCATAATGAAACACAGCCGCTTGCACTGATGTTTTGGACGAGCCTCGGCGTCGGTATATTGTTCAATGCGCTGCTGGTGCCGATCCTCGTTGTAACAACGCTGATGGCGCTGTTCGTCATGGATCGCGATACGGCGTGGCTGGTCCGCTTGCGCTCGGTCTGGGGTGTGGTGATTGCGCTCACCATCGCATCACCGTGGTTGATCGTGCGCTGGCTGCAGGACGGCATTCCGTTCACTGGCATGGATTTCAGCGCGGTCACCGACGCGCTCGGTGGCTCGCAAGATATGAAGCTGCGCGCATTTCCAGGTACATTCACACTTGCACTGCTGCTCGGTTTTTTGCCGGGAACGGCGTTGCTCGGTCCAGCCCTCATCCGGCTGTGGCGCAGCCGTGATCAGCGCATCGCGCGGTTTCTGCTCGCCTGGGTGATCGGTTATCTCGCTTACCTTGAACTCATCTCGACGAAGCCCGGCACCTACACCGTGCAAGTCATGTTTCCGGCCTTGGCGCTGGCGGTCGCGATGCTGGTCGCGGCATGGACTGAGGCGCGGCAATCATCCGCCGCCGACCTGCCCGCTCAAGCCGTCCTGGCGTGGCACGCGATCCCCTGGCCGCCGCTGGCGGCAGCATTCGCGATTTTGCTATTCGCGGGCGTGTACGTCGCCATCGGGGCTGGTCCGAGCGTCGCCGCGATCGTGTTGATCATGGCCGTTGCGGCGTTGTTTTTCGTCAGTGCGCGGGATGGTCGAGCCAATGATTTGACGTCGTGGTGGGCCAGTGGCGTCGCCGCGCTCGCGCTCTTTGCCGTTACCTTGCTCGGTGTTGTGTTGCCATCGCTCGATGCGATCTGGCCCGCCCGCCAAATCGCGCGCACGATCGCAGCAGCGTGCCCTGGCAAGCCACCAGCGACGGCCGGGCTGCTCGGATTTCGCGAGCCGTCGGGCATTTTTCTGCTCAATGCGCCAAGCGGATTACAGTCGCCCGAAGCGATCGCTCAATCGCGCCCGCCGTTGCGCGTTGTCGAAGCGCGTTGGCTCGACCGATACAACGCAGCGTTGGCCGCGCAGTCGGCGTCGCCCGGCACGCCGCTTGGTTGTGTGACAACGCTGAACGCCATGCGCGGCTGCTGGCTAACGTTCCACATTTTTGCCGATGGTCTCGGCAACCAGTGTTCGCCGCTTGGCACTGCCGCCAGTTGTGACAGCCTGGCGTCGCGGATGATGCCGCGCGACAAAGCCTGTGAGTGAGGTTGTGTGATCGACGAGCGCAAAGCTCTCACTCACAAAATCCGCCTGTGACCAACGTGTGTGACCAACGGGCGCGATGGCGGTCGCTGCCGCAGCCGCGCGACCGTGCTATAGCCCTGATCCAAAATCGCGATCGCGCGGATCTGCCCTATCAGCCAAAGGACGCCTTCCATGTTCAACCCCGAGCGACCACCTGAAATCACCGCCGCGCGGTGGTTGAACTCAGACGGCAAACGCACCTTGAAGGCCGAGCGCGGCAAGGTGATCGTGGTTGCCATCGCGCAAATGATCTGCCCCGGCTCGCTCAAATTTGGCTTGCCGCAGGCCATGCGGCTGACGCGCACGTTTGCCGACAAAGAAGTCGCCGTGTTCGGTCTCCACATGGCGTTTGAACGCTTCGAGGAACAGACGCCGGATAAGGTCGCAGCCTTCCTGGCGGAGCACGGCTTCACGCTGCCGGTCGCGCTCGATAAACCCAACGGCGACGCCTTTCCGCAAACGATGTCGGACTACGAACTGCAAGGCACGCCAGCGATTTTGATGTTTGATCGTCAGGGCCGCTTGCGCCGTCATTATCTGGGAGCCGTCGACGATCTCCGCATCGGCGCTGAGATCATGGCGCTGCTGATCGAGGACAAAGATAGTCCGCGCGATATGTCGATCGCACTTGAACGCAAACTGGCGGCCGCACTGATCAATCCGGAAGATGAGCACCAGCACGGTGATGGTTGCGGTTGTGGCCCCGACCATAGTCACGATCACGCGCATGATCACAGCCATGATCACAGTCACGATCACGACCATGCTCACGCATCGGCCGAAAGCGACACGCCGCACGTTCACGGCCCCGACTGCAAGCACTAGCTGTGGCTCGGTCGCTGCGACGCCGAGCATCGTGATCGACCGTGTTTAGCGCGGAACGCATTGCTGGGGAGAGCACGGTTTCGCTCTCAATCTGGGCTTAATCCGACCGTGCGAATCGCGCACTCCTCTCAGCATCTACAAGTCGAAGCAAATGCGAGAGCGGTCATGATCGAGCGGGTAAGCAAACGGCGCGCAAAAGAAGGTGACACGTCAGCCCAAATTGAGCGCGCAGCACCAACGCCGTCGGGCCAAGCTTCGAGCTCGCCGCACAACCACGTTCGGCCAAAGAGCAAAAACGTGATTGCGCTGGTCTACGATTTCGACGGTACGCTGTCGCCAAAGCCGATGCAGGAGTATGCCTTCCTGCCCAAGCTCGGCATCAAGGCTGAAGACTTCTGGGCCGAATGCACGGCCTTGGCGCGTGCCGAGCGCGCCGATCCGCTGATCACGTACATGCACCTGATGTACAAGAAAGCCAAAGAACGCGGCATCCGCATCGATCGTGCCGATCTGGTCGCGCAAGGCCGCGATGTCGAACTCTATGCCGGTGTGCCGAAGTGGTTTGGCGTGATCGATCGCTACGTGGCTGACCACGCCAAATCGACCGGCGCCACTATCAAGCACTATTTGGTGTCGTCTGGTTTGACCGAGATCATCGAGGGCACCTCGATCTACAAAAATTTCGCCAACGTGTTCGCGAGTGAATACTGGTTCGACGCCTATGATTTGCCGTTCCCAAAACGCGTCATCACCGACACCGGCAAAACGCAGTATCTGTTTCGCATCAACAAAGGGCTAGAGGACTACAACGACAGCATCAACGCGCACATGCCCGAAGCGCTGCGCCCAATTCCGTTTTCAAACATGGTCTACTTCGGCGATGGTGAGACCGATGTGCCGAGCATGGCGCTGTTAAAGAAAAACGGCGGAGCTGCCATCGCGGTCTACACACCGGGCGGATCGGCTGAAAAATGCTTTGATCTGTTCAAGGCCGGTCGCTGCGATTTCTATGCCGCCGCCGATTACCGTCCGCGCTCCGACCTGTTCCGGCGCACCACGTTGCTGCTGGATCGTATCATCGCCGAAATCGCCGTCCGCGAAGAAGGCATCGGGTTGGGGTGATGTGAGGGCCAAGTGCAGCAGCGTGCTGATCGACCTCCGTGGCAAACCAACCGCTAAAACGCGCGACGACATTGAGTAAAAGCTCTTCTCTGATAGGTCGTTGGATCACCGCGTGGCCCCTCAGCCCGAAGCTGCATCGTAGTCCCGTTAAAGGCTTGGATCTGCGCAAGTCTCTGCAAGCTCCCATCATCGGCCTGCTCAGATATCCGCATGCGCGGGGAAGACGAAACAGTGAGCGGATGACCGAGATGACGATCCCGTAACTCCATGGCCGGGCTTGAGCCGGCTATCCAGGGCCTAATATGACTTCCTACCCTGCCCGGCTCAATTGCCTTCAATCTTTACGCCAGGCAGATCGATCTTCACGCTCGACTGCTGGCTCTCGTAATACAAAAATCCGAGCACGCCGACGCCAACCAGAAGAACGGCAATCAATAAGGTCTTCGCGTCCATGCGCTTGGCGCTCCTATTAAAGTTTGAGGTCACCGTTAACCCACGCAAATTTGTGCCGTTCGCGCGGTCCGTGCCGCAGGTAAGCAACGCACACGAATGCTAAAAGCTCCGTCGCCCGAAAAAAAAGTGATCACCTTCGCGTGATCACTTATCCCCGCTTTCGCAGCGGCGGACATAATCAGCCCACGCGCGGCGAGGCAGGGTCATGGGTACCCGCTGCTACCTGTGACGCGGCGCGACGTTGGATGTAAGCCGGAGACATCAGCTTCTCTCCGGGCGTACTGCCTTGAAGGAGAAAACGGCGCGTGCGCTGCACCTTCAAGTCCATGCCAAAC
>JANMII010000114.1:0-31985 GCA_031375665.1 Hyphomicrobium sp.
AGGCGGCGCTTCATGCGGGACGCAAACACCGGATGGCCGTCGGTTGGGTTGGCGCCGATGACCAAAATCACGTCCGACTTGTCGACGCTGCGGAAATCCTGCGTGCCAGCAGACTCACCGAACGTCTGCTTCAAGCCATAACCGGTCGGCGAATGGCAGACGCGGGCGCAGGTATCGACGTTGTTGTTGTTGAAGCCAGCGCGGATCAACCGCTGAACGACATAGACTTCTTCATTCGTTGCGCGCGATGACGTAATGCCGCCAATCGACCCTTTGCCATATTTGGCTTGGGTTGCTTTGAAGCGGTCGGCTGCGAACTTAATCGCTTCATCGAACGTCACAACCTGCCAAGGATCAGTGATCTTTTCGCGGATCATTGGTGACAGCACGCGTTCTTTGTGGGTGGCGTAGCCGAACGCAAACCGACCCTTGACACACGAGTGGCCTTGGTTGGCGCCGCCGTCTTTGTATGGCACCATTCGGACAACTTCTTCGCCTTGCATTTCAGCTTTGAACGAGCAGCCAACGCCGCAATAGGCGCACGTCGTGACGACGGAATGCTCCGGCTGGCCTTTGTCGATGACAGACTTCTCGATCAGCGTAGCTGTTGGGCAGGCTTGAACGCACGCGCCGCACGACACGCATTCTGACGCCAGAAATGTTTCATCGGTGCCAGCTGAGACGTGCGAAGCAAAACCGCGGCCGTCGATGGTGAGTGCGAATGTGCCCTGCACTTCCTCGCACGCCCGCACGCAGCGCGAACACACGATGCACTTTGACGGATCGAACGTGAAATATGGGTTCGATGTGTCCTTGGCTTTGTATGCGTCGTTCAAAGTGCCGTCGTGCCTTTTCGCAAAAACGTGGTTCTCGCCGTCGTAGCCGTAACGCACTTCGCGCAAGCCGACCGCGCCTGCCATGTCTTGCAGTTCGCAATCGCCGTTTGCGGCGCACGTCAAGCAATCCAGCGGGTGATCGGAAATATAAAGTTCCATCACGCCTTTGCGCAAATTGGCGAGGCGATCGTTCTGGGTCGCAACTTTGATGCCGGGCGCAACTGGCGTGGTGCACGAAGCTGGCGTGCCGCGACGGCCTTCAATTTCACACAAACAAAGACGGCACGACCCGAATGGCTCAAGGCTGTCGGTCGCGCACAACTTGGGAATTTGAATACCAAGCTGCATGGCGGCATTCATGATCGACGTGCCCTCGGGCACCGTCACTTCAACACCGTCGATTTCGAGCGTCACCATCGTTGTCGATGGCGAATGGGGTGTGCCGTAATCAATCTCTTTGATCAGGCTCATCGGCTTTACGTGCTTGTTCATCAGGCTCGTCCTCATTGAGGCGTCACGTTTAGAAGTTCGGCGCCAGATCTTATTCGGCAGCGTCGGCCAGGAATTGGTTCGGGGCCGCACGATGGAAGTCTTCGGGAAAATTACGGATCGCGCTCATCACCGGCATCGGCGTTAGGCCACCCATGGCACACAGCGAACTATCGGCCATGGTCACACAGAGATCGGCCAAAAGTGCCAAATTGCCGTCGCGGTTGTCGTGGGCGATGATCTTGTCGATAACTTCGACGCCGCGCGTTGAACCAATTCGGCAGGGTGTGCACTTACCGCAGCTTTCAACAGCGCAGAAATGCATTGCAAAGCGCGCTTGTTTGGCCATGTCGACTGTGTCGTCGAACACAACGAGACCGCCGTGTCCGACCATCGCGTCAACCTTAGTAAACTCTTCATAATCCATTGGCACATCGAACTTTGATGGCGGCAGATAAGCGCCAAGCGGTCCGCCGATTTGCACCGCGCGGATCGGACGGCCAGTGGCGGTGCCGCCGCCCCAGTCGTCAATCAACTGGCGCGTGGTCACACCGAAGGCTTTCTCAACAAGCCCACCTTGTTTGACATTGCCAGCAATTTGGAATGCCAGCGTGCCGCGCGAGCGACCAACACCATAGTCGCGATAAAACGCGCCGCCTTTCGCCAGGATGATTGGCACGGCTGCCAAACTCATCACATTGTTGATGATGGTTGGTTTGCCAAACAAGCCTGCGATGGCCGGGATCGGCGGCTTGAAGCGAACGATGCCGCGCTTGCCTTCGATGCTTTCAAGCATGGAGGTTTCTTCGCCGCAAATGTAAGCACCAGCGCCCATGCGGACATGAAGTTCAAACGAGCGTTTTGAGCCTTGAATGTCATCGCCAAGCCAGTTGGCGCGGCGGGCAATTTCGATCGCTTCGCGCATGACTTTGACAGCGTGCGGATACTCGGATCGGATGTAGATGTAACCGACGGTGGCCCCAACCGCGATCGCCGCAATCGTCATGCCCTCGATGAGGCAAAATGGATCGCCTTCCATCAACATGCGGTCAGCAAAAGTTCCGCTGTCGCCCTCGTCAGCGTTGCACGCGATGTACTTCTGATCGGCTTTAAGATCGTGAACGGTCTTCCACTTAATGCCGGTCGGAAAACCAGCGCCACCGCGACCGCGCAGGCCAGACGTCGTGACCTCTTCGACGATCTCGCTGCCCTTCATAGACAGAGCTTTGGTCAAACCGTCGTAGCCACCGTGGCTGCGGTAATCGTCAATCGAAAGCGGATCGGTGATGCCACAGCGGGCAAACGTCAGCCGCTCTTGCGATTTGAAGTAGGGGATTTCGTCCGTCAAACCGTGACCCAGTTTGTGGGCTTTGCCATCAAGAAATCCGGCCCGAAACAAATCCGCGACATCGCTTGCCATCACCGGGCCGTAGGCGACACGGCCTTTCGGCGTTTCGACTTCAACGAGTGTTTCCAAAAATAGCATGCCGCGCGATCCATTGCGGATGATGCGAACATCTTTCTTGGCTTTTTTCGCTTCGCTTGCGATCGCGGTCGCGACCTCGTCTGCGCCGACCGAAAGGGCCGCTGCGTCGCGCGGAACATAAACCGTAATCATTCTGCGGCCTCCTGAGCCAGACCGGCAATAATCGTATCGAAACGCGTTGGATCGACTTTGCCAAATAGGCGATCGCCGATCAGCATCGCGGGCGACAATGCGCAGTTGCCGAGACAGTAAACAGCTTCCACTGTGTACGCGCCGTCAGCCGATGTGCCGCCGAGCTTGATTCCGAATTTGCGTTCGGCGTGATCGCATAATTTTTCAGTGCCCATGGATTGGCAGGCTTCGGCACGGCAGATCTTGATGATGTGTCGGCCAGCCGGTTCACGACGGTAGTCATGATAAAACGTGACGACGCCATGCACCTCGGCGCGAGAAATGTTCAAGGCTTTACCAATCGCCGTCAGCGTCGCTTCAGGAACATAACCAATTTGCTCCTGCAACTCATGCAGGATCTCAAGCAGTTCATCGGGCTTGTTGCCGTGGCGCGCGCAAACGGCCAACGCCGCGATCTCAGCAGACGTCGGGACCGCCGCAACCACTTCGGTTTTGACGTCCGAAAACTTCGCTTTAGACTTGGCCATGTGCCGGTCTTTCCTAGCGTCTTTGGCCCCAGAATAGGGAGCATGCTATCTTATACGTGCGCATTTTGCCGCAGATGTTCTAGTCGCCTATTTCATAGACCGATACAAATCGATATCGCCAATCCAACTATAGTTGGCAACTATGCTGCACTGCACAATCTGCAGCTTTCGTCATAGTTATGTCGTGCTCAAAGCCTCGGCCGCAAGGGGGTACGATCCGGGTGCCGCCAACGGAACTTGCAGGCTCGGGTCTGAAAACGTCGCTGTCACATCGCGGAAAGCTCGAACAAGCGGACCGAGCGGATCGCGATCCAGTGCAACCAGCCCGACGCTATGGCTGACTTCCGGATCGAGTAGCGGGATCGCGACCAAACCAGGATCGTTGCCGAGCACATCCAAGATGTAGTGCGGCATGACGCTGGCAAGGCCCATTAGGCGAACATTCGAACACAGGTTGATTACAGAATTTGTTTCGAGCGCGATCGCCGGCGTGCAGTTGGCTGTGCGAAATGCTCGGTCGATGATGCGCCGGTTTTGCATGTTGGGCGTCAGCAGACCGAGCGGCAGTTCAGACGCCTCTCGCCAGGTCACAGACGGTCGCTCGGCAAGAGCGTGGCCGATTGGCAGAAACAGACAATATCGTTCAGAATACAGTTTGGTTGTCAGCAAACCCGCAACAGATTCGTTGTCGAGATAGGTGATGCCGACGTCGACCGAATAGTCTTGCAAGCCGCGCAGGATTTCTTCGGAACTCAGAGACATGATTGTGAAATCGATGCGGGGATGGAGCGCGCGGACAGCTTTCGTCAAATACGGGATCATGGGCAAGGCGGACGGTATCCCACCCAGCACAACCCGGCCTGACAGCCCAAAATCACTGGTCGCGAGTTGCGCCAGCTCTTGGCGCATCGAGCCCCAGGTGTTGAGGATGAGTTGCGCCCACTTTAATACCCGCTCGCCTTCCGGCGTCAGCCCCTGGTACCGTTGCCCGCGCTTGACGATTGGCACGCCGAGTTCGAGTTCAAGTTCGCGCACTCGTCCAGACAAAGTCGGCTGGGTAACATTGCAAGCCGTTGCTGCGCGCGTAAAATGCTTTTCGCGGGCAAGCGCCACCAGATATTGCAGCTGTCGAATGTCCATCGCGGTATCTCTTGGCGCGCAAACCTGCTCTCGAAAATGGAACGCAACTTAGCCTGAGCATGGATCCGGCAGTTACGACCTTTCGATGCGTCAACGCAAATTGCTTTGCCCTTTGCGCCTCACCAGTGACTTGGCAAGCACGTAACCATGAGCCCGAGTGGATTGGACTGGTGACGCGATCAGAATGCGTCAGCCGCGCCTTCGGCATCGAAGACGTGGCCCGAAAGCCCGCGGCCGCGTCGCGAGGCTAAATACAATGTGAGCGCTGCCAGATCGGGGTCGTTGCTGACATAGGCGCCTTGCGCCGGCGCATCATCAATAACGACCCGCGGTCCAATCGCGTTGATCCGAATTCCGTGTTCTGCCCAAGCGCGGGCTTCGAGCGTTGTCATTGCCGTCAGGGCGGCGCGTGCCATGGTCGCAACAGCCTGTTCTCGACCGTTACGTGGCGGCGGCATCGTCAAGGCATTTAGGATCAGGCCGTCGCTGAACACAGTCCGCATACGGTTGGCCGTGACCTGCGTCAGATAAGCCATAGGCGCCAGCTTCGCGCTGACGAGATTTTCGACATTACGATCGGTCGTCATGGCCGCCATGTCATTGCGGGTAATGGTTGCGAGGTTGACGACGACGTCAAGGCCACCGAACGCTTGCGCACTTGCGCGGGCAAAAGAGATTGCCGCGTTCGCGTCGGACAAGTCATCGGTAAAGAGTTTCATGTCGGCTGCCGATTGCGAAAGCAGCGCGACCAGTTCTGTCAGATCGGGGGACAAATCCGTCGTCTGGATGACCAGGTGACTTTTCAGGTCGGCGAATGTGCGCGCCAGATCAACGCCCGACAGGGCCGACAAGCCGGTGATCAAAACACGCGCGCCAGCCAACTCATTGAGAATTTCGCCTTCAGGACTAGTGCTCACACCACTCATATACATCGCGCTGCTTCCCCCTGAACGATGACGAAATACCGAGACGAATTGGAAGCGTCTGGTTTGACGATACCACGCCGATTCGCCTAACGAGAGATAAACAGCGCTGAGATTGGGTTCACCTTCGGGCGCGTCGGCGGCGCGATTGCGGCCGTCCGCCACAAACACGATGGCGACAGCATCAGTCGATATATGCTTCGCGTGCTCAAGTCCGGCACAAGGCCTTGATCGCGCGTTACCTTCTTCGTGCGTTGCTGGAACGTGTGGTCGGTCAGCCGCCATTGCCGCGCAAAACGGGTTCGCCGACCCTAGCCATGCGCCAAACTCGTTGAATAGTGGTGATAGACACCGCCGCCACATTGCATTGGCGCGCTTGCGCCATGAAGCTTGAAGCATGCGAATCGTATTCACAAAAAAGATGCTTGCTCCATGACGCGCACCGAAGCAGCTGGCACCCGCGCTTTTGGGTCCGACGTTGATCCTGCCGCGGCGGTCGGCCAATCGAGAACCGTATCCGGTGCTCCACAGCCGGTGCAACAGGCTGGCCAAAAAGCTGGTCAGCACGGCACGCATCCGGCAAGGCCGCGATTTGAGCCCCAGCAACCAAGTCTCAATCAGCTTGGGGCGGCGACTGCGCAGCACGGCCGCGTGGTTGGCCCCGCATCGCGTCGGGCCCCAACTCCCCCAGGTGGGCTGCCGTTGTCGTCGAAAGCGGTAGTGATTGATCCGGTGGCCACTCGGCCGTCAATGCCGGGCGAGACGGCGAGCCCTCACGGATTGTCTCCAGGGCACGGAGTTGTGGCAACGCGGTCGCACCAGATTGGTGATCAATCGTTGGCGGGATCGGCTGGTTCATCGGCCGGGTCGGTGTCGCGTGAGCGCATCGTCCTGCTGAGCATCGCGTTCGTCTCACTCGCTATCGCAACGATGCTGCACGTTCAGTTTTTCGTGCCGCTGATCACGTCAGCCCTGGCCGGTGCGTCCACCTGTACATTCTTTATGCTGCTTCATGATCGCGCCAAAAAGAGCGCGGAAATCGCCAGACTTGCTGTCGAATTGGCCCGCCAGCGCGCCGTCCGACCGTTGTTTATCGAGATGACTGAGGCGGTGGCACACGGGCTAGCGCCCTCTGATCAATCCGTTGATCGATCTGGCAGTCAAGGTGTCGAGCAAGCTGGCCATCGGACCGCCAGTAAAATCGGGGCGCTGACAGCAGCGCCGACCGCCGTCATGCCGAGCGACAATCTGAGCGATCATTCCATTGAAGCGGTCACTGCGGCGGTCGATCGTGCTGTTGCGACACGGCGCCACGAGCAGCGCGCTTCGGGTGACGCTCAGAATTATAATTCGGTTAGCGCAGCACGTTGGGATCCCGTGACGCAATCAAGCCCGCCAGCGTCGCCTGACCTCGGCCGGCACGGCGAATTCACTCGCCAAGGCGAACTCGATCGCCAAGGCTTTGTGCAACCCAACCTCGATCAAACGGCCGTTGAACCCAAACAAACCGTTCAACGATCGCGGCCAATTACGTCAGCGCAATCGATGGCAGGCGGCACGACGCCAGCGGTTGCCCGCGATCAATGGGCATTCCGTCCCCGCGATGCGTTCCGCGAACCTGGCGGCGAACAACAGCGTACGGGCGCCATGCCATCAACGCAAAATATCCAACCGCAGGGGGCTCACAGCATCGCGCCTTTGCCTGAGGTCACGACGATTGAGACGGATTTGGCTTTGGTCCAACGCAAAATCAAAGCGTTGGCGGACGAAGTGAATGGTGCCGAAGTCGCAAGAGCTGTTGAGCGTTCAGCCGCAGGAATGGGGTCTGTCTCAGCACAACGCTTATCGAGCACTGAGGGCTTACAAACCGCATCTGAGTTCAATGGCCAAACCCTTGACGCATCCATTGGTGCGCTAAAGTCGGCTGCAGCAACGATGCGCGGATCGCCATCCGCACCGGCGCCAGCAATCGGTGACGCCGCGACGACAGCGCTCCCGTCGCTCGGCGAATTTTTCATTCCAGCAACCGCTCAACGTATCGCCGCATCAGGACCGCCTGAGCCGCCGGCAGAGCCGTCGTTGCTCGACGCGTCAGACCCGCCGTTTGTCTATGCATCTGAGCCAACATTGTTTCCATCGATTGAGGCCTTGATGCCGGTCGCGATCGCCCGAGGCGATACACCGACAGCACTTGCGTCGGCCGTGCCGCAGCCGCAAGCGGTGTCGCTATCTGCTGGCCCAGACAACCAGAATTCTGACATGCTCAATCAACCTGAATCGAGTTTCGACGACGAACTCGAATTGGCCTTGACCCTGCCGTCACTGATGGCATTGCAGCTCGAACTGAAATCTGTCGATCCCAAGATCGCTGCCATCACGCGGGCCATCGAACATGGTCGCATGGACGTTATGTTGTCGCCGATCGTTGGGTTGATGACCCACGAAGTCACGCATTACGACGTCAAAGTTTTATTGAAAACAGAAGCTGGCGGCTATTTCGATAATCCCGCTCAAGACTTGCTGTTGGATGGCAGCGATGTTTTAGCACTGTTCGACACGGCCCGTTTAACGCGAGCAGCCGCACTAGCGCGGCGCCTTGATGCGCGGGGCAAAACTGGCGCCCTGTTATCTGAAGTCACCGGCCCGTCGTTGACTAACGGTGGATTCCTTGAAAGTTTCGCCCGGATCTACGAAGAGCGCGATCGTATTGCAGGGCAACTGGTTCTGACATTCAGTCAGGCGGATACTGAGCACTTCACGCCGTCAGCTTGGCAGGCTCTGAGTGATATGCACGCGTTTGGATTTCGTTTCGCACTCGAGCGATTAGACCATTTGAGCGTTGATTTCGCGGTGCTGGCTCAACGCGGATTCGCGCTGGTCAAAGTGGACGCGAACGTCTTGCTCTCTGGCATGCCATCGGCAGATCGGTTCATTCCATCCGACGAGGTTTGTCGTCGAATTGCGGGCGCTGGGCTGACTTTGATCGCCGATGCCGTCGATGACGACAGCACGCGTGCTCGGCTATTTGGTTTCGGCGTGTTGTTTGGCCAGGGTCAGTTGTTTGGCGGCGCGCGCTTGGTCAGCGTCGATCCGACAGCGCCGGGCAGCAGATCGCCCGCGGCGGCTTAAAGCACGAAGTTAAATCGAAGATGTTGATCGCGCGCTTCAAACCATCCATCGACGCGTGCACGATGTCGTTCGCTGAACGGCCATCGTCCGTTATTTATGAAACCATAATTTATGAAACCATAACGGCCGCAGGTGGGTGGGTAGGTTTGGCGTTGCAATGTCTGAAATTCCTGTTTTAGATTCGATTGGCTCACTCCAAGTGAGCGCTGATGTTTGGTTTGTCGACATCTGGGGAGTCATTCATGATGGCGTCCGGCCGTTCGAGGCAGCCATCACCGCGTGCACGCTTTTCAGACGGGCTGGCGGCACTGTTGTACTGGTATCGAACTCACCGCGGCCGCGCGCCGGGGTGGTCGCTCAACTCGACGCGATTGGCGTTCATCGTGGGGCCTATGATGACGCGATCACATCGGGTGATGTGTCCCGCCGATTGATTGCGGCGTTGCCCACGCAGCACATCCATCACATCGGCCCGGCCCGTGACGTTGCGATTTTTGATGGCCTTGGCTCGGTTCTCGTGGGCATTGAAGCAGCCGATGCAATTGTCTGTACCGGGCTCGTCGACGACGAAATGGAAACCGCTGACGCCTATCGGGCAGTTCTCAGGGAAGCGTGTGGCCGCACGATCCCGATGATATGCGCCAACCCCGATCTGACGGTCGAGCGCGGCGGACGCATCATTCCGTGTGCGGGCTCAATCGCTGCGCTTTATTCAGAGCTCGGCGGACGTGTATCGTATGCTGGCAAACCGCACGCGCCCATTTATGACGCCGCCATGCAACTCGCTGCGCGGTTGCGTGGCGCGACTGTTGAACGCTCTCGCGTCCTGGCTATCGGAGACGGTGCGCTGACCGACATTGCGGGCGCTGCGCATTATCTCATCCGTGCGGTGTTTGTTGCCAGTGGTGTCCACGTCCGTCGCAATGAGACTGTGTCTGATGCAGCGAGACGCTTGTTTCCAGCGACCCAAATGCAGCCGATCGCGGTCATGACGCATCTGGCGTAAGTGGCTTCACGCCAACGTCAGCACGATCTTTCCAATATGCTGGCTGCTTTCCATTCTGGCGTGCGCGTCGGCGGCGTGGCTGAGAGGGAACGTACTGTCGATTGGAATTTTGATTCTGCCCGCAGTGACTAAGGGCAGTAGGATCGCCTCAACCTTTCGTGCAATCGCAGCCTTCACATCCGGGCTTCGGATACGCAGCGTTGACCCTGTGATGGTCAAGCGTTTCAGCATGACACGCATAAAGTCGATTTCGGCTTTCGAGCCGTGTTGATACGCGATGTTCACAAGCCGACCATCGTCGGCCAGCGATCGGATGTTGCGATCAATATAGTCGCCACCCACCATATCTAAAATGACATCGACGCCACGGCCCGCAGTGTCCGCTTTGATGACCTCGGCGAAATCTTCGTTTGTGTAATTGATGGCGCGATCGGCACCGAAAGAAAGGCACGCCGCACACTTTGCATCTGACCCAGCGGTGGCCGTGACGTGAGCACCCAACGCCTTTGCAGCTTGAATGGCTGTGGTGCCTATTCCGCTGGTGCCACCGTGAACAAGGAGTCGCTCGCCCGCTTTCAATGCGCCTCGTTCGAAAACATTATGCCACACAGTGAAGAAGGTTTCGGGAATAGCGCCCGCTTCAACAATCGCCATGTCGGTTGGAATTGCGAGTGTTGAGCCTTCGTGCGCGACCGCAAACGGTGCGTAGCCGCCGCCGTTGACCAGCGCCATAACCCGATCCCCGACCCTAAATCGCACGCAATCGGGACCGATCGCCGCGACGTGGCCGGCCACTTCCAATCCCGGCAAGACACTGTGCCCTTTTGGAGCCGGATAAAGACCTTTGCGTTGCAAGACGTCAGGTCGGTTGACGCCAGCCGATGCCACCGCAATCAGAATTTCATTTGGTCCAGGCCGTGGCACAGGCTGCTCTTGTAGTTGCAGAACATCGGGACCACCCTTTCCGACGACAACGATCGCATTCATGACGGTTGGGATGGTGGCTGGAATGGCGGGCATGTGACTACGAAACCTTTTGGAAAAGAGCAGCCGTGACTTGATCGACAAGGTTCGAAGCGGAACTGCCAAGCGACCAAACATCTGAGGTGTTGCGGCTATTGTCAAAATCGAACCGCGGTTTACGCAAACTTAAACATCACCAGAGCATTCTCCACTCCGATCCAGACACGCTGGATGTGAGCTGCGTTCGCGCCGCTCAAGTTTTGACGCCTCCCTGTCGACTTACGAGCCGCCCCGTTCAGGGCGGCTCTTTTTTTGCACCATCCACAGCGACGTAAAAAATGCCCCGTTTTGGTCCTTGTTGTTAACTATGGTCGATTACGTTTTGGGTATGGTAGTGGTTAGCTTCGAGTAAGCGTTTGTATCGTTGAGGGTCATGAGTAACGGATATCGCGTCGATGGTGCGCTCCCGAGCGGCGCCACAACAGTGTCCTTCGGGGACCGGTTCCAATCGTCGGAACAGTTTGATCACATTTTCAAATCGGGCATGGCGCTGGTTGAGCGCACGGCCACGTATTTGGATGGCCCTGGCCGAAAAGAGGCCAAGGCATTGGCTGGCGGTGCTGGCGTTCTCTATGCAACCGAAAGCATGCGATTGACGACCCGGTTGCTTGATCTCGCGTCATGGCTGCTCATTCGGCGCGCGCTAAAAGAAGGCGAAATCAGTGAAGACGAGGCCGCGCGAAAGCGACGCCGGGTTAAATTGCAGGCGTTCGGCCGTCCAGCTCACGTTAAAGGCTACACAGAATTGCCGACGGGATTGCGCGGATTGATCGAAGAAAGTTTCGCGCTCCACGACCGCATCGCGCAACTCGATCGCGCCATGACCTCACCGCGCGATTCAGATGCCGTTACGACGCCGATGGCAAATCCGGTGGCGCACCAACTTGGAATGCTCCAGCGCGCTTTTGCAGGCAAGCTCAGCTAGTCGACGATGATCACCAAGATACAAAAAAGCCCGGCCAATTGCCGGGCTTTTTCTATTTTTCACCAAGCTGCCTGAGCTTATCCGCCCAAGCTATTCAGCTTAGAAGATGCCTTCGAACTTCTTCTTAAAGCGCGACAAACGACCGCCACGGTCCATCAACTTGGTGTCGCCACCAGTCCATGCCGGGTGTGTCGACGGATCGATATCGAGCGTCAACGTGGCGCCCTCCTGGCCGTACGTCGAATAGGTGATGAACTCGCTCCCATCGGTCATCACCACGCGGATTTGGTGGTAATCAGGATGCAGATCACTGTCTTTTTTCATCGTCTTCGCCTGTTCTAAGTGGAAATGCCGAGCTCGCAGCCAACCCTATCGGGAAGCCCGGCTGGCCACATGCACAAAAACCGTGATTTCGGGGCTGTGTAACTGAGACGGAGGTCAGATACAAGTGCTTGGCAAGCCGCGCGACGCGGGGCTTCGCGTTTTGCGGCAAAAGTCACAGGTTGGGCGGCTTTTTCCGCAGTGCGTAGTTAGCATCCGGCAGAAACGCGCAGCCTGCGTCCAGGGCTTACTTAAGTCATTGTCACTTGAGCGAAACCGCCTGCTCGGGCATGGTCCGCCGCTGATACGCCCTGCGGCCGTAAGTGATCATTTATATGAGCCAACACGACATCAATCCCCATTCGTCACCGTCGGGGGCCCGATCTGGATCGTCGATCGGTAGCGTGGCCTCGGCCACGACGGTCGCTGACAGCTCCGCGAGCGACGGTGATGACCCGAAGCGACGGTCATTGAAACCGCTACTGGCGCTCAAGCCGATTATTCTGCGCTACAAATGGATCTTGGCGGCTGCCGCGTTGTCGATGCTGGTGTCGGCCGTGGCGATGCTTTCGGTGCCACTCGCCGTGCGCCGCATGATCGACCTCGGCTTCTCCAGTAGCAACGCTGGCATGATCGACAGCTACTTTCTGACTTTGATCGGGATTGGTGGCCTCATCGCACTGGCAAGCCCGGCACGCGTTTATTACGTCAATTTGCTCGGCGAACGCGTGATTGCCGATCTGCGCTCCGAGACATTCGCGCATCTGGCGCGGCTCGGTCCGTCGTTCTTCGATAAAAATCACTCCGGCGAGATGATGAGCCGCCTGACCGCCGACACAACGCAACTCAAGTCGGTTGCCGGTTCGACGCTGAGCCAAGCCGTGCGCAACGTCATCATGTTGGTTGGTGCGCTGGCGCTCATGTTTGTGACCAGCGTCAAGCTATCGTTATTGGTCTTGGTTGCGATCCCACTGATCGTCTTGCCGCTGACCGGTTATGGCCGCTCGGTCAGCAAGTTGTCGCGTCGGGCTCAAGACCGCTTGGCGGAAGCATCAGCCTACGCAGCTGAAAATCTTTCGGCGCATCGAACGATGCAGGCCTATGTCAACGAAACGGTCGTCTCAAATCGCTTCAGTCAGGCTGTTGAACGATCGTTTGAGGCGGCGCGCGAGCGGCTATGGGCCAGATCGTTGCTGGCGGGCGTGGCAACGTTTCTGACGGTCGCCAGTGTCACCGGGGTGTTGTGGTACGGCGCGTCGGCTGTCATCGCAGGCGACATGACCGGTGGCAACCTTGGACAGTTTGTTCTCTACGCTTTGTTTGCCGCTGGCGCATTGGCCGAACTGGCGGAAGTATGGGGCGAAATCAGTCAGGCGGCTGGTGCTGCGGAGCGATTAGTCGAAATGCAACAAATCGTGCCGGATATTCGCTCGCCTGAAAACCCGGTTGCTTTGCCGGAGCCGCCGCTCGGCACTGTTTCGTTCGACACTGTCCGTTTCGCTTATGGAACACGTGGCGTAACGCCTGCGATCGAGGGTGTCTCGTTTAAGGTCGGCAAGGGCGAAACCGTGGCGCTCGTCGGTGCATCGGGTGCGGGCAAGAGCACGCTGTTTGGGTTATTGTTGCGGTTTTACGATCCGCAATCCGGGTCGATCCGCATTGATGGCGTAGAAGCCTCGACCGCCAATCTCGACCAGTTACGCCGACGCATCGCGGTCGTCCCGCAAGACATCGCGCTGTTCGCCGACACGGTGGCTGAAAACATCAGTTACGGCACGGCTGGCGCGTCACGCGCCGACATCCGGGCGGCAGCTATGGCGGCGCAAGCAGACGGATTTATTTCGGCCCTGCCGGACGGTTATGAAACCAAGCTCGGTGAACGCGGCGTCACGCTATCTGGCGGCCAGCGCCAGCGCATCGCCATCGCACGCGCCATTCTAAAAAATGCGCCGATCCTGTTGCTCGATGAAGCGACAAGTTCGCTCGACGCTGAAAACGAGGGCTTGGTGCAACGCGCACTTGATGGGCTGATGGAGGGCCGCACCACGCTCGTCATCGCTCATCGCTTGGCGACAGTGCAAAAAGCTGACCGCATCTTGGTCATGGAGCAAGGCCGCATCATCGAATCCGGCACGCACGCTGAACTCGTCCGCAAGGGCGGGACTTACGCACGGTTGGCTGACTTGCAGTTTGGTCGCGAAGCAGCCGAGTAGCGTTGGCTCAGCAAACCAACCATGGTGTCGGACCAATGGAGCGCTCCCGCCTTTAGCACGTGGCAGACGGTTGATCACAGAGCCCCGGCTTTGGTCCACAATAGCGACCGACCTCGATCCTAACGATTGGTCAGTTTCAATTCGATCCGACGATTTTTTTGCAGCACATCATCGCTCGTACCTTGCTCGATCGGCTGAAACTCGCCGTAGCCGGCCGCAACCAACCGATTGGGCGGCACACCGCGACTGATCATATATTTAACGACCGATGACGCGCGGGCCGTCGAGAGTTCCCAATTCGACGGGAACGGAGCGTTTGTAATCGGCCGGGCGTCGGTATGGCCGTCGACCTGCAACGACCAGTCGATCTCGGGCGGAATTTGGCGGGTTAAATCGACCAGCGCGGTTGCGACCTGATCCATCGCAGTGAACCCGTCCGGCGACAAAGTTGCGGACCCGGATCCAAACAACACTTCCGATTCAAATACGAACCGATCGCCAACGACCCTGATGTCCTTGCGATCTTTCAAAAGCTCCCGCAGGCGGCCAAAGAAATCTGAGCGGTAGCGCTTGAGTTCTTGAACCTGCTGCGCCAGCGCCGTGTTCAAGCGCTGTCCGAGGTCGGTAATGGTTTTATCGCTATCTTTCGATTTCGCTTCCGAAGCTTCGAGGGCCTCATTCAACGCTGCCATCTGACGGCGCAGTTCGAGAAGCTGCTGGTTGAGGAGATCGACTTTCGACAGAGCCTCAATCGAAATCTTCTTTTCAGAATCGAGTTCGGTCGCCAGCGAGGCCACACGATCTTCAGCCGACTTAACTTGCCCTTCCGCCGATAACCCCGCACCAGCGAGTTCATTATTTTTGGCCGTCAACGCCGCCAGTGACGCTTGCAGAGCTGTCAACTCGTCGTCCGCGCTTTTCGTTTTGGTTTTTTCAAGTGACAACAGCGATGTGAGTTCACTGATTTGTGCCGTCAGTCTTTTGAGCGCGCTGTCTTTGCCACTGACTTCTTGGGCTGCGAAAAATTGGGCAATCATGAACAGCGACATCATGAAGGTGACGACCAGCAACAACGTCGACAGAACATCGACGAAGCCGGGCCAGAATTCGGCATAGTCGCCGCCACGTTTCGATCGTCCGCGCGCCATGACGATCAACCCCCGCGCTTCATGGTCTCAGCCAGATGCTTCAGCATGCTGGCGACCTCTGCTTGCTGCGACGCTTGTTCATCAACCCACTCGCGCACAACTTTTTGTTCAGACCGCATTTGGTTGACGAGTTGATTGACACCCCGGGCCAGGTCTTTGACGTCGTCGGAGGGTGGATGACCGATCTCTTTGGTCAACATGGCGGGCGGCGCAAGCGGCTGATCGGCAAGGCGACTTGTAAAATCTTCGAGCGCTCGCTGCATATCGACGACGGCGCCGAGCAATTGCCGATTGACGTATTCAGATGTGGTCGATCCGGCGATGCCGCCCGACGTTGGGGCTAATTCGGTAATGCCCGACAGCCATTCTTCCAGTTCGTTGTAAAAGCGGTTGTGCGCATGGCTTGCCTGCAATTCGAGGAAGCCAAGCACCAGCGATCCAGCCAACCCAAGCAGCGAGGATGAAAACGCGACGCCCATGCCTTTGAGCGGTGCCGCCAGGTTCGCTTTCAATTCGCCAAACAATTGGATGTTGTCGGTGGCTTTGGTGTCGAGCGTATCGATGGCTTTGCCGACCGATTGAATGGTCTCGAGCAACCCCCAGAATGTGCCGAGCAACCCCAAAAACACCAGCAAGCCGACGAGGTAGCGTCCGGTGTCACGGGCCTCGTCCAGCCGGGACCCGATGCTGTCCATAAACGAGCGCATGGCCGCAGTTGAAAGCGACAGATGGCCGGTGCGATCGCGGAGCATGGTCGCCATGGGTGCTAGCAGCACCGGCTTGTGGGTGCTGGCCAATCCCGGCTCGCTGACCCGGTACGCATTGACCCAGCGGATTTCCGGATAGAGCCGGATGACCTGGCGGAAAGCGTAAATGATGCCGAGCACAAGGACGCCAATGATCAGGCCATTGAGGCCTGGATTTGTCAGCAAAGAGCGCTGCAATTGCTCAAACAGAATGGCGGCGATAAAGCCAACCAGGGCTAAAAAAATCATCATTCGCAGCACGAATACGCCGGGT
The DNA here is from genome assembly GCA_031375665.1 of Hyphomicrobium sp. Taxonomy (GTDB): domain Bacteria; phylum Pseudomonadota; class Alphaproteobacteria; order Rhizobiales; family Hyphomicrobiaceae; genus Hyphomicrobium_B. Next base: position 16,319 of record JANMII010000114.1, read on the forward strand.
GGCGTCAGGCGGCGCGATACGGACGCGAGTGATGGCGCGTCGACCTGGCGATTTTTGGCCATTCGTACTCTCCGGGTGTCCCCGACGACCGTCGGTAAAAAACCTTAGCGTATGCCTGTGCGGGCGAAAACCGGCAACATCATGCCGACCATTCGTGTCAGATGAAGCACAATGAGGTCATGGTTCAGGACTGCCAATTTAGTCGCCGAAACCAACTATCGGTTTTGGTGACGCCGATCAGGGTTTCGTTGGCTTGTCGCCGACAATCGCCAGCAGCGCTTTTTGGACGTAGCTGTTGCCAGCGATGACATCACCGCTCTCGAGCATTTTGTCGCTTCCCGCCAAATCATTGACGATGCCACCGGCCTCACGCACCAGCACGATGCCCGCGGCCAAGTCCCACGGTTGCAGGTTGCGTTCCCAATAGGCATCGAAACGGCCCGCAGCGATGAACGCAAGATCGAGCGCGGCCGAGCCGGTGCGTCGAATGCCAGCCACTTCGCGCATCACTGTTTCCATGTCGCGCAAGAACCGTGGATGACCGTCGCGGCCGCGATGGGGAATGCCCGTTGTGACCAGGCAGTCGCCGAGCGTCCTGCGCGCCGCAACGCGCAAACGCCGATCGTTCATGTAAGCGCCTTTGCCTTTTTCGGCGGTGTAGAGTTCGTCGCTGGCGGGATTGTAAATCACGCCCGCCACCAGTTGCCCCTCACGTTCCAATCCGATCGAAATCGCAAACAGTGGATTTGAGTGGAGAAAATTTGTTGTGCCGTCGAGTGGATCGACAATCCAGCGATGGCTGGTATCGGCGCCTTCCACTTCGCCGCGCTCCTCCATGATGAAGCCGTACCCAGGGCGCCCCTTGTTGAGTTCGCGAAAGATGACTTCCTCGGCCTTGTGGTCAGCATTGGAGACGAAGTTAGCTGGCCCTTTAATTGAGACTTGCAGTTGCTCGACTTCGCCGAAATCTCGGATCAGGCCGCGGCCAGCTTTGCGGGCGGCTGTGATCATGATGTTCAGCGTCGGTGACACGTTCATCGCGAAGACTTTCAATCAGAATGCAAAAAGAGAAAGAGCAAAAACAAATGGCGAGCGCTGAGCGCTGCACCCCTTGGCGCGCTCTACCCGGTTGCGTTGCAGCACGCAAGGCAGGTTCAACCGTCGTCGTTACCAGCAATCGAAAGCCAGCACGCAATGCGCCGGAGATCCGTGGTTTGGTGATTTAGTCCAAGGGCAGAACCTGGGCGCGGTCAGCAAAGATGGCAGCGGCAGCTTCGCCTTTTTGGCGCTCAGTTGCAGGCAATTTCGCGATTACGGCGTCAAGCGCGTCGTCCTTGAAGCCGTTGGATTTCGCAAGCAGTCGCCACTTTGCGGCCTCGATCGGGCTCTTATCGACTCCGACGCCATCGATATGCATATAGGCTAGCCGATTTTGTGCGCCGGCAATGCCGCGTTCGGCGGCGGATCTCATGTATGCGACAGCTTTGGGTTCTTCTTGCGTGATGCCAAAGCCGCGCAAGAGCAAAACGGCGTAATCATACTGGGCGACGGCTAAGCCCTGGGCTGAAGCCTTCGACAACCATTTTGCGGCCTCGAATGCGTTAGGCGCTACTCCGGTGCCCGTCTGATACAACGCCGCGAGATCGTATTGGGCTTGAGCGATGCCCTTGTCGGCCGCGTACTCGATGTGCTGGAAGGCGCGGATCGGATTTTCAGGTTTGCCGTCGCCTTTCAGAAAAAGGACCCCGAGATTGTAATTTGCTTCGGCGTGCCCAGTACGGGCGGCTTTTTCGAAAAGCTGAGCTGCGCCCTCACGATTTTTGGCTGTACCACGGCCCTCAGCCAGCATCAGCGCAAGGGCAAACGTGCCGCCGGTATCGCCAAGGTCGGCCGCGCGCGTGTACCATTCGACTGCGGCTTTCTCATCCTTGGGCACGCCGAGGCCCTCGCCGTAAATCCGGCCGATGAGAGTGTTGGCTTGTGGCTCGCCGCGAGCGGCAGCGTCATTCGCAAGTTTAAGGGCCGTGAGATATTGCCCCTGTTCGAAGGCGAGGTAAGCCGGGTCATCACCAGTTAGCGGAACTTGCGACGGGATTGTGCGCTTTTTCGCTTGCCGGTCAGCGTTCGATTTGTCGCTCGGCGTGTTGGCCGATGTTGCCGCCGATTTTGGGACCACGGTTTTTGTTTCAGCCGGTGGCGTGCTGCGCGAAAACCACGAACTGCTTTCAGCTTTGACTGGGTCAGTCAGCCCTAGCGCAAAAATCACCACAAGCGACGCGAGGTGCAAGTGCTCGGTCGTTCGACGGCGTGAGTATCGCGACATCAGACCGTGACCTCAGTCGAATGCTCATTCGAATGTGACGTCGCTTTGCGCATGGCCAGTATCCAAGCCGTTGCCGCGCTGGCACTAAGTTCTGGCGGCAACGTCAGCGCCACAAAATCTGCGCCAGCGTTCGCCACCGCGCGAGCCTGTTCGATGGTCGTGATATCGGCGGCGACACACGGCACTTCGAAAATATCGCTCCACCAGGTCACAAGATCGATCTGGCGCGCCTGCGCGGTCTCACGGTCTTCGACGTGCGGCGGGATGCCAAAAGCGACATACTCAACGCCGCTTTCGCCTAATTCCATGGCGTCGTGGCGTGACCGCCCGGCGTCAGCCCCGATGATGGCGCGGGCGCCAAGCTCAGCACGCGCTGCGTGGTAGGCGTCGGTTTGTTTCTTTGACCACGACACGTGAACGCCATCGGCCTTCACGATCCGGGCTAAATTTGTGTCGTCCGAGATCAGTGCGGCTGCGCCGCGCTTTTGAATTCCGTCGACCATTGATTTGATGATCGGCGTTGCATTGGTTTCTGAGGTATTCGGCAGGATGACGACGCTCGCGATCGGGGTCGTGTCGAGAACAGCAAAAAGTGCGTCGCGGACATGGCTTGGTGAAGTTGGCGCATTGGCCAACGCGACTGTGATGCAGAGCTCAACATTTCTAACCAACCGGGCCTCCTGGTAGCGCTGGGTATTCTAGAGATCGAGGTTTTGTATCAAGTCTTTAGCCGGTCGTTTTCGCACGGGTCTGGCGTCAACCATCAACCAACACCATTCGAGGGCTGGCCGGGCAACGAGTCCCGGCGGCAACGTCGTATCAGCTTTCGACCCCATCTGGGTATTTCTCCATTTACCAGCTCGCCGGATCGCGCCATCCTAGTGATCCGAATGATCCGCTCATGTTTGACGGTTGACGGGCGCGGTTTTGCCAACATTTGCCGGACATGATGATCCGGCATGATGATGTCAGGATGGCGGAGGCGGTCGATCGCTGTCGCGCTCACGGACCTCTACGCGCGACTGCCGCTGTATCCGACGACTTTTTTCCAGCCCTACGCATGTTGGGAGCAACATTTTCAAATGACGACGAAATTGCAGACGCTGACAAGGCTTTTGGGCTTGATGGTCGTGGCAGCGCTAGCAGCAACCGGAACCAGTCAAGCGGAGCCAGCGGTTTCGACACAGCCAGTTGCAGCGCCCGGCCCTTCCACGACTGAAACGCCCCCGGCTGCCACGTCTCCGTCTGCCACGCCCCCGGCCGCCACACCCCCGGCTTCGACGTCGCCACCGCCCGCGACCACTGTGGCCGCGCCATCGCCACCAACAGTGACAGCGCCCGCCGTGATCGGCGCGACGCCGCCACCACCCGTAAGGCCAACGGCGGCTGAAACGCAAACACCGGCGGCCGCATCACCACCGTCGGTCACGGCGACCGTAAGCGAGCCCCAGCCAATCGATGCAGCGAAAGCTGTAATCGCCGACCCGGCTGTTGTGCGCAGTGCCCATCCCGATGATCTAGCGGCCGTTGCCGACGCCTATGGCGCTCGGACGTCGCTGATTTGGGTGGTGGAGGGCAAGTTTTCGGCCCCAGCTCATTCCATCATCGCTGAATTGAAAAAAGCCGATGACTATGGATTAGACGCAAAAGTTTTTGAGATCGCCGACGTGTTGGCGGGCGCGACGGTTGCCGATCAAGGCGCTGCGGATGTGCGCTTGTCGCTGGCAGCTCTTCGATATGCGCGCCATGCCAAAGGCGGTCGCATCGAACCGGTGTCGTTGAGTTCGATGCTGGATGTCGCGCCGCCTCTGCGTGATCCCAAAGTGGTTCTGAAAGATCTGGTCGACACCAGCACGCCGGATGCCGTCTTGCGCGCCCAACATCCAAAACATCCAGAATTCGAGCTGCTTCGCCAAGCGCTGTTGGCGGCACGTGCGCCAGCTAAAGCTGAAGCTGTAGCGATCGACCCCGCGCTGCTGATTAAAATCCCAGATGGCAAGACATTGAAGAAGGGCGCTGTCAGCGACGACGTCGCGCTACTGCGCCAGCGGCTTAAAATCCCGGTCAGTGCCGATGGTGACGTAAAAACATTCGATGCCGACGTCGACGTTGCGCTGAAGGCGTACCAAACGGCGCAGGGTCTTAAACCGAACGGTCAGTTGAATAAGCGGACCCGCACGTCGTTGAATCGCGAAGGCGAGCCTAAGGTGATCGATCCCAAGCGCGAGATCGATCGGTTGATCGTCAACATGGAGCGTTGGCGCTGGCTGCCGGACAATCTTGGCCCGATGTACGTGATGAACAACGTGCCGGAATTCATGACGCGTGTCATCAAAGGCGACCAGACTTTATTTGAGGAACGCATTATCGTCGGCTTGCCGACATGGCCGACACCTATGCTGACCGACAGCATCGAGCGCGTCGTGTTCAATCCGGAGTGGGGCGTGCCGGATGGCATTAAGGTCAAGGAATTGTTGCCGCGACTGAAACGGGCGTCGGCGCAAAGCAACGGCTTCTTCGATCAATTTTTCGGCGGCGGGTCGAGCGGTGGCGGACGCGTGCTGGCTGCTTACGGGCTCAAGCCTAGCATCAATGGCCGACCCGTCGATGCCAACTCAGTCGATTGGAACAGGGTCGATATTCGCCGGTATAGTTTTGTGCAGCCAGCAGGCGGCCAGAACCCGCTCGGCAATGTCAAATTTATGTTCCCGAATTCGCATGACGTTTACATGCACGACACGTCGTCGCGAAATCTGTTTCAGCAGTCCCAGCGGGCCCTAAGCCATGGCTGTATCCGCGTCGAAAATCCGCGCGAGCTGGCGAAAATTCTTCTGGCCGAGGACAAAGGTTGGTCGGGTGAACAAGTTGATGGGCAGTACGGCGGTGGCACCAATGACGTCGCGCTGACAACACCGGTCCCTGTTTATCTGACGTACTTTACAGCGCGGCCCGGCAAAGACGGAAAAATCACAACCTACGGCGACATTTACGGCACGGACGGGCGGATCATGAGCGCATTGACGGGCAAGCCGGTCCGCTTCGAGACGCCGCGCGCATCCGACGAAATTGCTGACGCTTCTTTCGATGAGGAGCCAGGCAGTCAGTCAAAGAAAAAGCAGTCCAACAAACAAGCGGCGACCAAGCGCAAGCAGGGCGATAACCCTGGCGATCTCATCCAGAATGCGTTTTCAGGGCTGCTCTTCAACTGAGACCGTGGCTGATCTGCGAAGAGCGAAAGGGCCGATAATCACGTCGGGCCTTTCGCCTTGAAAATGGCTTTGAGGTTTGCGGCTGTCGTCAACGCTGTTAGGTCGACAGCGGTCAGGCCGCTTTTTCAAGCGTTGCGTCCCACGTGCCAAGCGCAGCTAGGCTATTCATCTTCGCTCGGTGCGTAAACGCGTGCTGACCGGCAGCGATGTTTTCCGGCCTTCCGCCCCAAGCCGACAATGCTGCCGCTTGCAATGCGCGGCCGTACGAAAACGTCAGCGCCCACGGCAGCGGGCCACTCGCGTTCATCAACGCCAGGTGTCGCGTTGCGGCTTCGTCCGATTGACCGCCTGACAGGAACGCTATCCCTGGAACGAGAGATGGAACCGTCGCCTTCAAACACTTGACGGTTTTCTCAGCAACTTCTTCCGCCGATGCTTGCGCCTTTGATTGCTGGCCAGCGATGACCATGTTCGGTTTCAAAATCATGCCTTCAAGGCTGACGCGCGCATCATAGAGTTCGCGAAAGACAGTTCGCAGCGTCCATTCGGTGACGCGATAGCATTCAGTGATGTCGTGGCTGGCATGCGGACCATCCATCAAGATTTCGGGTTCGACGATTGGGACGATGCCGTTTTCCTGGCACAGCGCTGCGTAACGCGCGAGGGCGTGGGCGTTGGCCTTGACGCAATTCCAACTCGGAGCGCCGTCAGCAATTGTGATCACGCCGCGCCACTTGGCAAAGCGGGCGCCGAGCTTGTGATACTCGATCAAGCGCTCGCGCAGGCCATCGAGACCTTCGGTTACAGTTTCGATGGCAGCAGTTGGCCCAGCCAATGGTTTGGCGCCGGTATCGACTTTGATGCCCGGGATCGATCCAGCCGATGTCATGACCTCGACCAGAGGCGTGCCGTCTTTGGCTTTTTGGCGGATGGTCTCGTCGTACAAGATGACGCCGGAGACGTAGTTCTTCATGGCATCGGTTGAGCGAAACAGCATCTCGCGATAATCGCGGCGAGCGTCTTCTGTCGAGACCAAGTTGATGCTGTCGAAGCGCTTTTTGATCGTGCCCGAGCTTTCATCGGCAGCCAGGATGCCTTTTCCAGGGGCGACAAGGGCTTGGGCAATGTCGTCAAGTCGTTCGATCATGGAAGCCTCCGGGGGCACAACTGCATCTTGAGGACGGCGGTGGCGGCTCGGCGAGTGTCACTTGCGTTAGGCTTCGACAATTTAAAACGCAGCGGCAAAGTCAGTCACGACGCTCGGCGCCGTCAGATCAATTTACCCATGGCGACAGCCGTGTCAGCCATGCGGTTCGAGAAGCCCCATTCATTGTCGTACCACGCCAGCACGCGCACGAACGTGCCGTCCAATACTTTGGTTTGATCGAGATGGAAAATGCTCGAGTGCGGGTCGTGATTGAAATCCATCGAAACGTTCGGCTGGTCGGTAGTGCCAAGCACGCCTTTTAACGGTCCGCTGCCGGCGGCTTTCAGGATCGCGGCGTTGATGTCATCACGCGTGGTTTCGCGTTTGGCGATGAACTTGAAGTCAACGACCGAAACATTTGGTGTTGGAACGCGGATCGATGTGCCGTCGAGGCGGCCGTTGAGTTCTGGCAGCACCAAGCCGACCGCTTTGGCAGCGCCTGTCGTCGTCGGGATCATCGACAATGCGGCAGCCCGTCCCCGGTATAAATCCTTGTGCATGGTATCGAGTGTCGGTTGATCGCCGGTGTAGGAGTGGATGGTGGTCATGAAGCCTTTGTCGATGCCCACCAGTGCGTGCAGAACTTTAGCGACAGGTGCCAAGCAATTGGTTGTGCACGATGCATTCGAGACGACCAAATGATCCCTCGTGAGCTTGTCGTGGTTGACGCCAAATACAACGGTCAGATCCGCTCCATCGCCTGGCGCTGAGATCAACACGCGCTTGGCGCCAGCATCCAAGTGAGCCGTGGCTTTGTCCCGCGCAGTAAAAATGCCCGTGCACTCGAGTGCGATGTCAACGCCGAATTCTTTGTGTGGAAGCTCAGCTGGGTTTTTAACCGCCGTCACGGTGATCGGTCCAGTGCCAACGTCGATCGTGTTGCCTTTGACGATAACAGGACTTGGAAAGCGACCGTGGACGCTGTCGAAGCGCAGCAAATGCGCGTTGGTTTCGACCGGCCCTAGATCGTTGATGGCGACCACCTCGATGTCGGTGCGGCCACTTTCAATAATCGCGCGCAAAACGTTTCGCCCAATTCGGCCGAAGCCGTTGATGGCGACCTTGACAGTCATTTTGCGTCTCCTGAGCGAGGCAATTGCGGGAGGTGTCGACGGCGCCGAGGGCCAGCGTGGTTCGACCCTGTTTCAAACTTATGTGCGCCGTCTATAACGTGACGAACCTGCCGCCTGTCAATGCGGCATGCCTTTGCAGCAGGTCCGACGTTGCGACACGGTCAATGAACAGTCTTTTTGTAGAAAAAGACTGATATTTCGAGCGCCAATGTTGACGTGGTTTAACAATGGCACGTAACGTCCAACGCAAGGCGCTTTGTGATATCGCGCGTGTTGCGTTGGCACGTTAACATCGCCATCAAAAGGCCGGGGCCTGTGCTGGATACCGTCCGCAGCGAGAAGAGGCCATGAGCGAACGCGGCAGCGCGAAACCAAAGCGAGCGGACGCTCCAAAAACCGCCCGCAAGCAGTCTGCGACCGTCAAAAAGACGATTGCGGCGAGCGTTGGCCCTGCGCCGTCTGCCATTTCTGCCGATGTCAGTGGCGTTGCTGCTGCTAGCGCTGAAATCGCCCACTTGCAGACTGAGTTGGTCGCAGCGCGAGCGCGGATTGCGGAATTGGAGCAGCGCCAAACCGACATTGCCAATCGAATTGATTGGGTGATCGATTCGCTGCATAACCTGACGGACTGACAGCGATCCGTCGATGAGGCCGTCCACGTTGAACGCGCCATGCTTCGGTACGAAGATAACAGCCTAGAGAAACAGTCTCAGGGCACGAGCCTGAGGCTGTGGCTGGATACCGGCGTCGAACAAAGCGGTAGGGTGGCAGGCGTGCAGGGCGTCAAGCGGGGAGGCGGCTCGGCCGCGAACAGCCGGTGGCTCAGGTCTCTATCAGTTTCAATCAACGCAGCTACCGCTTTGAGTGCGGTGATGCCGACACCGACCGCATCGGCCGACTAGCCAGTCACGTCAAACAGATGCTTGATCAGCTGATCGCCGAGCACGGCGCTATCGGTGATGAACGATTGGTTTTAATGGCTGCCTTGATGATCACCGACGAATTGTTTGAGGCGCGTGACGATATTGACGACCTGCTCGATGACCACACCGACCGGCTGAAACTTGTCGTAGCTGATATCACGGACACGCCAACCGATCGCGGCGGCTCGTGACCTCTCATATGCAGCACGTCGCCAAAGCAACACGACGCGCGTTTGGTTTGGCGGCGCGCGGCACAGGATTGTGATGCTCGTTGGCGTCGTAATTTATTTGGAGCGGTGCAGCGCTGAATGATGGCGAGATTGTCTGAGCGTTGGTCGACGATGGTGGCATCGCTGACCGCCTGGGCACGGCAGCTCAAAGCTGAGATCGCGGTCATCGCGTCAGCCGCTCGGGACCCGCGAACGCCGTGGCCCGCGAAGCTATTGGCGCTGGCAGTTGTCGCTTACGCCGTCAGTCCAATCGACTTGATCCCCGATTTTATTCCAGTTTTGGGTCTGTTGGACGATGCGGTGCTGCTGCCGCTGGGGCTGATGGCGATTAAACGTTTGATCCCGATCGAGGTGCTGGCCGACCATCGCGCAAAAGTTGCCCTTGGTGCGCGATTGCCGGCGAGCCGCAGGGCAGCCGCCGTCGTCGTTGCTCTTTGGCTGGTCGGAGCGGTCGCCATTGTCGTGTGGATCGTGGACTAGAGTCCGCCTGAATTCCAGGAGTTTGGCCTGGATTTATGTCGCCCGGTCGCCTACATCAGCTGTGCTGCGGGGTGCGTTAGGGGCAAATGACCCGGGGGCCTATAAGATCCGCAAGGGTGCTGTCCCTGTCTGGAGCCGTGGTTCCGGACACATGGTGCCCACCTACACTCGTAGGGACCACGCGGGATCATGTTCCCGACGGCCTTCGCGGCACTTTGTTTTTTGTTGCTGGACGCGATGCAGATCGACAAACAACAGCTGCGCGGCGCGGCGCTGGCCGCCCGCAAGGCGGCATTTGAGGCCCACGGCAAAGAAGCGTCACGTCGCCTCGCGGCTCACGGCCTTGATTTCTTGCGCATCAAACCCGGCCAGGTCGTCTCGGGCTTTGCAGCCATTCGCGAGGAGATTGATCCAGCACCTTTGATGCTTTGGCTGCACGCCGAAGGCGTCCGGCTGGCATTGCCGGTGATGGTTGGCAAAGACAAGCCGCTGCTGATGCGATCTTGGACGCCAGGTGATGCACTGGCATCAGCCGCCTGGGGCATCGCCGAACCGCTCGACGATAAACCCGAGGTTGATCCTGATGTCGTTCTGGTGCCGCTGCTGGCGTTCGACGCTAGCGGCTCGCGACTGGGCTACGGCGGCGGGTTTTATGATCGCACGCTGTCACGGTTGCGGCGGCTCAAACCGGTTGTCGCAGTGGGCCTTGCTTACGATGAACTGAAAGTCGACGCGGTTCCGACCGAAACCTATGACGAGCGGCTAGACTGGGTGCTGACGCCGTCAGGCCCGCTCCGCTGCTTGCTTTCCTAATCAGACACCGCACACAACATGGCGCTGGCCCAAGCCTTGCGTCCCACCAGGGCGAATATTCATGCGCTTACTGTTTCTCGGTGACATCGTTGGCCGTCCCGGACGCACAGCGGTTTGCGACGCACTGCCTCGACTGATCGCTAGCCATGCGATCGATCTGGTCATCATCAACGGGGAGAATGCGGCTGGCGGCTTTGGCATCACTGAAGCGATCTTCAATGATCTGATCGACGCTGGCGCCGACTGCATCACGCTTGGCAATCACGCATTCGACCAAAAAGAAACTCTGGTCTACATCGAACGACACGATCGGCTGATCCGGCCGCTGAACTTTCCAAAAGGCACGCCGGGACGCGGCTCCACGTTTGTGCGGGCAAAGAACGGCGCCGATGTTTTGGTCATCAATGCCATGGGGCGCGTGTTTATGACGGAATTAGATTGTCCGTTCCGTGCGATCGACAATGAGATCACGGCGTGCAAGCTCAAAACTGGCGCTGACGCGATCTTCATCGATTTTCACGCCGAAGCCACCAGCGAAAAGCAGGCGCTTGGATACTTCGTCGACGGTCGCGTCAGTGCGGTTGTTGGAACCCATACGCACACCCCGACGAGCGACTACCGGGTTTTGCCCGCCGGTACGGCCTACATGTCGGACGCAGGCATGTGCGGCGATTATAATTCAGTTCTCGGCATGGACATGGACGAACCGATCAGCCGCTTTCTGACAAAAATTCCGCGCACCCGGTTTGAGCCCGCGTCGGGGCCGGGCTCGCTGTCGGGCTTTGCGGTCGATATCGACGATCAGACGGGGCTTGCCACCAACGTCGGCGCGCTGCGTCAAGGACCGCATCTGCCACCGGCGATGCCAGACTTTTGGGTTGGCACTTGAGCGACGACCGGACGCCAGGCTCACCCGCTTTGTTTGTTTGTTTGTTGCTTCCAGCCTGCCGTCATGTCGGTTGGTGCGGACGGCGATTGGGCCAACCAACGACCGGAGTAGCCATTGCGCTTGAGCCCCTGACTTGGGCTTGACCTCAGCACTGGGCTTTGCGCAAAACATTGGCCCGCTCCGTGTACTGACCCAGAAAACCCATGAGATCCGAATGGCCGGCCACTCAGCTTTCAAAAACATCATGCACAAAAAGGGTCGCGCGGATGCCGCCCGTGCCAAGACCTTTGCCAAACTGAGCCGCGAAATCACGGTTGCGGCCAAACTTGGACTGCCAGACCCGACCATGAACGCACGGCTTCGGCTCGCGATCCAAGAAGCGCGGGCTGAGAACATGCCAAAAGACAACATTGAGCGAGCGATCAAGAAGGCGCAAGGCGCCGACACAGCCACCTACGATTCCATTCGTTACGAAGGCTATGGCCCAGGCGGAATTGCACTCATCGCGGAGGCCTTGACCGACAATCGCAATCGCACCGGTGGTGCCGTGCGTTCGGTTTTCACCAAGCACGGCGGCAATCTCGGCGCGACCGGTTCTGTGAGCCACATGTTCAGCCATGTCGGGGAGATCACCTACAAAGCTGCTGTGGGGTCTGCCGATTCGGTGATGGAGGCGGCGATCGACGCTGGAGCAGATGATGTTGTCTCGGACGACGTTGGACATTTGATTGTTTGCCCATTCGACATCTTAGGCTCGGTTGCGGCAACGCTTGAGGCCAAATTGGGTGAAGCTCACACGGTGAAGGCCATGTGGAAGCCAATTTTAACAACTCTCGTCGATCAGGCTGTGGCCGAGACCATCATGAAGTTGATTGCGACACTGGAGGACGATGACGATGTTCAAAATGTCTATGCAAACTTTGAAGTCTCCGATGACGTTCTGCAAAAACTGACTGGTGCGTGATGGCGGGTGCAACGCCAACAACGGCGTTGGGTTGCCGGCGCTCAAACGTCGGGTATTAGATTTTACAGCTTGGAATGACCTGAGCGGTCGAGCGACACCGGAGAAAACCAAACATCCTCAAGGCCTGCGCTGCATCGTGGTTAAAATTTTGTAAAAAAGTATCGAGCAAAACATTAGTTTCAAAATTGTTTTGATTAGTAGAAAGCCGCTACGGTGAGGCATCGGGTAGCAGGACGACCCTGCCGAGGACGAAAGCGAATGAGACCCAAAGGCTCACCAGTGTTTGCGTCGTATGTGCAAAACGTGCGGCGAATTTATTGGGCCGAATTCATTGATGCCCAAACAGAAGCCTCGCGTCCAATGCGGTTTCGTGCGTCCCTGGTCAACGACCCGCTCAACAGCAGCGACACACTTGCACCGACTTACGAATATCATCGCCACCGGACGGGCGGCCTCGATTAGGTTGGCTGTGCGGTAGGGGTAGGTCAGCTCCGCCGTGCCGAACCGACCCGGCTTATGATAGCGTCCCGGCATGCATGATCGAATGATTCGGATAATCGGGTTGGACCCTGGTTTGCGGCGGACAGGTTGGGGTGTGATTGAAGCAGACGGCGTGCGGCTTACGCACGTCGCATCGGGTGTCATTACGGTGCCATCCGACGACGACCTCGCCTATCGGCTGCGCGCGTTATTCGAAGGCATCACCAGCGTTCTCGCGACGTTCAAACCGCGAGAAGCGGCCGTCGAAGAAACCTTCGTCAACGAAAATCCACGCTCGACTTTGAAACTTGGCCAGGCGCGTGGCATCGCGTTATTGGCGCCAGCCGTCGCCGGCTTGCGGGTGGCTGAATATACGCCCAACCTCATCAAAAAGTCGGTCACCGGCACCGGCCATGCCGAAAAACAGCAGGTCATGACGATGGTCAAATTTCTGTTGCCTAAATCATCCTGCGAAAGTGCCGATGAAGCCGACGCACTGGCGATCGCAATTTGTCATGCCAATCATCGCAACAGTCCCCAGGCCGCAGCGACCCGTCAGTTGAAAGCGATGCGGGCATGATCGGCAAATTACGCGGCAAGGTCGACGCGGTCGGCGAGAGTTTTCTAATCATCGACGTCGGTGGCGTCGGCTACGAAGTTCAGGCCTCAGCCAAAACGCTGCGCAAACTCAAAATCGGTGACGAAGCCTCATTGACCATCGACACGCACGTGCGGGAGGACGCCATCCGGCTGTTTGGCTTCCAAAGCGAACACGAGCGTAGTTGGTTTCGCACGCTGCAATCGATTCAGGGTGTCGGCGCTAAAGTGGCTCTTGCGGTCTTGGGTGTGCTGGCACCGCAGGATCTCGCCAATGCGATCGCGCTGGGCAATGCTGCGGCCGTCGAAGAAGCGCCAGGCGTTGGCAAAAAGCTTGCCCAGCGGATCGTCGCTGAGTTGCGCGATAAGGCGCCAGCGCTGGCAATCGCCGGGTTGAACGTTCCGCAGGGCGGCGTTGGCGGTGTCGGTGCGATCGCTCCGCATGGGCAGCCTGCGGCCGAAGCCATTTCGGCCTTGACCAATCTTGGCTACAACCCGGTGCAGGCATCGGGCGCTGTTGCTGCAGCCCTCAAAGACCTTGGCGACGGTGCCGACACGGCGTCGCTGATCAAGCGTGGGTTGCGCGAGTTGGCGCGCTAACGCGCAGCCGCCGTCGGGCTTGGCGAGGACATTGTTGTGGTCACCCAAATATATATCGATGCCGATGCTTGTCCGGTCAAAGACGAAGCCATGAAGGTGGCCGAACGCCATGGCCTCGTCATCCATTTTGTGTCCAACGCCTACATGCGATTGCCCGAACATCCTTTGGTCCGACGCGTCATTGTGACCGACGGGCCGGATGTTGCCGATGATTGGATTGCAGAGCGGATTGGACCTGGCGATATCGTCGTGACGCAGGACATTCCACTGGCTGCCCGGTGTTTGAAAAAGTCGGCAAAAGCCATCGGCAACACAGGCAAACCGTTTACCGACGCGTCGATTGGAATCGCGCTTGCGATGCGCGATTTATCTCAGCACCTGCGCGAAACAGGCGATAGCCGCGGCTACAATCTTGCGTTCACGCGCCAGGACCGGTCACGATTTCTCGAAGCTTTAGAGCAGGCTGTGCAAGCCATCAAACGTGGCGCTTAATCAAAGGAAAGTAACGCCATGCCGCGCGACACCCACCAAATCGCAACATCGCAACGCGCGGTGTGGATGGTGCTGATTACGTCAATTGCCGCGCCATTGTTCGCCGCGCTCATCCATGTGGCTTGGGGACTAGCTGGCCCTGTGTTCGATGGACTGGTACCGCCACGAGCTCATCAGTCGGTTGGCGAAATGGCAGGTGCAGCTTTCGTTTGGGCCACTCTGCCAGCGACCGTGGCAGGGCTCGGTCTCACTCCTTACGTGTTGCAGTCGGGCACGTACAGTTGGCTGCAGGCAGCCGTCGCCGGGGTGATCGCATGTGGGCTTTCGGTGATCGTATGGCCCATCGACGTTGGCGCTGCGATGCCGTTTTTAGCTTTCATGGCTGGACTGATTGCCATCGCCATCCGGCAGATGCTGATCGTCGGTGGAATTCTGAAAACGTAACGTCAACGATCTAGCGGTTGGGGCCGTCATTTCGGCATTTTCTGGTATCAAGTTAATGGTGCCTTAACAGCTATGAGGTAGTCTGAATTTCCAGGTTTCACCCGATAGGCTGCAGCCATGCTCACCCATCAGCGCCGCATTTCGCCGACACGAGCCGCTGCCTTCAGCAAAGCCTTAGCCTCCAGCCAAGAACATCGCTTCGCGCCGCGCCGTCGTGGTCAAATCCCAGCCCTGATTCAATTCGATCACATGACGGATGCGACGCCCTGCATCCTGCGCGATATGTCGACGACCGGCGCGCGCATCGAGGTTCGCGCGGGATGGGATGCATCGCTATCACTGGGTTCCAACCGACTGACCCGTTTGCGGCTAATCGTGCGCCATGACCGAACAATGTATGACTGCTGCATCGTCCGCCACACCGAGACGGAAATCGGGGTCAAATTTCTGTCTGCGCCAAAGTCCATCAAACTGGTTGGGCGCTGAAGCTGCCTCAGCCTGGCCCCTTTGCCGCTGCATTGATGCCCAAACGCGGCGCAGGCGTCGCCACAGCACATGGCGCTGCCCGCTCGACGCGCCAAAGGCCAGTCTAGCAACAGCCGGTTCAGCTTGACGCTCGCTGCGAACCGCGTCACGAACAAATCATGACCGATCGGCTAGTCACAGCGCAGCGCAAGGAAGCGGATGCCTTCGAGGCGACGATCCGCCCACAGTCGCTTGATGAGTTCATCGGGCAAGAGCAAGCGCGAGCCAATCTGAGGGTTTTCATTCAAGCCGCGAAGGCCCGCGGCGATGCGCTCGACCATGTGTTATTTGCTGGACCCCCGGGCCTTGGCAAGACCACGTTGGCGCAGATCATGTCGCGCGAGCTTGGCGTCGGTTTCCGGGCGACATCTGGTCCGGTTATTTCGAAGGCTGGCGATCTTGCAGCGCTTCTCACCAA
>JANMII010000123.1:0-1889 GCA_031375665.1 Hyphomicrobium sp.
CGCGCTGTCGGCTATGGCGATGCCAAGCCGGTTGCCCCAAACGATACGCCAGCCGGTCGTCGTGCCAATCGGCGCATCGAATTCGTCGTCAGCCAATGACATCGGTCAATAAAAAACGCCGGACCTCAAGGTCCGGCGTTCCAATTTTTGGTCGTCGTGTAAGACCCGCCGGCGTCAAGCGCTCGGCGCGGCGTCTTCCGCTGGTACTTCATCGGCGGTTAAGACGGCTTGCAAACGCTGCGCTTGGCCGATCCAATCCTGCTTTTCAATCTGCCCGTTCAAGTTCAGCGCCTCGTCGACGTTTGAGATGTCTTCATCCGAGAACGTCGCAATTTGTTCGATCTTGTAGCAGTTGAGCTGCTTCAAACGGCCCTGCAGGTCGGTATTGATGCCGTTGATCTGGGTCAGATCATCTGGCTCACCCTTTGGCTTTTTGAAGCCCTTCCAGGCTGCGTTCAAGCGGCGCGCCCGTGCGTCTGTGCGTTCGAAAATACGGGCAGCTTTACCGCGGCGGCCACGGAGATAATAAAGCTTCGCGCGACGGACTTTGCCGCGACGGATGACTTCGATTTCTGAGATGTAGGGCGAGTAGACCGGGAATACGCGCTCCACGCCTTCGCCGTACGAAATCTTGCGGACCGTGAAGTTCTCGTTCAGGCCAGCGCCCGAGCGCGCAATACAGACGCCTTCGTAGGCCTGGAAGCGCACGGCTGCGGCGACACGGCCCTTCTTTTTGTCCTTAGGATCGACTTTTTCGTTGGCTTCAACCACCATCACCATAACTTTGAGGGTATCGCCGGGGCCGAATTCAGGCACGTTTCGCTTGGCGAGGATGGCATCCATCTGCTCGCGCTCGATCTGTTGAATAATGTTCATGTTATTGATTCCATGTTATTTTTCATTGACGCAGAGGATCGCCTCAACGCTCAAAGCGCCGGACGTTCATGCCAGCCGTTGCTCGGCACCCATTGTCTGGGAGGATTGTTGAGCGGGGTGATAGCCGAATGGCTGCGGATTGTCGAGTGTGCCAACCGGCGGGTGGTCTTTGGCGGCAGTCGGCGTTAGCCCGCCCATCTAGAACTTAGTCTGTCGGAATGGCAGCAGCGCTCGCAGACGGGAATCGCGCAGAAACAGACCAGCCCACATCGCCACGCCAAGATAAACGCCGAACAGCACGTGGCTAAACAGCGGGCTATCAATGCGCAAATGTGAAGCGACCGCACCCCCAAGGTAGCCCGTGGTCAGCACCGCGCCGAGAACGCTGGTGGCGGGGATCGCGTATAAAACCGTACACGCGAGTTGCGTAACGCCAAGTGCCAAAACTTTGTCTTCGCCCCAACCCATCGGTCCAATGGTTTCGAACACGATCGGGAGTTTCAGCAGCTTTATCGTGGTGTCCATCACCATGAATACAATAACGATGACACTGAGCGCATACCCAACCCAAAGCATCCATCGCTCTGTTGCACCGCTGCGATGGTCTTCGCTGGACATGAAACAGACCTCATCAGTTTTTCATGCAAAAAGTTTGACGGTCGTACCGGCTGTTTGCTGCGGCGGCTCGTCGAGCGGCAATGGACAATCCGTCAATTCGTCAAGCGGTTGTCTTTCACTTCAACCCTTTTGGGGACAGCAATGATGGCCATCGCGTGACCATGGCCGATCTAAAAGTCGTTGTTGAGCTGCATAACGACCCGGCCTTCTGTCGCCGCGCGGTTGAGTGTGCCCCTTCCAGAAGCTTGTTTTCGAAGCGCGCTGCCCGAGGTCTTCAACACCAGAGCGTGCGTTGATTTTCATTTCCGCAATGTCGTGGGCTCGCTAAACCGCGGCAGCCAGATTGACCCGTGCCGCTAGGGCTTCTGCTGCTTCTTTGCGCTCGCTATAGCGAT
>JANMII010000152.1:0-3478 GCA_031375665.1 Hyphomicrobium sp.
GGCGGTCGCTGGTCCGTAACTGCGGGAACGCTGTGTACGATCTACGACACAGATGTGTCCGGCGGTTGCTTTCGCGTGGCGCGCGTCGCTGAAAACTGTTTCGAGTTTTACTTTGCCGCCCGCACCGAACAGGCAGCACCTGGGCTCGAGGGCTCGCGACCAAAATGGACGGCGCGTGGCGCCTTCAAGGGTAAGGCTGCGGCGTGTCCCGACGGTGCGGACGTTTAGTCCAACCGCCACAGTTAATCCACCACCTCACCCTCGTTAGGCTGAGCGCGCAGCTTTTGGTTGTTGTTGAAGGCCGCCGAGTTCGCGAACGCGAGCGTTGAAGACTGTTTTCAATGCCGTGTCGATATCTGCCACCGTGTTCGTCACGATTTCGCCAATAGGGTCGGGGAAGACGAATTTATCGTAACCGTCTGCGCCTTCGATGAAGTCGAACAACCGGCCTTTGCGCTCGCGATCGTAGTAAACAACGAGCTTGCCGACGTAATCTTTGAAGCGCACGTTTTCGATAGCGCCGAACTGCGTTTCGTCGTCCGCGAGGAAGGCCAAACGGCGACGGATGTAGGCAAAAATCGACAACTCACGTTCGGTGGTGTCGATGCGCTGGCTAATCTGATGCAGCGCCATTGTGCCCGTGCGACCATCGCCAGCGCCATTGGCCCGCAGTCGTTCGACGACCGGAACGATCAGGCTCTCTTCAAATGCCGATTTGATCATCGGTGCGTAATAGCGGTCGATCACGGGCTTGCGGACTGACTTCATGCCGATGCGCTCCAGCGCGAAACGGCAGAAGTCTTCGGACGGGCCTTTGGCTTCGTCGATGAAAACGGTTCTGAGCCGCTTTTTGACGAGTTGAACGTGCGCTGCTTCAGCGATGGTATCAGGGTCGTAGCAAACTTTAGTTGCCGACACGAGCGTCTCGATGATTTCGTCGGCAACGCCGGCGCGAGCAATGGTTTCGAGATCGACCGTCAAAAACGGTTCGTCGTCCATGATGTTGGGTTGCGATGAGTCGACGAAGAATTCGAACAACACGCCATTGGTCAGGATGCCGAGTTTAACGTCGACGAGCGCGTTGAAATAGCGCCGCAACTGGCCGCGGCTCTCAAACAAATCTGCGCCAGCTCGCTTGGCTTCGATAGCAATGACGGGGGCGCCGTCGCGCAAAATCGCGAAGTCGACCTTGTTGTCTGAGCGGGGATCGAAGTCGGCCAGATGTTCGGGATAGACTTCGTACGGGTTCGCGTAATCGTATCCGAGCAGACCCAGAAACGGCAGCACGAGGTAGAGCTTGGTGCTCTCTTCGTTGCTGCACGCGGTCATGATGCTGACCGACCTTTTGGAGAGCGCCAAAAGTCCAGCGCGCAGTTCGTTGGATATCGTCATGTCTCGTGCCGGTCCCCGCCCGCGACGCCCATGGGTGCCCACGGCTGATGTCTTGCCCAACCCGCGATTGCGCGAATCGCTTTCGGAGAGTGTCTCACGGTCGGCGTCGGCCAGGTTAAGCGCCTTGATTTGTCAACAGTTTCCTGAGGTCGTCGACCGGTGGGTCAGGTGGTCAGGGCTCGCAGTTGTGTTTCAATGGCTTGGCCCATTTCGCTTGTGCCGACTTGGCGCATGCCCGGCTGCATGATGTCGCCCGTGCGCAACCCCTGATCGAGAACCTGCGCGATCGCCTGGTCAACTAGGTCGGCTTCAGCCGCCATGTCGCAGGAGTAGCGCAGCGCCATCGCGAACGAGGCAATCGTGGCGATCGGGTTGGCGAGACCCTGGCCGGCAATGTCGGGGGCTGAACCATGCACGGGCTCGTACAAGGCTTTGCGTTTGCCAGTTTTTGCGTCCGGCGCCCCGAGCGACGCTGACGGCAACATGCCGAGTGATCCAGTCATCATCGCCGCTTCATCCGACAGCACATCGCCAAACAGGTTGTCGGTGACGATGACGTCGAATTGTTTTGGGTTGCGGATCAGCTGCATGGCGCAATTGTCCGCCAGAATATGCTCAAGCGTGACATCGGGAGCGTAGGCTTTGTGCACTTCAGTGACGACTTGGTTCCAAAGAACGCCGGTTTTCATCACATTGCGCTTTTCAGCCGAATGCACTTTGCTGCCGCGCTTGCGGGCAAGATCAAAGGCCACTTTTGCAATGCGCTCAATTTCGCGCGACGTATAAATTTGCGTATCTACGGCGCGCCGTTCGCCATTTTCGAGGGTAACGATTTCCTTGGGCTCGCCGAAGTAAACCCCGCCGGTCAACTCACGCACAATCATGATGTCGAGGCCTTCGACAAGCTCGCGCTTGAGACTGGAGGCATCGGCCAGGGCGGGATAGCAGATAGCCGGGCGAAGGTTGGCAAACAGATCGAGATCTTTACGCAGCCTTAACAGGCCAGCTTCCGGGCGATGCTCGTAGGGCACCTTATCCCACGTCGGCCCACCGACCGCGCCGAACATGATGGCGTCGGCGGCTTGCGCTTTGGCCATCGCTGCATCGGTGATGGCAACGCCGTGGGCGTCGTAAGCGGCGCCACCGACCAAATCGCGATCGACGGCAAATTTCGCGCCGCTGCTGCGCGCGTTGAAAAACGCAATCAGCCGCTCAACTTCTGCAATCGTTTCAACACCGATGCCATCACCGGGTAACAGAAGGAGCGCATGCGTGGTCATAAGGTGGGTCCTACGTTGATGCTGGGCACAGCTGCTGGGTGGGTCGCCATTTTTTGCGACGGCTCGGCTGTGCGAGGGAGTGCTAGCGTTTCATCGTAGCATCGGCAAGCGGACCAGTGGCGGAACGGCACTATAGCGCATTAGACTGCTGGTCCGGATCGGCAAAGGGTGAGCCAGAGTGCAACATAAGAGTTCCGTCAGGATGCGCTGTACGAGCTGGTCAATTTTGAGCATGCGCCTCGCGCTGGTGATGCCAATGGTGTTGGTGATGCCAGTCCGAGGGACCGCCGACGACGCGCCGGAGCTTTCGCTGCCGGTCGAATGCGAACCACATAAAACCTGCTTTATTCAAAGTTATGTCGATGGCGATGCCACCGCGGGCGTTCGTGATTATGCCTGTGGCGCGGCAACCTACGACGGACACAGTGGCGTCGATTTTCGCGTTCTGTCAGCCGTACCATCGGCGTCCGTACCGGTGTTGGCTGCGGCTGATGGCACGGTCAAAGGCGTGCGCGATGGCGTCGCCGACAACTTCTTCAGTCAATCGAAAAAAACCGAAGTGGCCGGGCGCGAATGCGGCAACGGTGTTGTGCTTGACCACGGCGGTGGATGGGAAACGCAATATTGCCATTTGCGGCAAGGCAGCGTGGTTGTTGGTGACGGCGAGCGCATCGCGCGTGGTGCAAAACTCGGTGATGTCGGCTTCTCCGGCATGGCTGATTTTGCTCATCTTCACCTGTCGGTTCGCCACAATGGAAAAGTGGTCGATCCGTTTCTGCCATCGCCGCCACCTGGTGGTTGTCAGC
>JANMII010000227.1:0-3782 GCA_031375665.1 Hyphomicrobium sp.
GATCGCCTCGATGGCGAAGGCCGCGTCGCGTTTCGCTACAGCGATGCCAATGGCGTGGTATCGCCGCAGACATGCCCCAACGGCGCCCAGCGCAATATCGCGGGCATCACCAGCGAAAACGGTCGCGTGCTCGGCATGATGCCGCATCCCGAGCGCCTCTATGAGCCAGCCCTTGGCGGCACCGATGGCCGCCGGGTGTTCGAGAGTGCGTTGTTAAGTGTTCTGGAAGCTGCATAACGCGCGGCTTACTAGCGCAACGCCACCACCATTTCGCCAAGCCACAACTGCACGCGAAATGCCCGCGATAACGCAGCGATAAACTTCCGATAACTCAGCCGTGACCGCTAGCGCGTTCAAACATCTCTTGATCGCATTCGACGCTCACCTATGTCTCCGAAACGTGCGGGGCCGGGCCCCTCTGACACGGCCATGCGTCTTGCGGCGCTGGTGTGTGATGTCGGACCGCACCGGGTATGCCCGGTGCTGTGTGTTGCATGAGCATACCTCCGTCTCAATCAGGAGGACCCGATGACCCAATCTATCGCTCTGTTTTCAGCCCCTTCACGTGCTTACCGTGAAAGTCCAACGCTCGCATCGCACCATGTTCGTGCGACTGTTGTGCGCCTTGCTGCACTCCGTCTCACCCTTGAGCGCGCCATCGAACGATCGCGTCACCGTCGCGACAGCAGCAACGATCTGCGCATCGTTCGTTTAAACCGCTTGGTGCTGATGCTGAAATCCCGCCTCAACCGTCTACTTGATCGCGGCCATGCGATTGTACCGCTCAGACCTACCCGACCGCGGATGAGCAGAACGCATCGCCAGCAGCGATGATCTTGAGCATCTAAACATTCCCCACCTCGTCATCGTCAGCGCCACTTTTGCGGCGTCAGCGGTAACTGTTCTGCAACTGCGGGCTTTCTCGGATTGCCGTCGCGCGGGCTCGTGTCGGATGCGCGCAGCGCTGCCGCGCAAGCAGCAGCGCCGCGCATCCACGCGATTGCCGCAACACAATTGAGATCTGTAACGTGGAATTTTTGATTGAGCCCATCATGGGCAAGCCGATGTGGATGTGGGCCGTTTTTATCGGTCTCGTGCTGTTACTTCTCGTTCTCGACCTCGGCGTCTTCCACCGCAAAACGCATGTCGTCGAAATCCGCGAAAGCCTGCTGATGAGCGCGTTCTACATCGCCATCGCGCTCTGTTTTGGTGCGTGGGTGTGGGTTGAAATGGGGGCTGCCAGCGGCCAGGCGTTTTACACTGGCTTCATCGTCGAAAAAACGCTGGCGATGGACAACATCTTTGTCATCTCGTTGATCTTCGCCTATTTCGCCATTCCCCCACTCTACCAGCATCGCGTGCTGTTTTGGGGCATCCTCGGCGTCATTGTGCTGCGTGCAATCATGATCGGCTTGGGGGCAACGCTCGTCGCAGAATTCAGCTGGATTCTCTACATCTTCGCGGTGTTCCTGATTTTAACCGGCATCAAGATGCTCGTCGTTGGTGAGCAGATGCCCGACATTGCGCAGAACCCGGTTTTGAAGATCATGCGGCGGCGGATGCGGATCACCGACACATTGCACGGCGAGAACTTCTTCATTCACGAGATGGACGCCAAAACCGGCAAATTGGTCCGCACAGCGACGCCGTTGTTTGTCGCGCTCGTGCTGATCGAAGTCGTCGATGTCATCTTCGCAGTCGACAGTGTGCCAGCGATCTTCGCCATCACCACCGATCCCTACATCGTCTACACCTCAAACATCTTCGCGATCCTCGGTCTGCGCGCGTTGTATTTCGCACTGGCCGCCATCCTCGGCAGGTTTCACTATCTCAAACCGGCGCTTGCCCTGGTGCTGGTGTTCATCGGCTCGAAGATTTTCGTCGCTGACCTGTTGGGATGGGACAAGTTTCCAGCCAGCGCATCACTCGCCATCACGCTGGGTCTATTGGCTGCCGGCATCTTCGCCTCGCTGATCTTCGAAAAGCGCGGCAGGGGCGATGACAGCAAGACCACCGTTGCAACACCACAACGCTGAGCCCGCGTTTCAACGAAACAAAAAAGGGGCCGCAAAGCCCCTTTTTCAAATCTTGCAGAACACACTTTACGGTGCATGCCCGGCTTACCGAGAGCGGCGCTTGGCCGAACGGTCAGGAGACGCCGACGTGTTGAACGCCTGCATCAGAGCAAAAACGATTGCTTTCATAGGAACACCTAATGGGTTGTTTCGAGCGGCCCGATCCATCGCGACATCGGCTTTGAGCCTGTCTCGTCCGATCTAGCCCAGTCAGGATCATGGGACCCTGCACTGTGAGAGGCATTCACCCCTCGATTCGAATTGTCTACACTGTAGATATCGCGATCCGGCTCCAGCCGCTATAGCCATTCATGCATTTTTGGCATGCGTCCGGCGCAACCCCGGTAAATCTCAATTAAACTGAACGAATTCAGAGGTTAACACACATAAAAAAGGGAGGAAGCAAAGCTTCCTCCCCAAGCGGACATCTTGCAAGCGTGGACTTGGAAGCGCCGTAACGTCGTGTACCGACCGTGAAACGAGCGAATTACTTCGCAGGTGCAACATAAGCCAACCGTTCAATCGGCTGGATTGTCATGGTTGCAGCGCCAGCCGCGCATGAAAAGCGCAACGCTGGACCAGCCAGCGTTTCAAGGCCAGCTGATGCGCCTTCGAGCACCGACATCTGCATGCGAACCGGCTCCGAACGGACCACGGAGGCGTCGTCGGAGAACCCGTCGGCAATGGCCAAAGTCAGGCTGCAAGCGCCATTTTGCTGGTCATAATAGCCAATCGCCCGCTTGTCGCCGAGGCTGAGATGGATCGCTTTGTGCGGACCAACCGTTTGCGCCGCGGTGGCACCGCCAGCCGATACTGGAACCGCGCCTTTAACCAAGGCGACGCTGGCAAACACGATGGACGCGGCAATTTTGGAGTAAGAGGTCATGGAAAACTCTCCACTATCTCAGAGGCGGGACGTTCAAACCCTCGCACGATTGTTTGGGCGTGACGTCTGCGCTGGACGTGTAAGTAACCCCATGACTCGGTTTGCGAAAGTGATAGCTATGCATTTCCGGAATGCGTTTTGTGCAGCGCGAAACGGTCACAGCCCAGTTGGGTAGGGCGTTTTAGCGGGCTGACTTGCATCGGAGATTGGCGGCCAGCCCGACCACAGCTGCCGCGATAACCCGCCGACCGGCTGTGCAAATTTTATGGCCTCCAAATTTCATGGCCTCCAAATTTCACGGCCCACAAATTTCACAGCCTGAGAAATTGCGTGTCACAACGACAACGCTGCGAGCCATCGCTATAAGCACGCCAAATCCTCACTCACCATATTGGACGGCAGGCGCATGGCTCAGAGCGGCAACAGCAAAATCACTCCCGAAATCGTTGCTGAGCACGGCCTCAAGCCTGACGAATACGCCCGCCTCCTCGACATCCTCGGTCGCGAACCGCTGATCTGCGAACTCGGCATCTTCTCCGTCATGTGGTCCGAGCACTGCTCGTATAAATCGTCGCGCGTTTGGCTCAAGACTCTGCCGACGACCGGCCCGCAGGTCATCCAGGGACCGGGCGAAAACGCCGGCGTTGTCGATCTTGGCGATGGTGATGCCGTCGTCTTCAAAATGGAATCGCACAACCACCCATCTTACATCGAGCCGTTCCAAGGTGCCGCGACCGGCGTCGGCGGCATCATGCGCGATGTCTTCACCATGGGTGCGCGCCCGGTCGCCAACATGAACGCGCTGCGTTTTGGCAGCCCCG
>JANMII010000240.1:0-1833 GCA_031375665.1 Hyphomicrobium sp.
TTCGAATTCGACGCCCATCCGCCCATAATGACGCCGTAGACACCAAGCGACGAAATCGCCAGCAGGTACAAAATTCCGACGTTCAAATCGGAGATCACCCACTTGCCGAGGCTGTTTTCATTGACCGGAATAACAGCCCACGCCGCCAGCGCGCACATCGCGGTCGCCACGGGTGCCAGCAAAAATACGATCTTGTCCGCACCTGCGGGAATGACCGGCTCTTTGAACACGAATTTCAACAAATCGGCGAACGATTGTAGCAACCCGAATGGGCCAACGACATTGGGACCTCGCCGCATCTGCACGGCGGCCCAGACCTTTCGGTCCATCAACAGCAAGTAGGCCACGACGAACAATAGCCCGAGCAGAACCAGCAGCGAGAACCCAATCAGCACCAGCAGGTTCCAACCGTAAGCCGTCATGAAGGTCGATAGCGCGTCGATCATGGCCCTATCACTCCGCCGCGCTCAGTTTTTGGTCGTACGCCGATCGCAGCGCGCTCATTCCGGCCATCACGGCCGACGATCGCGCGATCGGGTTGGTCATGTAGAAATCATGGACTGCTGGCCGGAACGGATCCGTCGTCACCGTGCCCGATAACTTCGCCAGCGTTTCGAGCCCGCTGATGGCCCGGGTTTCGATCGCGTCCAACATCGCCAGTTGCGGCGCGATCCTATACATCGCAGCCCGCAGCTCGCTCAATTGGTCGTAGGGCAACGTGGCCCCTGCCGTCTGCGACAGCGCGCGGAGGATCGTCCAATCTTCCTTGGCTTCACCTGGCGCAAAGGCGGCTTTCACCGTTTGCTGGGCGCGGCCTTCCGTATTGACGTAGGTCGCGCTTTTTTCAGTGTAGGCCGCACCTGGCAAAACAACATCGGCGCGGGCCGCACCTTGATCGCCATGGCTGCCTTGATAAACAACGAATGCCGATCCGAGCTTGGTCAAGTCGCAGTCATCGGCACCGAGCAAGTAAACAAACTCCATATCGCCCGAGAGAATTCCGGCCACATCCTTGCAGCCCTTACCCGGCACGAAGCCGATGTCGAGACCGGCCACGCGGGCAGCAGCAGTGTGCAGTACATTAAACGCATTCCATGCCGGATCTTTGCCAACGGACACGTCAACTGCGATCCGCGCCGACGCGGCCAAGATTGCCAGACCATCGGCGCGGGCAAACGCGCCCTGCCCGACGATAATCACCGGATGCGTTGCCGCCCGCAAAACGGCAGCAAATGGATGCTGGCCGGTTGCGACGTGAATGAGCGTTTCGGCGCCTGCTCCCAAATGCTCAACCGGATAGGTCAGATCCGCGATCGCGCCGATGGTACCAACGCGCAAACCGCCGTTGCGCCAGCGTTTGCGAATTCGGGAGTTCAAGATCGGAGCCTCAAGGCGCGGATTGCTACCAACAATCAGAATCGCGTCGGCGCTCTCAAGCCCGTCGATCGAAGTGTTGAAGACATAGCTGGCGCGGCTCAACTTCGGATCGAGCTTGTCGCCTGCTTGTCGGCAATCGATCGAACCAGCGCCAAAGCGCTGAAGCAAATCTTTGAGGGCAAACATCTCTTCTGCGCCCGCGAGATCACCTGCAACTGCACCGATGCGATCCGGCTTTGCCGCCTTTAGTTTGTCGGCAACGCGCGACAGCGCCGCCTCCCAGGTCGCTGGCTCGAGGCGGCCGTTGCGGCGAATGTAGGGCTGGTCCAAGCGCTGTGTTTTCAAGCCATCAGCGACGTGGCGCGTTTTGTCCGAAATCCACTCTTCATTCACGGCGTCGTTGTTGCGCGGCAGAATACGCATGACAGCGCCGCCACGCGTATCCACTCGAATAGC
>JANMII010000295.1:0-18332 GCA_031375665.1 Hyphomicrobium sp.
ACTTTGACTTCGTCCATCAAGTGGGTGGCCCATAAAACCCCAAGTCGACGTGTCTGGACCAGCCCTCGGACAATTTTGACCACGCTTTCGCGCGAACCGATGTCGAGCCCAACCGTTGCTTCATCAAGCAACAGTAAATCGGGCCGATGCATGAGGGATCGTGCGATCTCAACACGCCGCGCTTGTCCGCCCGATAACGCCCTGACGCGCTCGTTGGCGCGATCGGCAAGGCCCACGACTTCAAGAGCTTGGGCGGCCCGGCTTGCGGCGTCACCGCCGCTGAAGCCATGAAGCGCTGCGTGATACTTCAGATTTTGAAGCAACGATAAATCACCGTCCAACGTGCGGCTTTGGAAAACCACGCCGAGCCTTTGCAGTGCCAGCGATGGTTTGCGCCGCACATCCGAACCGCGAATGATGATCTCGCCAGAGACGTTGTCGTACAGCCGGGTCACCAGCGAGAACAGCGTGGATTTGCCAGCACCATTGAGCCCGAGCAAAACCGTGAAAGCACCTTGCGCAACCCGCAACGAGACGTCGTCTAAAACTTTTTTGTCGCCGAAATGATGGCTCACACCTTTGACGAGCAAGGCTGGCACAGCATCATATGCGGATGACTTGGGGCTGTCGGCCAGAACAGACATCGGGTGACGCGATCCTTGCTGTCAAAAGTGAGCTACTAGAGACGAGTTGTTGAATGCTGTCCGCGATTTTAATTGGTGCCGAGACGGCGACGAGTAACGTTCGTGTCGCCGTCCGGTGTGCATCTTTCGCACTGGCTTATCGTTTAGGGCTAGCGGTTAACGCAAGCACCGCGATTATCACTCTTTCGAGATCACGACGCCCCAAGGATAGCGACCGGTCTTGATCGATTTAATTGCCTTTTGGCTGGCGACATCGATAACGGTGACGTCGTTGGAGGCGCCGTTGGTCGTGTACAGCTGTTTGTCGTCGGGCGTCAGATAGATCTGCCAAACGCGCTGCCCAACGAGAATGTATTTCTCAACCTTCAGTGTTGCCGTATCGATGATGGCGATGCGATTTGCCGGTCCAAGCGCGACGAAGGCCTTGCTGCCATCTTTGGTGATGCGGACGCCAACCGGCTGGATCGCTTCCTTGGCAACACCTTGAATTTCGAACGTCACTTTGCCGATGATCTTGCGGTCGGCTGGGTTCATAACCGTGACCGTGCCGCCGATCTCTGACGACACCCACAACTGCGAACCATCGTGATTGAACATCGCAACGCGCGGCCGGCTGTCGACCAACACGTTATCAAACGTCTTCAAGCTGGTGGTGTCGATGAAATGCGCCATGTTGGTTGTTTCAGACGTGTTCACCAACACTTTTCCATCGGGGCTCATGCCCATGCCTTCTGGCTCGACGCCAACCGGCACGTCTGAGATCACCGAGCCTTTTTGAATGTCGACGACGGTGACCAGGTTGTCGTCCTCATTGGCGACATAGAGCGGGTTACCTGTTGGATGTAGCACCAGCAATTCGGGATCAGGACCCGATGGCAGCGTTTTCACAAACTCGTAAGTTGCAGTGTCGTAAACCTGCACAATGTTGTCATCGCTCGTGCAAACGATCAGCCACTTGCCGTCTTTCGAGATCACAATACCGCGGGGTCGCTGACCCACTTTGATGGTCTTCACGACTTCGAGTTTTTCGGTATCGATGACCGTGATGGTGTTGTCTTTTTCGTTCGACACGAAGGCTTTGTAGGCCATCGCGGGCTCAGCGGACGTGATCGCCAAGGTTGCGCCCAGTGCCGTGACCGCCAATAGACTGTTCATTCGCGACATGGTGAGATGCTCCAATTTCGAATTCATTTTGATGTCGCGGTGGCCTTGATCGAGGTCTTGGACACCGCAAATTCCTATTGTTTTGTGTACGCTTGGCACTTGGTTTCGGGTTTATCGATCCCAAGCGTATCGAGTTCGCTGAACTGATGCAGGAAGCCCGGCTGCGGCGAGATGCTGACCAGCAGTTTCGGCGTCGTCACGATGAGCGGTTGGCGCAGCTGACCGTTCCAGGTTCGGAACGTTGTCTTCACGCCCTTGAATGCGGCAACCTCGAATTCGGGTGAGTGGATGTAGTCATAAAGTGTTTTGAAATCCCCAGTCCTCTTGCGCGACGCGGCTTCGCCGACAACGCGCATGGCCAGCCAAGCGTCGTAGTCGATGGGCCGCATGTTTCGGCTGGCGAGGCGACGAAATCGGTTCTGGAATTGCGTGCCGCCCCAAAGTTCAAGGGCTGGGTGCCAACTTGCTGGCGTCAAGCCAGCCGAGCCGACCACCGGCCGCGGGATCCACGTGCGATAGGGCATGTAGTCGGCAAACAGTCGGCTTTCATCGACCACGACCACGACATCATGGTCGGCTGCGTTCTGTGTGAATTGCGGGATTTGTTGCTGAATCTGTTCAAATCCGCCGTCGGCACGTCGGCTCCCGGCTTCGTATTTGAATTCGCGCTCTTCGACGATCTTTGCGCCAAATCGCTTGGCTGCGCGCTTGTAGGCGTCGGCCAGCAACTTGTCCTGCGGAGTTGGGCCCGAAACGATGAACCAGTTGCGCCATTGCTTCCAAGCTAAATACTGACCGAGCGCATCTGCAAGCATGGTCCGCGTCGGCGCCAGATGGACGACGTTCGCGCTGCATTTTTCTTCGCGCATGTCGTCGTCGGCATTGCCAACATTTAAAATGAGTGCTGGCTTGCCGGTCATTGCAGCGGCAAGTTTCGATAGGGAAGCTGCATCCATGTCTGCGATCAGAAAGCCGGTTCCAGCCGCCACCTTTTCAGCAGCCGATGCGATCAACGTGTCGACGTTGGCATCCTCGATGTTTTCGAGCTCAAAGGCCTGGCCGAGGAAGCGGCCCGTCGTGTTGTTGTCGGCGGTGGCCAGCCGCGCGCCAGCCAACCCCTCATCGGGGGCTGGCAGATCGAGCAACGAAAGTGGTGGGTTATCGTCACGGATTTGTTTGAGATAAAGTACGTCGATCTTGATCGATGGTTGGTTATTGGCTGTCGCCGCAGCGGAGCCTGGCGCAGCTGGCGCGGTTTCCGTTGCTGGCCTGGTTTCCGCTGCTGGCGCAGTTGCGCCGGGTTCCCCAGCGGCTTCAGCAATTGATAAGCGAGCCGTATTCAATGTTGTGAAAAAAACCACGCCTGCAAGCGCTGCCGCGAGCGTCATCCGCCGCGGGGAGTAAAGCATTAAAAAATAACGTATATTCACCGTAGAAACCACCATTCGACAGGGTTGTCAGATGTGCTCCCTAGCGGCAAAGCGCCGGTTGGAATTTCGGGAGCGGACGGGGTCGCCTCGAACAACTGTTACTATATTACTCTAGAAGGGGGCGAGGGCGGGGTATGTCAAGCCAACTTGAAACCACTCGCGGTTTTGTGACCGGCGCCGTGATTGCAGCCGCCATCTGAGATCTTGCAAATCGGTGGCGTCATAGCGCACGTAACATCATCACGGAGCGCGGTGCGACGCGCGAACCACGCCGATCAAGAGGATGAAAATGGCGACCCGTAACACCGTCCTTGACTTAGCCGTGCAGCGCACAGCTGTGGCGATCGTCGTCTCTTTCGGCCTCATCGGTGGCACGAGCGGGGCTTCTGTTGCAGCGCAAAAGGCCGCCGTTTTCCCGTTCGATATCCGTGATATCGGCATCGAAGGCGATGTTTTCGCCAAGCCGCAGGACGAGGATTTGCGCCGAATGCGCATGGTGACCGAAGAACTGAAAACCCTCATGGCCAAGGATGGCAAGTACACCATCGTTGATTTGACCCCGTTGGCCAAAGAGGTCGATGCGGCATCGCCATTTTTCAAATGCGACGCCTGCGAGGTGCCACTCGCCAAGCAAGCTGGCGCCGATTTGGCGGTCACGGGCTACGTCGAAAAACTATCGGACGCTTTGATCAGTCTGCGCTTGTTCGCGCGCGAAGCTGAAAGCGGAAAACTCGTCAAACAGATGTCGGCTGAGATCCGCGGCAACACGGATGAACTTTGGCTGCATGGCATCCGCTACTTGTGGCGTAATCGCTTCAATGTAGAGGCGAGCAGCCCATGATCGCACTTGATCGTCGCCATTTACTTGCCGCGACCGGCGCGGTCGTTGCTGCGAAAGCTCTGACAACGCGTGCCATCGCAGCACCTGTTCCAATTATCAAACTGAGCTCGGTGAAATTTGGCTCTGTCAGTTGGCTCATCGATACGATCCGCGCAGAAGGTCTGGAAGCCAAGCACGGCTTTGAATTGAAGGTCATCGAAGTCGCCAACAATTCGGCAGCACCTGTGTCGCTGTTGGCTGGTGAATCCGACGTGATCGTCAGTGATTGGACCTGGGCCATGCGGCAACGGGCCAAAGGCATGGACCTCAAATTCGCGCCGTACTCAGCGACGCTCGGCAGCCTTATGGTGGCGGCTGACAGTCCGGTGAAATCTTTGGCCGATCTCAAAGGCAAAAAGATCGGCGTCGCAGGCACTGGCATCGACAAGAGTTGGATTTTGTTGCGCGCCTATTCACGCAAGGTTTTAGGCGAAGACATCTCTAAAATTGCCGAGCCTGTGTTTGGTGCGGCCCCTCTTGTCACTGAAGAATTTCGCAGTGGCCGTCTCGATGCCGTGTTGAACTTCTGGACCTATGCGGCGCGGCTGGCCGGTGGTGGCGCCCGCCAAGTCCTGAGCATGGCGGACGTGATGACCGGGCTAGGGATCAGCCCGGCGCCAGCGCTGGTCGGTTTCATTTGGTCTGAAAAAGCCATCGCCGATAAAGCCGTTCCAGTCGATAAATTGTTGGCAGCTGTTGCCGACGCGAATGTCGTTCTGGCTGCTTCCGATCCGGCGTGGGAACGATTGCGGCCGCTGATCAAGCCGTCGAGTGATGCTGAATTGGCGTCGATCAAAGGATTTTTCAGGTCGGGTATCACACCTGGTTGGACGCCGACGGATACGGCATCGGCTGAAAAACTCACCAAACTTCTGATTGAACTCGGCGACGCGGAACTTGTAGGCGATGGCACCCGGTTTGACGCAAACCTCTTCTATCCCGCGCGCGTCTAACGCATCGTCTGGGTGGTTGAAGACGATCGAGCGGCTGGGCTGGATGCTTGGCTCGCTGCTGGCCTTCGGCGTGCTCTGGCATGTCATAGCGATTGTCATTGAAAACAAATATCTCCCGACACCGCTAACGGTGTTTGATGTGCTGCTGCGCGAGGCAGCGAACGGCGATTTGTGGGTCCACATTTTGGCGACGCTTGGCCGTGTGGCAATCGCATTCGTGGTGGCGATGTTCATTGGCTCGGCCATTGGGTTGGCGCTTGGCACCTTCCGGACGGCCGATCGTTTTTTCGATACCTGGCTGATTTTGTTTCTGAACCTGCCAGCGCTTGTGACGATTACACTGTGCTATATTTGGTTCGGGCTCAGCGAGGCGGCAGCGATCACAGCCGTTGCGCTAAATAAAATTCCCAACGTTGCCGTCACCATGCGCGAAGGCGCGCGCAGCCTATCGCGCGACCTGACCGAGATGGCCGCAGTTTATAAGTTCGGATGGTGGAAGACGTTGCGCCACGTCACGATCCCGCAGCTCGCGCCGTTTTTGGCGGGTGCCGCGCGATCAGGCTTGGCGCTTGTGTGGAAGATCGTTCTGGTCGTTGAAGCCTTCGGCCGATCCACAGGCGTGGGCTATCGCCTCAACATTGCTTTCCAAGAGTTCGACGTCAGCACCATTTTAGCCTACGCGCTGGGGTTCATCATCATCGTGCAGATTATCGAGTTCATGATCCTGCAGCCTCTGCAAGTGCGGGTGAACGCATGGCGGCGCTAACGCAAACCGCATCCAAAGTGCCAGTGGAAGGCAGCACAATTAAAGTCGCGGTTGCGCGCAAAATTTTTCCACCTGTTGGCGAGCGCGACGCCCAAACCGTGCTGCGTGACATCGCCTTCGACGTTGAACCGCGCTCATTCCTGGTGCTGACCGGCCCCTCGGGTTGCGGCAAATCCACGTTGCTCAACATCATCGCGGGCTTGGATCGCGATTTTGAAGGCAGCATCGATTTGGGTGCGGGCAAAGACAGCCTGACTTACATTTTCCAATCCCCAAGGCTGCTCCCCTGGCGCACGGTGGAACAGAACATTGCGCTGGCCCTACCGGATGGCGACCCACGGTTGGCGAAGATCCCAGCAATGCTTGAGCGCGTCGGTCTGACGCCAGCAGCGAATGCCTATCCGGAGCGGCTATCGCTTGGCATGCAACGGCGGGTCGCGCTGGCGCGAGGGTTCATTCTCGAGCCTGAAATTTTGCTGATGGACGAGCCGTTCGTGTCGCTCGATGACCCGACCGCGCACAGCCTGCGCCAGCTCCTCATGGACCTGTGGCTGCGACAGCCGACGACCGTCATCTTCGTCACGCACGACCGGGCCGAGGCCGTGCAACTGGGCACGCGCATCTTGCGCCTCGCGCCGGGACAGGCGAGTGTGGTGGAAGATATCCCGGTGACCCTGACGGTGTCTGAGCGCGCAGACCGGGCAACGGTCGCCGCCGCCCAAGCCCGAATTTTCCAATCACCATAGCGCGCCAAGCCGAACGCGCTCATTTCGGAACCATGCTTGATGTCGACCACCGCGCATCTGCGACGACCGTTGCGCGGCCACTCCGTGCCAGCTTTTCTCGCCAGCGTCACGACTGCCGCCGAAGCGGCCCTGGCGATCGCGGGTGGGGCCGACGTGATCGACGCCAAAAATCCAGCCGAGGGCGCGCTTGGTGCTTTGCCGCTTGCGACGGTCCGCGCCATCCTTGCGGAAGTCTCAGGCACGCGGCTGGTCAGCGCGACCATTGGCGATCTACCAGCGTGCGCCACTGCAATGGTGCCGGCGGCAGAAGCGATGGCGGCCACCGGGGTCGATATCGTCAAGGTCGGATTTTTCGGCTCTGATCGTTCGGATGCAGTGATTGCGGCGCTGGGTCGTACTGATATCGGCCAAGCAAAATTGATCGCGGTGCTCATGGCCGACCAGCCGTTTGACGAGACCATCGTCGAACGTCTCGCAGTTGCGGGATTTGTTGGCGTCATGCTCGACACGGCGGACAAAGCTGCCGGCTCATTAACCAACGTCCGAAGCGTTACGGAGTTGGCAGCTTTTCTCCACATGGCGCGCGGCTTTGGCCTTGTGGGCGGTCTGGCTGGCTCATTGCGAGCGTGTGATGTGACCCCGCTTGCAGCGCTGTGCCCAGATGTGCTGGGTTTTCGTGGCGCGCTGTGCGCGAACGGCCGCCAAAGCGTGCTTGATGCCGCACGAGTCGCGGCCATCCGTCATGCTATATCCGCGGCCGTCTCGGACCGTGAAGCGGTGCGTGTTGCGCGAGGCTGATTTCTTTGAATTGAACGAGTGCGGCCCTCACGCGCGGGTCATGATGCTTGGGGGCCTGACGGAATTTATTCGACATGATCAACAAAACCAAAAAGTCGTCATCTGAAGCGAAAAAACCGGATGCTGCGAAAGTACGTCGGGCTGCCGCCAAAGCCCGACAGATCGGCGACACCATTTTCGTTCGCGATTTCGTTGTCGACTGCAATGTCGGCGTCTATGCCGAAGAACAGGGCGTCACACAGAAGCTGCGGTTTTCGGTCGAAGCCCGATTGGCGACCGACGTATTCAGCCTCGACGACGAGATGGTTGAAGTGCCGTCCTATGCGGACATCATCGATAGTATTGTGGCGCTCGCACGCGGCGGACATATCAATCTGGTTGAGACATTCGCCGAGCGCATTGCCAGCGGATGTTTGGACGACAAGCGGATCATAGCCGTGCGCGTTCAGCTTGAAAAACTCGAGCGAGGCCCCTTACGCGGCGTTGAAATCATACGTCCTGCAACGAAAGCCGCCGCGCGTGAGTTCGGCCGTGGCTAGTGTGCGATCGGTCGATGCCGCACCACGGCCGCAGCGGCTAACGGTGGTGAAGGTCGGTGGCAGCCTTGCTGAAACCGGAGCTTTAGCCGAGGCGCTCGATGTCTTAGTGCGATGCGAGCAACGTCTTGTGATTGTGCCGGGTGGCGGTCGCTTTGCGGACAAAGTGCGCGATCTGCAGACGGCTGTCGGCTTCGATGATGGGGCCGCACACCGGCTGGCGATGCTCGGAATGCATCAGATGGCCGAGACGTTTGTTTCACTAAATTCCAGTCTGACGATCATCGATGACGCTGCAGCGCGTGATTTGTGTTTCGACCAAGATCGCGTGCCGATTTGGGTGCCGCTGCCAACGCTCGATGGTGATGACAGCATTCCGCAAAATTGGGACACGACGTCAGATACGATCGCGGCTTGGCTGGCCCACAAATTGGCGTGCCCCTTGGTGCTGTTCAAATCGGTCGATATCGAGCCGAACACGGCAGCCGCGGCGTTGACGGCGCGCGGCATCGTTGATCGCGCGTTTGCCAATTATGTTGCGCGCCACCGCGTCGACTGGCGGATCATTGGCCCAACTGGGCTCGCAGGATTCAACCATGACCTGCGGGGCGCTAGAGGCCAACGCACTGTGCAGCTTGAAATTTAATTGCGCCGACGATTGGCCATCGACGACGCCGACCCCCCATGGTATCGCGCCAGGCATGGATACAAGTCATGGATTATGAAGCTGAGATGAAGGGCGTCGCGCGCCCACGGTTTGGCTGGGCGCTGACGGGTTCGGGGCATTTTTTCAAGGAGAGCCTTGAGATCATGCGCACGCTGCCGAACCTCGACGTGTTCGTCTCGAAGGCGGCCGCTGAAGTCATCCGGATGTACAAGCAGGAGTTTGATCTTGGGCCCGGCGTTCGTATCTTCAAAGATACGACGGCGAGTGCGGCCCCTGTCGGTGCTTTTTATTATGGGGTCTACCACACGCTAATCGTTGCGCCGGCGACATCCAATACGGTCGCAAAGTGTGTGGTTGGAATTTCAGATAATCTTGCGACCAATGTCTTTGCGCAGGCTGGAAAAACCCGCGTACCGACGATTGTTTTTGCCTGCGACACGGCGCCGGAGATGGACACCGAAGCGCCCAAAGGCATGGTCAAAGTTTACCCTCGCCGCATCGATCTGGAAAACACCGAACGGCTGAAGACCTTTGATGATACGACCGTGGTCGAAAGTGTTGCAGATCTCAAAGTGGCGGTAGCTGCTCGGCTCACATGGCTCAAGACACAAAACCCAAGTTCCTCTTCCTAACCGGCCGCTTGGCTGAAAACCGATTGAAGACGACCATTGCCCAGGTCGGGCTGGACGATGGGTCATGGCAAATCGCCAACATCGGTATCAAGGTTGCAGCCTTGATGACCGAAGGCATCGTGCGCAATCGATTGAAAGGGCCACTCGACGCGACGCGGGTCATTGTGCCCGGTCGCTCGCGGATGGACCTTGAAAATTTAAGTCAGCACTACGGCGTACCCTTCGAGCGTGGGCCGGATGAGATTGTCGATCTTCCGCAATTTCTCGGTAAAGGCGGCAAGCCGCCCGACATGTCGAAGCACGACCTGCGGATCTTCGCTGAAATTATCGAAGCCCCGCTTCTGACAGTTGATCGCGTGATGGAGATAGCTGCCTCGCATCGCGCCAAAGGCGCAGACGTGATCGACATCGGCTGTCAGCCCGAAGCAGATTTTCCGCATCTCGAAGAGATGGTGTCAAAGCTCGTCGCGGCTGGCCATAAGGTCAGCGTTGACAGTGGCAATGTCAGCGAACTTGAGCGCGCTGCCAAGGCTGGTGCGCATTATGTGTTGAGTTTGGATGAGACGACGCTGGATGCTGTCAAAGGTACGTCGTGCGTTCCGATCCTCGTGCCAAAGCCGCATGGTGATTTAGCCTCGCTGGTCAGAGCCATCGATCTCGCGCATCAAAAAAGTATTTCCTTCATAGCGGACCCCATTTTGGATCCGATCCATTTCGGATTTACGGTCTCGATTGAACGCTACGCGGAATTGCGGCGCTTGCGACCCGACGTTGAGATTTTGATGGGCACCGGAAATCTCACCGAGTTGACCGACGCCGACAGCCAGGGTGTGACGGCCATGTTGCTTGGCATTTGTTCGGAGCTGCGCATTCAAAATGTTTTGATTGTGCAGGTCTCGCCCCATACGCGCCGGACCATCGAAGAGCATGATGCGGCTCGCCGCCTGATGTATCGCGCGCGCGAAGATGAGAGTTTGCCGAAAGGCTATCCAAGCGCCATGCTGTCGCTACATGACCTCAATCCGTTTCCACAATCGGATGCAGAAATTGCAACCGGCGCGGCGGAAGTTCGAGATGATAATTTTCGCATCCAGGTTGGCGACGAAGGTTTGCACATCTACAGCCGCAACGGTTACCACACAGCGCTCGATCCCTTTGATCTTTTTCCAAAGCTCGGCGTCGAGGGTGACGGCGCGCACGCGTTTTATCTTGGTTATGAATTAGCGAAGGCAGAAATCGCGCACCACCTTGGCAAGCGCTATGCGCAGGATAACCCTCTGCGATGGGGCGCTGCAGCCGACGTGAAGGCTGAGGACCTCATTCGGCACGCGCCGGAAGGCTCGACGCTAAAAGCGAAGAAGACTACGGCATCCGATGGGGATGCTGGCTGATGGCCCGGATTATCGAAACCATCATTACGACAACGAGCGCGGAGGGGGTCGTCCACATCGCACCGCTCGGTTTGATTGCCGACGGCAACGGCTGGATCGTCGCGCCGTTCAGCCCGTCAAAGACCCTCGATAATTTGCTTGTAAATCCTGCGGCTGTTGCCAGCCATACGCAGGACGTTCGCGTCTTTGCCGGTTGCGTCACCGGCCGAAAAGATTGGCCGATGGTTGCTGCAACGAAAGTGAATGGTAGCCGCTTACAAAACTGCGTCTCGCACTGGGAACTGCGTGTTGCAAAAGTTATTGATGACGACGTGCGGCCGCGCTTCGTATGCGACGTGGTGCACGAAGAAAGCCACAGCCACTGGCAGGGTTATAGTCGCGCCCAGGCAGCGGTTCTTGAACTCGCGGTGCTATCGACGCGGCTTCACATGCTGCCGCCGGAAAAAGTCGAGGCCGAACTGAAATATCTTGAAATTGCGATTTCAAAGACTGCAGCAGCCGCTGAACTCGAAGCCTGGGGCTGGTTGATGGCCAAAATCGACGGTTGGCGCTGCGCGCGCGATACCGCGCCGGGACAGTGACGATGGAC
Organism: Hyphomicrobium sp.; assembly: GCA_031375665.1. Taxonomy (GTDB): domain Bacteria; phylum Pseudomonadota; class Alphaproteobacteria; order Rhizobiales; family Hyphomicrobiaceae; genus Hyphomicrobium_B. The sequence goes on from JANMII010000295.1 coordinate 11,197, forward strand.
GCAGCCGCCATCAAGTCTGACTTCATGGCTATGATCCGTGACAATCTGAGCGCCCAGACATTTGTCAAATTGACGCTCGGCAAACCGCGCCGCGGCGAAGTCGTTGAGAGGTGCGTTGTTGATTGCATCCACGTCAAAGACGAAACGCGGCTGCGTTTCGTGACGCGGCATGCAACCCGCGACGTGACAACTGTTGCGTCGATCGACGGCGGGTTGGCGGAGATCGCAACGCAACTCGGCGCGACGTACCTTAGCGCAACGCTGTTTACCTCCGAACGAGATATATCGGTGGTTTACAACAAGCGCTTGGAGCCTCGGCTCACGAAATCAAAAGCCACTTTGAAGGCGACGGCTGGTCTGACCTGTGGCACGACGTCTGTTAGCCCGCACAATCGGATCAAGGAATATGCCGTCGCGCCCTCGCGGCCCTATCTGGTCGATCTCGGCGTGGCGACCGCCGACGGCATGATCAAACCGTCGATGTACGGCAAATTCAAACAGATCTGCCACTTCATCGAGATCGTCGACGATGTCATTCGAGCGTCTGATCTCGCCGCTCAACCGACGGTGTCGGTCGTCGATATTGGCTCTGGCAAAGGCTATCTGACGTTCGCGCTTTATGATCACCTCACGGTGCGGCTCGCAAAATCGTGTCGCATGAGTGGTATCGAAATTCGGCCAGATCTGGCGGCGGCATCGCGGGTGCTGGCGCAAAAACTCAGGCTTGCGGGGCTCACGTTTGAAGCGGCTGACGCGGCCGCAAGCGCTTCGTCGAACAGCGATTTGGTCATCGCTCTGCATGCCTGCGATACCGCGACGGATGACGCGATCTATCGGGGGATTTCTGGCAACGCTGCCGTCATTATGTGCGCGCCGTGTTGCCAACACGAAATTGCCCCGCAACTGACCAACCCAGCGGATGGCTTGCTCGGCTTGGTCAAGTTCGGACTGTTGAAGCAACGGCTCGCCGATCTGGTGACCGATGCCGCGCGTGCATTACTGATGGAAGCGTCCGGCTACAAAGTCAAAATCATCGAGTTCGTTTCAACTGAACACACAGCCAAGAATTTATTGATCGTCGGCATTCGTTCGCCAGACATGAACCGCGAGCTGGCACGCCGTCAGTATGAGGCGCTTAAGGCTGACGCGAATTTCACAACCCAACGCCTTGAGCAGCTTTTGCTTCAAACCGCGATTGAGCGTTGACGGTCAGCGAGCATCGCGATGGCAACGGCTGGCGCACATGCTGTGACGGCGTCTCGTAAGGCTGGCTCAACTGACACAAGTTCGTCAAACCGTAGCGATGGCAAATCGAGGATGTGCGCAATCTCTGACGCCTCCTCGACGCCAATTCCAGCGGCGATCACAACGTCGATCTTTTGGGCACTGGCAGCCAGCACTTGGTGCGCCGCCTCAGCGATAGACTGCAATTGCACCGAGCGGATGTGGGCGGCCGATGTTTGCCAGAGGTCGAGTTCTTGCAGCGTACCGTCGCGGCCAAATCCACGTGCGAGCCGTGCCACGCTGTCAGCGAGTGATGAACTGCGACCGTCAGTTGTGGTGTGGAGATCAACGTCGGGCGGTAATGTTTCGAGCACGCGCCGCACGTCGGCCATGGTCGCAAAGCCATCGCGCGCCAGGCTTTGCCACACGCCATTGAAGGGCGCGCGCGTCGTCACGGTTGGAACCAGTGTGCGCGTTAGGCCGGTATAGACCAACTCGCCGCTGCGGAGCCGGTCGGCATCGGTTAGGCCCATCGGTTGATCGCACGCAATGATGTCGGTCGTGGTTGAGCCCATGTCGATCAACAGCGCGTTAGGCTTTAATACCGCGATCGCACCTGCGGTCGCTAAGAAATTTGCCGATGCCACGGCGAGCGTGTCTTGGCCAGCCTGGAGGCCGGAGACGAAATGGCCTGGTGCACTAAAAAAAATTGGCGCTGGTGATAACCGCGCCGAGACATGAGCAACGATCGCCGCAACGCCTGCTTGCCGACTAGCGAAAATCTCGGTCAACTCGGCCGTCATGGTAACAGCATGATGGTCGGCGGATGCAATCAGATCGGCTGCTTCTGCTAGCGCTGCATCGAGTTGTGCGAGACCGTGCCAAAGCTCACACTTGATCTGACGGGCGGCCACAACGCGGCGCTTCTCCACCAGCGCAACTTTCAAATGCGCACCGCCGACATCATATCCTGCAGTGCGCACGGCCGGTTTCCATTGCTACGGATGTCCAACGCTCGCCGAGTAAATCCCACGGCTTCGTTGCTCGTGATACACCACGCTGGCAGGGAGGCAAGGTGATGGACGTTGTGCCGGTCATAGACGTTGCCAATGGCAAGGCCGTCCGCGCCGTTCGTGGTGCGCGTTCGCATTATCAGCCGCTGGTGACACCGCTGGCCGCGGGGCATGAGCCAGCGATGGTCGCGCGCGGGTTTCGCCAGCTGTATCCGTTCCGCAAATTCTACATCGCCGATCTCGATGGCATCGAGGGTCGCGGCCGCAATGTTCATCTCATCCCTTCGCTGAGCCGAGAACTCGGTGGTGCCGAAATCTGGATCGATGCTGGCACGGAATCGCGCGGGGCAGCCCGGGTTCTGCTGGCGGCTCCGATCGCGACATTGGTGGTCGGCAGCGAAAGCCTAGAGACGATAGGCGCCGCCCAAGACATTTTGTCGGACGCTCCGCAACGGACGGTTCTGTCGCTCGATTTCCGGGGTGAAGAATTTATGGGTCCGAAACAGCTGTTGGCTGATCCGACGCTGTGGCCCGATCGCGTGATCGTCATGACGCTTAGTCGGGTCGGCAGCGACGAGGGGCCAGACTTCGCGCGATTGCGCGATATCGTTGGCCGGGGCCGTGGCCGCAAGGTTTACGCTGCGGGCGGCATTCGTGACAAAGCCGATGTGTTGGAGGCACGCTGTGCTGGCGTGCATGGCGCACTGATTGCGACGGCACTGCATGGCCAAAAAATTTCGGCCGGTGACCTCAGGGAGATCGCCGGCCGATAGCTGGTCGTCAAGTCTATTCACGGTCGGTCAATGCTGAACAAGGGGCCGAGCAGCTTGCGCCGCGCGTTCGACTTGTCGGTCATCAACCGCTGTAACGTCCAGAAAGCAGTCTTCCCAATCGCTGCAGCAGACCCCCCTGCATAGGAGGGGCAGTTTCTTGTATTTTTTTATCGTCCTGCTGTGGACGGTGTCCGCTTCAAGTCTTGGCAGCGAAAGGATGTGTTGCCGAGTTACGCTGTGCGGTTGCTTCGGCAGCCGTTGGCTTGCCCGAAATTGCACGTGCAATCGATTCCTTAGTGGCGCGGTAGTTGTAGTCCTGGATCTTGGCGTCGTCAGCCGCTTCCCAGTGAATGAACACGCCAACGCAGAGGAACAGATCGTCAGCTTCTGCAGCTGGGATCACGCCTTCAGCGACTGAATCCTGAACAGCCTTGGCGACGCCGTACTGGGCTGGTCCGAACATCTGAACGGCCTGACGGGCGTCCTTGATGGTGACCTTGTTGTACAGGATCGTGTTTGGCTTGCAGGCGAGGTTTGGGGCGATGACGGCGAGGAGCGACGTGAAGCCGTCCTTGTTGTTCGTCAGCGAGTTGCAGAAAGCTGTTTCGGCAGCCGAACCGCGCGGTCCGATGATGAGGTCGATGTGCGCAACTTCGTTGCCGTCACCGACGAGCGATTCGCCGATCATGACTTTGTTGATCTTGGCCATTAGGGGGGTTCCTCCCACAAAAAAACAATACGAGCACCAACGCTCCCCCGACTAACGCCGGAACTTCGCTGTTCTGCCCTTGCGATGGATATCCAGGCCCGACGGCCGCGTCACGAATGCAGCGGAGCGCCGATGGAAAGGATATGTGTGCCCGAAGCGGGCACGCGCTGTATTACCCCCAGGTCACGCCATCCGACAAGTCCCTAAGTACGCCCTGGCGGGCGCATTCCAGGTTGTTTCCGCCGCGAAACATGGCTTGCGAACAGGGTTGCGACAACGAGGTCAGCGGTTGTTCCGGGGTTCAGGCCTCGGGCCTTCAAGTCTGCATCGAAGTCAAGCAGTCCCAGTCTCGACCGGGCGACCGCAACTGGCTGCCAAAGTCGCGCCAGCGCCTGGGCTTGGTCGCGTACGTGCTCGGCCTGGGCCAAGCCCCACTTGCGGGCGATATGACTGTCGGGATACTTGCTCAACAGTGCCATATGCAACGTTGTGACAGCGAGGTCTGGCGTTGTCGCGATTGTCAGAGCTTGATGATAAATTGGCAGCGCGACGTCGAAGATGTCTTCGTAGGCGGTGACGTAGGCCTGGGCGATGCGGTCGCGATCTGCCGCCAGCCCCATGGCTTGGATCAACGTCATGTCAGGGCCCGACTGGCTGACGTCACCATCGGCGACCTGACCAAGCCCGGCTGGGTTGGCAATCCGAATGGCGGCGAAAGCATCGCGCGCATCGTCTTTGGTTAGCAGCGATAAGATCACCGCAAGCCGACGGCGCAACCCGGTGCCGATATCGGTTTGCGCTGCTGCACTGGCGAGGGGGGCGGCCAGCAACACGATGCCGAGATTGGTATTGACGCCGGTGGCCGCGACACTGGCTTCCGTCGCCTGCAAAATCCGCTGGCCAACGCTGAGATCGGGATTGGCGATGTGCGGAGCGGCAGCGACGGCGGCACGTTCAAAAAATGAAACGTCCATGCCGTGCCCGGCTGAAAACCGATGGACGTTGCCGGGCTTCAGCGCGCTCAGTTCGCCATCGCACGCAGCGATGAACGCTGCTTCGATTTCGCCACGGGTCAGCGGCGCTTGCATCAGGCCACAACCCGTTGGCTGCGGTGGTCCAGCACGGTCTGCAAGAAATCATGGGCGATGGCTTCGGCGATGTTGATATCGGCAACCGATTGCAAACCGCGCCACGCTGGATTGGAATTGACTTCCAAGACCTGGAGTTCACCGCGCGCGGTACGGATCAAATCGATGCCGGCGTAATCCGCATCGATCGCCCGCATTGCGGCCATGGTTAGCTCGGTCATCTCGGCGTTGGGCTGGTGCGAGCGCGCTGTGCCACCCTGGTGGATGTTCGTGACCCACGTATCGCCGCGCCGGGTCATGGCAGCGATGACCCGGTGGCGGGTTGCGAGCACGCGCCAGTCCTCGAACAGGTCGTCGGTTGGAACAACAAAATCCTGCATGTAATAGACGCTGTCGACGGCCTCGGCACTCGGCAAATCGCTTTGTGTCATCAGCCGCGCGATACCTTTGCCTTGGCTACCGAACAACGGCTTCAAGACCAGCGGCCTGTCGAGCCCATCGGTGTAGCGCTCGGCATGAGCGCGGGTTTCGCAAACGCGGGTGCGCGGTGTCGCAACGCCGTGATGGTGCAGCAAAAACGTCGTCTGTGATTTGTCGACACAGCGTTCGATCGCGCGCGCGTCATTCCAGACCCGCACACCGCTTTCACGCAGGGCGTGCAGCAGCCCAAGCCGGAAGGTGATCTGTTCGAGCGTCCCAGCCGAGATCGACCGAACGAACACGCCATCTGGCAAGCGCCCAGCGAAACCTGGAATGTCGATCCCGGACGCCAAGCCGGTGTCGAAAGCGCAATGGGGCAAAGATGAAACCGTGACCTTAGCCCCGCACGCTTCTAGCGACCGCACGATCCGCCGCGCGTGCCACTCGCCGCGACCCTCTTCGATAAGCAGCGCGAAATGGAGGCCTGCGCCTGTTTTCGAAACAGCCGCGGCAACTGGATCAGCTAAAGCTCGCATCAACGATCTCTGGTGCGACTTTTCCGGCATGGAAAGATTTGCCTGTTTCGACATTCGAGACCGTGACAGCCGCTGGTGAAAACAGCATCGCATCGATTTTGTAGAAGTCGCCGTTTACTTCCGAAAAGATGTCGGCGAACGGTTTGCCATAGGCCGTCGACGATGATGACGGCAGGCCGTCGGCCAGTCGCTTGGCTTCGTCGTCGGAGCCTTTGACGAACAGGTGGATGCGCCCGCCGTAGATGATGGCGTCGTTGGTACGGCCCATGGCTTTGACGAAATCCGGAAACGGTGGCGCGATCGGCGCGGTGCCGGTGCCATCCAAAATGTTGTCGAGCGCAAAATGCAGCGCGTGCGCTTTGTGAATGGCAACCTCAAGCACGCGCGAGGCAATCTGCACGCCGCCAGCTAGGCTCCAAGTCGGCGCAAACAAGATCGTCAGCCCCGATGGTTTGATGCCGCAGGCCTCGGCGACTTTAGCGATAACGGCTGCGGGCGGGGCTTTATCGCCTTCAATAACCAAGGCGGTCGTATCGCTGCTATCGGCGTACCCGAGCTCCTTGTAGATGTCCTCAACGCGAGCGAGCGCTCGCGCTGGGCCAGAACCAAGCGCGAAAAATCCGCTTGCCTCGTCCGTGATGGTCCAGCCGGCATATTGACTGCCAAGACATGAAATGACCGGATTGGTCGCGTGCACAACAACACCAAGCGGCCAATTCTGCAGACCAGATGACGTCGTAATTTGCACCGTTCCAAGTCCGCCCATGCAGACTTCGCCGAGCATCCGGCCAGCCTCAAGACAGCCAGGAACAGCGCCTCCAAGGTCGATCAGACTTTCACCTTGCGAGCCTGTCGAGACGTGGACGCGAAGCGCGTCGGCATTGGCCGCGATCGCATCGACAATTTTGGCGGCGCGCTTCGAAACGCTAGGGTTGGCGGCGGTTTGCATCGGTCGTCTCCGGTCTCAGCGTCATTTTGCTTGTTCGTATATCAGGCTTTCGAGCGTCGCCAAGCGCGCACCGGCCAGCGCTTCGGCCGCATCGCTGGTTTGGGCGTCGGCGAAGACTGTGGCGAGCGGTGTTCCAAGCGGGATATGCGAGCCCGGCTGGCCGCGATCTGCTGCCCAGTCTGGCCAATCGATTTTGCCGAGTGTGATGGGCGCGCGATCGGCATGCAAAATCGCAGCAGCTCGGACGTCCGACGTCATGCCTAACGGGTGGACCGCACCACCACCTCGCGCGCAGTTGACGTGGCCGGAAAAAAGCGACCCGGCGGCACAATCGAAAATATCGTGTGTGGCACCGGGCCGGGCGTTGACCTCAAGCAAAAACGGACGACCGTCAGCGATGATAAAGTCGAACGAAGCGAGCCCT